>JAEUOX010000128.1 GCA_016790475.1 Rhodoferax sp. | reverse complement strand
TTCGACGCCGGCCAGTACCTGCGCCTGGCCAAGGGCGGCCGCGAGGTCTTCATCCAGGCCAGCTACAACCCGGTGCTCGATGCCGAGGGCCGGGTGGTGAAGGTGGTCAAGTACGCCGCCGACATCACCGCGGAGCGCCAGCGCAATGCCGACTACGAGGGACAACTGGCCGCCATCGGCCGCAGCCAGGCGGTGATCCAGTTCGACCTGAAGGGCAACATCCTCGACGCCAACGAGAACTTCCTGCAGACCGTGGGCTATTCGCTGGCGGAGATCAAGGGCCGCCACCACTCGATGTTCTGCGAGCCCGCCTACCGCGACAGTGCCGAGTACCGCCGCTTCTGGGAGCGTCTGGGCGCCGGCGAATTCGATGCCGGCCAGTACAAGCGCATCGGCAAGGGTGGCAAGGAGGTCTACATCCAGGCCAGCTACAACGCCATCATGGACATGAACGGCCGCCCCTGCAAGGTCGTGAAGTACGCGAGCGACATCACCACGCAGACCGTGGCCGCCAAGGCCTTCGAGGCCGAGCTGGCCCAGGTCATCAACACGGCCTGCAACGGGGACTTCGGCGCCCGCTTCACGACCGACGGCAAGGACGGCTTCTTCCTCCAGGTGGCCTCGCAGACCAACGAGTTGCTCGGCACCATCGACACCGCCGTGGCCGACATCAGCGCCACGCTGGGTGCGCTGGCCGAGGGGGATCTCACGCGGGACATCGTGCGCGAGATGCCTGGACAACTCGACGAGTTGAAGCGTGCCGCAAACCAGTCGTTGTCCAAGTTGCGGCAGGTGATGAGCGACGTGCGCGCCGGCGCGGACCAGCTGACATCGGCGTCAAACCAGGTTTCTCAGACCTCGCAGAGCCTGTCGCACTCCGCCAGCCAGCAGGCAGCGAGCGTCGAAGAGACCACGGCGTCTCTGCAGGAGATCGCCGCCTCGGTGAAGCAGAACGCGGACAGCGCCAACGTCACCGACGGCATGGCCACCAAGGCCGCCGGCGAAGCTGCTGAAGGCGGCGAGGCGGTCGGCAAGACCGCTGTGGCAATGAAGGAGATCGCCAAGAAGATCTCCATCATCGACGACATTGCCTACCAGACCAACCTGCTGGCGTTGAACGCCGCCATTGAGGCGGCGCGTGCCGGCGAGCATGGCAAGGGCTTCGCGGTCGTGGCCGCGGAGGTGCGCAAGCTGGCCGAGCGCAGCCAGGTGGCAGCGCAGGAGATCGGCACGCTGGCTTCGGACTCGGTGGTCCTGGCAGACAAGGCCGGTGCGCTGCTGGGTGCCATGGTGCCCTCGATCCGCAAGACCAGCGAGCTCGTCCAGGAGATCAGTGCCGCGAGCAGCGAGCAGAGCGAAGGCGTCGGCCAGATCTCGACCGCCATGGGCCACCTCTCCACGGCAACGCAACAGACCGCCAGTGCCAGCGAGGAACTGAGCGCAACGGCGGAGGAACTCAGCTCGCAGGCATCCGAGCTCCAGGCATTGGTCGGCTTCTTCCACACCGGCGACTCCGGGCAGGGCGGCACGGTCGACTTCGGCGTCGCGCGTCAACGCGCCGACTCGGCGGCCTCCGTTGCGCGCAAGGTCACGACCGCGGCACGCCAGGGCAAGCCGTCGGTCGGCCGCGCCGCGGGAAGCGACACCCCCCGTGCCCAGGCACGCAGCGGCCAGAACGCCGCCGCGGACTTCGCCTCGGACGAGGCCGGCTTTGTTCGCTTCTGACCCAGCGACGCTGGAGCACAGATGCACACTCTTGCAACGCCCGCGTCGAATGCGAACGCATCGGCACCGTCCCGATCGCCCGTTGGGGCGGCGGCGGTCGCCGAGGTCGCTGACGAAGTGGCGCATTCGTCGCAGTGGCTGCGCCTGACGGTCGGCGACATCGTCTATGCGCTCCCGATCGAGCACGTGCGTGAAATCCTCCAGGTCGGTCGCATGACGACCTTGCCACGCGTGCCTCCCGTCATTCGCGGTGTCATGAACCTGCGCGGTGCCGTAGTGCCGGTGATCGATCTTGGCGCCCGGCTGACGCAGCGCCCGGTGGCAGTGGGCCGGCGCAGTTGCATCATCGTCGTGGACCTGCCACCCCAGGACGATCGGGCATCCCTGGTAGCTGGCGTCATGGTTGATGCCGTGTTCGAGGTGATCGATGTCGACCAGGCGACGGTGAGTCCGACGCCTCCGCTGGGCGCGCCGGTCACGGCGGCCTACCTGTCCGGCGTGGTCACTGCGCAGGGCCGACGGCTGCATCTGCTGGACCTGCCGCGCGTGCTGTCCCAGCGCGAGCTCACCGAGTTGGTCGCGAGCCATGCCGGCTGAGCAGCCGGCAACGGCACGGTCGGCCTCTGGAGACGAGGCAACGCTGTCACGGCGCGGGTTCGACCGCATCGTGGAGTACTTCCGGCGTGCCTCGGGAATCCGGCTGTCACCGTCCAAGCATGCACTCGTCGTAATGCGGCTGTCGAAGCTGGCAGCAGCGCAGGATGAACCGAACCTCGACCGCTATGTCGACGGGCTGCTGCGCGGCGACTTCGGCGAGGCCGAGATGCGACGGGTCGTCGATCGACTGACGACGAACGAGACCTACTTCTTCCGCGAACCCGAGCACTTCCGGGACTTCTGCACGCGGCTCGAAGGCCGACCCCGACAGTCCTGGCGGGTATGGAGCGCCGCGAGTTCGTCGGGCGAGGAGATCTACAGCATCGCCATGGTGATTGCCGACCGCCTGGGCCTGGAACGGGCCGACTGGGGCATCGTCGGCACCGACCTGTCGTCGGCCATGATCGACACGGCTCGTCGCGCGATCTACCCACCGGGCCGCATCGAGGGCATCCCGCCGGCGTATCTCAAGCGCTATTGCCTGCGCGGCGTGGCCGATCGCGAAGGCGAGTTGCTCATCGACCGGCGATTGCGCAACCGGACGACGTTCAGGACGCTCAACCTGATGGAGCCGCTGCCGCCGGACCATGGTCCCTTCGATGCAATCTGGCTGCGCAACGTGCTCATCTACTTCGACGTCGAGGCCAAGGCGGCGATCGTGCGTCGGGTGCTCGCCGCGCTGGCACCGAACGGCGTGCTCTACACCGGACACTCGGAGTCGCTGACCAACCTCGGCTTGCCGGTGCGCAGCATCGCGCCGGCCGTGTACGTGCACGCTTGAGGCGACCTTGAAGCATCGGCCGGAACTGCAGACTCTCGCGAGTCGCATCGCTGCTTGCCTACAGGCGGGTGCGGCACCTGCGCCGCGCGTGGCGACGCCGCCCATCATCGGCTGGCGGGTGGCGCAACCGGGCGCCGAGGTGGCTCTGATGCCCGGCGAACTGTGGTTTGGCTCGGAAGCCTCCGTCGTCAGAACGCTGCTCGGTTCTTGCGTGGCGCTCACCCTGTGGCACCCCCATCGGCGCTTGGGCGGTATGTGCCACTACCTGCTGCCTGGCCGCCAACGCCGCGGCGGCGAGCCGCTTGACGGCCGCTACGGCGACGAGGCGGTACTCGCGATGGTGAACCTGCTGGAGCGCCATGGCTGTCGAACCGGCGAGCTGATCGCCCACCTCTACGGGGGAGCCGACACCTTGATCGAGAGCACGGGGCTGAAATTCGACATCGGCGAGCGCAACATCGAACGGGGTTGGACGCTGATCGATCACTTCGCCTTCTCGGTCGAGGCCGTGGACGTCGGCGACAACGTGCCGCGCACCGTGACCCTGGACATCGCCACCGGCAAGGTCGTGTGTCGGCGCGGCCGGCCCCAATTGAACTTCTGACGGAGCGACCCTATGACAGTCCGCGCAGCCCTCATTGACGACTCCGCGGTTGTGCGCACGCATCTCACGGAACTGCTGCAACGCGGCGGCGTCGAGGTGGTGTTGACTGCACAGGACCCGTTGTTCGCCTGGTCCAAGCTGCAAGCCCGACAGGCAAGTGACGGCGGCTGGCCCGACGTCATCGTGCTGGACGTGGAGATGCCGCGCATGGACGGCATCACGTTCCTGCACAAGCTGATGGCCGAGCGGCCGACGCCGGTCGTCATGTGCAGCACCCTCACCGAGGCAGGCTGCGCCACGACGATGCAGGCGCTGGCCGCCGGCGCGGTGAGCTTCGTCACCAAGCCCAAGCTCGGGCTGCGCGCGTTCCTGGAGGACCGCAGCAACGGACTCGTGGAGGCGGTGAAAGCGGCCGCCCGCGCGAACGTGGGCGCCGTGAGCCGAGCCGCCGCTCAGACCACACCCCAGGCCGGGCCGGATTCGACGGCGGCCTCGCGCCTGCGGGCGCCGGTCCATGCGACCGCCGCAATGGCCGAGACGACCGACCGCGTCATCGCCATCGGCAGCAGCACCGGCGGGGTGCAGACGCTGGAGTCGATCCTGCTTCGGCTGCCGCGCACCGCGCCCGGCATCCTGATCACGCAGCACATGCCCGAACGCTTCACGCGGGCGTTCGCGGAGCGGCTCAACAACCTCGTGCCGATGGACGTGAAGGAGGCCGAAACCGGCGACCGCCTGGTCAACGGCCGCGTCCTCATCGCCCCGGGCGGGCGCCACCTGCGGCTCAAGCGCAGCGGCGCGCACTACATCGCC
>JAEUOX010000101.1 GCA_016790475.1 Rhodoferax sp. | reverse complement strand
CCGCTCATGCCAGCCACCCCCGGCCCTGCACCGCGGCCTCGACAGCGGCCCAGACGGCCGAGCGCTCCCGGGCGGCATCCACCCGACAGAAGCGCCCCGGATCCTGCTGCATGCGTGCGGCATAGCCGGCCGCGACCCGGCGGAAGAACCCGGTGTCCCGGGCCTCGAAACGGTCCGGCTCCCGGGCTGCGGCCAGGCGTTCTGCCGCCTGGTCCGGGGGAAGATCGAACCAAAGCGTCAGATCCGGCTGGCGGAGCTGGCCGCCGGTACCGGCGGGCGGGCCCTGCACCCAGCGCTCCAGTGTGCCGAGCACCTCCCGGTCCATGCCGTGCCCGCCGCCCTGGTAGGCGAAGGTGGAGTCGGTGAAGCGGTCGCACAGGACCACGTCGCCCGCCCGCAACGCCGGCTCGATCGTGCACATCAGGTGGTCGCGGCGCGCCGCGAACACCAGCAATGCCTCGCTGAGCGCATCCATGTCGGCATGCAGCACCAAAGCCCGCAACTGTTCCGCCAGCGGGGTGCCGCCCGGCTCGCGGCTGACCTGCACCGCCCGCCCGGCCGCGCGGAAGCGGGCCGCCAGCGCCTCGATGTGCGTCGATTTGCCGGCGCCGTCGATGCCCTCGAAGGTGATGAAGAGTCCCTGCATGGATCCTGGCGTCCTCAACGCTTGCGCTGGTATTTGTCCACCGCCCGATTGTGCGCGTCCAGCGTGCGGCTGAACTCGCTGCTGCCGTCGCCACGCGCGACAAAGTACAACGCATCGGTACGGGCCGGCGCGACGGCAGCCAGCAGCGCGGCACGCCCGGGCATCGCGATCGGCGTGGGCGGCAGGCCGTTGCGGGTGTAGGTGTTCCAGGGCGTGTCGGTCTGCAGGTCCTTCTTGCGCAGGTTGCCGTCGAAGCTTTCGCCCAGACCATAGATCACGGTCGGGTCGGTCTGCAGCGGCATCCCGACGCGCAGGCGGTTCGTGAACACGCCGGCAATCAGCGCGCGGTCCTGCGGGCTGCCGGTCTCCTTCTCGACAATGCTGGCCAGCACCAGCGCCTGCTCGGGCTGCTGCAGCGGGCTGTCGGGCGTTCGCTGTGCCCAGGCCTCGGCCAGGTGGCGGTCCATCGCCCGCAGCGCGCGGGCCAGTACCTTCAGGTCGCTGGAGCCCTTCGCGTAGCTGTAGGTGTCCGGAAAGAAGCGGCCTTCCGCCGCGACGCCCGCACGGCCCAGCTGCTGCATCAGCGCGGCTTCGGACAGACTGGCGCTGTCGGGCGCCAGTTGCGGGGCGCCGGCCAGCGCCTGGCGCACCTGGCGGAAGTTCCAGCCCTCGACGAGGGTCACGGTGCGCAGCGACTCCTCGCCGCGCACCAGCTTGCGCAGCAGGCTGAGAGGTGTGGCTCCGGCCTCGATCTCGTAGCTGCCGGCCTTGATCTGGCGGTCCTGCCCGGAAAGGCGGAACCAGGCATACAGCAGGTCCGGCTCCACCCGCACGCCGGATTGCGCCACCGCCTGCGCGACGCCGCGGGCGGACGTGCCGGGTTCGATGGACAGGTCGACCGCCGGGGAAGCCAGGTCGAGCGGATGGTCGAGCCACCACAAGACCGCGCCCGCCAGACCGGCACAGGCCAGAACGATCACCACGAGGGCGCGTCGCACAACCTTACAGCCTTCCTGTGATCATCGGATGATCATAATGGACACCATGAGCCATGCCTTGCACGGCAGTGCCCCGCTGCCGCATCTCGGGGTCATCCGCGTCGAGGGCGAGGATGCCGCCCGTTTCCTGCACGGCCAGCTGACGCAGGATTTCCTGCTGCTGCCTGACGGCCAGGCCCGGCTGACCGCGCTGTGTTCCCCGAAGGGCCGCATGCTGGCCAGCTTCATCGGCGTGAAGCTCAGCAGCGCCGAGATCCTGCTGGTGTGTCCGCAGGACATGCTGGCGGCCATGGTCCGTCGCCTGTCGATGTATGTGCTGCGGGCGAAGGTCCGCCTGAGCGATGCCACCGCGCA
This sequence comes from Rhodoferax sp., assembly GCA_016790475.1. Lineage (GTDB taxonomy): Bacteria > Pseudomonadota > Gammaproteobacteria > Burkholderiales > Burkholderiaceae_C > CAISIP01. Next base: position 13,953 of record JAEUOX010000101.1, on the reverse strand, counting down.
GTGGGCCCTGCGCGGCCTGCTCGGTCCGTCGGTCGCCGAGGTCGCCGCGTCCTCCGGTCCGGCCTGGAGCGCCGTGCAGCAGGACGATGCCCGAGTGGTGTTCCTGTACCCGGCCGACGGCACACCGATGGCCCTGTGGCTGGCGCCGGCCGGCGTGCCGCTGCCGGCACAGCCCGAGGTGACGGCAGACCGCTGGCGCTGGGCCGAGGTGCGATCCGGCGTGGCCTGGGTCGGCGCCGCCGTGACCGAGGCCTACGTGCCCCAGATGCTCAACTACGAGTCGATCGACGGCGTGCACTTCAAGAAGGGGTGCTACCCTGGCCAGGAGGTGGTTGCGCGCAGCCAGTTCCGCGGCACGCTCAAACGGCGTGCCGTGCTGGCCCATGCCGAAACGCCGCTGTCCGCGGGCGACGCGCTGTTCGCACCGGAGGATCCGGACCAGCCCGCCGCCAGCGTGGTGCAGGCGGCGCGGGCGCCGGGTGGCGGCTGGGACGCGATCGTGTCCGGGCAGATCAGCGCCTTCGGCGGGGCGCCCCTGGCACTGGGAGCGGCCGGTGGGCCGGTGGTGCAGGTCGCGCCGGCGCCCTACCCGCTGCGCGACGACATCTAGCCGGACTCAGGGCCGCACGCTGACGCGGGCCATGTCGATGTGGGGGATGCCGGCCTCCTCGACCGGCTCGCCGATGGCCAGAAAGCCCAGCCGCTCGTAGAAGCCCTGCGCGCTGCACTGCGAGCGCAGCACCACCCGGGTGTCGCCACGCTCGGCAGCCACCTGCAGCAGCGCCTGCATCATCGTGCGGCCGATGCCGGTCGACCGCATCAGCCGGGTGACCGCCACGCGGGAAACCCGGGCAATGTCGGCCGCGTCGCGCGTCAGCCGGGCCGTCGCCACCGGATGCCCCAGGCGGTTCACGACGAGCGCATGCACCGCCTCGGCGTCCGCCGGGTCCTCGTCCAGCGGCTCCGGGATCTTCAGTTCGTCGACAAACACGGCGCGGCGCAGCACGCGGGCCTGCGCGCCGAGTTCGTCCCAGCGACCCACCCGCACCTCGCAGGTCGGCGCGCCGGCCTCGTAGGTGGTGAACAGTTCGCGCAGCAGCGCCGGCACCGGCCGGGAGGTCTGCGTCGCAGGGTCGGCGAACACATAGACCATCTCGGTCGTGATCAGCAGTTCCTCTCCGCGGAAGATCGCGCCGGCAAACACCATCGAGGAGTTGCCGATGCGCTGGCACTTCAGGCCGATGTCCAGCAGATCCTCCAGGCGCGCGGAGCCGTGGTACTCCACCGTGGCCTTCTTCACGTACAGGTCGCCGCCCAGCGTCTCCGGGATCGCCTCGTAGGGCACGGCCAGCGCGCGCCAGTATTCGGTGAAAGCGGTATCGACATACATCAGGTAGTGCGGGTTGAAGACGATCTTCTGCAGATCGACCTCGGCCCAGCGCACACGCAGTCGGTGGATCAGTCGGAAGTCTTGGCGGACAGGCAGGCTCATGGAGGCGGCTTCTTGCTACAGTGCGATTCCCGATCCTAAACCGGAATGCAGCATGGCCTTCATCTACTACGTGACACACATCCAATTCGAGCATGGCGCGATCCGGCTGCTGCGCCAGGAGTGCGACCGCATCGGCATCACCCGCCCGCTGATCGTCACCGATCCCGGCGTCAAGGCGGCCGGCCTGCTGCAGCGGGCGCTGGACGCCTTGCCCGGCATGCCGGTGGCGGTGTTCGACCAGACGCCCTCCAACCCGACCGAGGCCGCGGTGCGGGCCGCCACCGCCCTGTTCCATGCCCAGGGCTGCGACGGACTGATCGCGGTCGGCGGCGGCTCGGCGATCGACTGCGCCAAGGGCGTGGCGATCGCGGCCCGCCATGAGGGGCCGCTGAAGACCTATGCCACGATCGAGGGCGGCTCCGCGCTGATCACCGACCGGGCCGCCCCGCTGATCGCGGTGCCGACCACCAGCGGCACCGGCAGCGAGGTCGCGCGCGGCGCGATCCTGATCCTGGACGACCACCGCAAGCTCGGCTTCCATTCCTGGAACATCGTACCGCGGGCCGCCATCTGCGATCCGGAGCTGACGCTCGGCCTGCCGCCGATGCTGACGGCCGCCACCGGCATGGACGCGGTGGCGCACTGCATGGAAACCTTCATGTCGGCCGCCTTCAACCCGCCGGCGGACGGCATTGCGCTGGACGGCCTGGAGCGGGCCTGGCGCTTCATCGAGCGTGCCACGCGCGACGGCAGCGACCGCGAGGCCCGGCTGAACCTGATGAGCGCGTCGATGCAGGGGGCCATGGCCTTCCAGAAGGGCTTGGGCTGTGTGCATTCGCTGAGCCACAGCCTCGGTGGCGTGGATCCGCGCCTGCACCACGGCACGCTCAACGCGATGTTCCTGCCGGCCGTCGTGCAGTTCAACGGCGAGGTCGAATCCGTCCGCCAGGAGCAGCGCCTGGAGCGCATGGCCCGGGCGATGGGCCTGGCCGGCGCGTCCGACATCGGGCCGGCCATCCGTGACATGAACGCCCGGCTCGGCCTACCGGCCGGGCTGGCGGCGATGGGTGTGCAGGCGGCCCAGTTCGACCGCATCATCACCGGCGCGCTGGCCGACCACTGCCACAAGACCAACCCGCGCATTGCCAGCGCGGACGAGTACCGCGGCCTGCTCGAGCAGTCGATGTAGTTCCGCTCCCGGGAGCCCCGCCTACCCCAGCAGCGCGTCGGCGCGGCTGCGGGTGGCGGCGACGATCTGCGCATTCAGGCGGTCGTTGGCGTCCACCCGGGCCTGGGCCTGCTCCAGGCTCAGCGACCAGGAGGCACGATGCCGTGCCACAAGCCGCTCCATCGCGGTGGCCAGGTCCACATCCAGGTACCAGCAGGCGTCGAGCAGGCCGTCCAGGTTCCAGCCATCGCCCCGGTGCAGCAGGTACAGACCCTCGATCAGGACCACGTCGGTGGCCGCCGGCACCTCGATCGCATCCTCCACCGGATCGCCGACACCGTGTTCGAACCCGGGCCAGCGCACGCTTGCTGCAGCCGCGCCCCGTCGGGCATCGCGCAACTGGCGGATCCGCCGGGCCAGCCCGGCGGCGTCGAAGGTCCACGGCGCACCCCGGCGCCGCAGCGCCTGGACAGGATCCGGAAACTGCGCGAGCGCGGCGCGCGTCAGGTGGAATCCGTCCATGCCCAGCGTCTGCATCACCGGGGCGCCGGCCCGGGCATTGACCGCCTCGGCCAGTTGGCGGCCCAGCGTGGACTTGCCACTGCCCGGCAGGCCCGCCAGCCCGAGCACCAGCCGGGGTTGCGGCCGACGCGCCCGCAGCGCCAGGATCTGTGCCACCGGATCGGCCAGGTGGCGCGGCCCGCCTGGCGGGGTCATGGGGTCGCCGGCGGGCGCTTCGGCCGCTCCGGCATGCGCGCCGCGATGTGTGTCTGCTGGCGCCGCCGGGCCAGTTCGACCTGCCGCTGCCGTTCCGCGAAGCCACGCTTGCGCTCGTCCGATACCTGGTCATGGCAGTGCGGGCAGCTGACGCCTTCCTGGTAGCGTTCCGACGCCCGGTCCGCCGCACTGAGTGGACGCCGGCAGGACCGGCACAGCGACAGCGTGCCAGGCTGCAGGCCGTGTCCCACCGACACCCGCTCGTCGAAGACGAAACATTCGCCCTGCCAGAGGCTGTCCTCCGGCCGGACGGTCTCCAGGTATTTGAGGATGCCCCCCTGCAGGTGGTAGACCTCGTCGAAGCCCTGGGAGCGCAGGTAGGCGGTGGACTTTTCGCAGCGGATGCCGCCGGTGCAGAACATCGCGACGCGCGGCTTGCGGCCGTTGACCGGCGCCAGGCTGCCGCCCGGCGCAGATTCCGCCTGCACCCAGGCCGGCAGTTCCGAGAAGCTGCGGGTGCGCGGGTCGATCGCGCCCTGGAAGCTGCCGATCGCCACCTCATAGTCATTGCGGGTATCGACCAGCACGACATCCGGCGCGCTGATCAGCGCGTTCCAGGCCTCGGGCGCTACGTACTGCCCGACCGTGCGGGTCGGGTCCAGGCCCGGTACCTGCATCGTGACGATCTCCTTCTTCAGCCGCACCTTCATCCGGTGGAACGGCGCGGTGTCGGCCCAGGATTCCTTGTGCTCCAGGTCGGCCAGGCGGGGATCGGCGCGCAGCCATTGCAGCACCGCCCGGATGTCCTCCTGCGCTCCCGCAATCGTGCCGTTGATGCCCTCGCGGGCCAACAGCAGCGTCCCCTTGATCCGGTGGGCTTCGCAGACGGCCAGCAGGCGTGGCTGCAGGCTGGCGCAATCCGGCAGGTCGACAAACTTGTACAGGGCGGCGGTCAGGGTGCGGGGCATGGCGGTCGCGGTCGAGTGCAGCCGGAGATTGTCGCCGCAGCCGCCGCCGGACCTACAGCGGCTGGACCTGACCGAGGTCGGGGCGGTCCAGCCATTGCGCGAACTCGTCGGCGAGTTGCTGGCTGGCCTGCACGGCGGCCGTCCAGGCCCGCATCCGGGCGGGCAGGTCCTGGCCATAGTGCAGGAAGTCCTGCCGGTCCGGCAGCTTGGCCCGCGGCAGGGTCTGCACCCAGGCCGGGTTCGGCGAAAGCACCACCATCGTGTCCAGGAAGGCACTGGCCCGGTGCCGCCAGCGCAGCCCCTTGTCCAGCCAGCCCGGCACGACCGCCCGCTGGAAATGCGGGTAGAGCACCAGGCCGCCGGCCGGCTGCGCCGCGTAGTTCAGGTGCAGGTGGTAGTCGGTGATGCCGCCATCCCAGTAGGCGCCGGGCGGCGCGCCCTCGATGTGGTGCACCGCGCGCAGCACGAAAGGGATCGAGCAACTCGCCTGCAGCGCATCATGGAAATTGCCGGCGTTGAGCGGGACCTGGCGCGTGCGGTAGTCGTTGGGCAGGAAGGGCAGCGCGGCGCCGGCACGGGAGAACACCACCCGCTCCAGCCATCCGCCCATGGCGCGCCGCTGCACGGCGTTCGTCAGGAAGGCGCCGGCGTATCCCAGCGGCGTACGCCAGGGGTGTTCGCGGCCCAGGATGTGGCGGCCGCGCGCCGTCACGACATGCAGCCGGAAGCGGGGGTGCTGCAGGACCTCCTGCATGCGCTCACCGTAGAACGCACGCAGGTTGGCGCCGAAAAGTTCGCTGACCGACTCCGGGCTGGGGCGCTTGCGCCCTGCCGGCAGTTCATAGTGCTGCGCGATGTAGTCCCGCTCCAGTCGCAGGAAGGCCTGCACCGGATCGTCCAGGCAGGCGGTGGCCATGCGCCAGGCACCGATCGAGGCGCCGACCAGATCCACCGGCTGCGCGCTGCGGGGCAGCCACTCGCCAAACAGGAAGCGGTCCAGCGGACCGAGGATCAGACCCTTGGGGCCACCGGCGGCGCCGGGGATGGTGCCCACATGGGCCGGCTGCAGGCCCTCGCGGGCCAGCCAGGCGCGGGCGCGCGGTCCGGCATGGATGCACAGCGCACGCATCGTGCGGGCACCCGGGCGCGGCGGGGACGCGGCAGGCGCCGCGGTGGTGGCACTCATCCGGCGCGCGGGCTGGTCCAGTCGATCGGGTCCTGCTGCAGGACCATGTCGATGTCCAGCGACAGCACGTCGCCGACAGCGCCCGGAAACGTGACGGCCATCTCGCGCTGGCCCAGGCCGGCGTCGCGGGAGCGTCCGCGCCAGGCCGCCAGATGCAGCACCCCGGCCAGCGGCTCGTAGGCATCGTCCTGGAACGGCGCATCCTGGAAGGCCAGCGCATCGACGATCGGCTCCGGCAGCTGCCACTGGCGCGCCAGCCCGGCGCCCACCTCGGCATAGTTGAAGCCGAAGGTCTTGCGCTCCGCCTTGGCGCGGCGCGCGTCCAGCGCCGGAAGATCCCGGTCCAGCCGGGCCATCTCCGCCGGCATCACCAGGCGCATCACCAGTTCGCCGACGTAGTGGATCATGCCGGCCGTGAAGGCCGCCTGCTGGTTCTGCCGAACCACGCCGGCCAGCGAGCGGGAGACCTTGGCCACGTCCAGGCTGTAGCTCCAGTACTGCTGCAGGTTGATGCCCACCACCGCCTTCAGCGAGGCCTTGGTCGCGGAGGCATGGGCCATCGTGCGGACATGGCTCAGCCCGACGACGGCCAGGCATTCCGACACGCTGTGGATCTGGCCCGACAGCTTGAAGAACCCGGAATTGGACAGCTGCAGCAGCCGGATCGTCAGCGCCGGATCCTGGCTGATCAGCTGGTTGATGCGCTTGAGGTCGGCCTCCTCCCGCTCGAGCTCGCTCAGCAGCAGCGCCACCACCCGCGGGATGCTGGGCAGGACGAACTGCGATGCCAGGACAGCGTTCAGCTGCATGAAACTCGGTCTCCGTGTGGAACGTGCTGGCCGGAATTATCCGCCTGCCGCCCGTGCGTCGATCCGGCCGTGCCGCAGACCGCCTTGCGGGCCATCAACGTCCCAGCTTCGCAAACGCGCTCGCCATCGCGGTGGCGGGCGCCGGACCGGTGTCGGCGCGGGGCCGCTGCCCGGCGCCGGCCGCCGGCCCGTCTCGCCGGGAGCCCCCCGACGCCGGGGCGCCACCGCGCGCCGCCCCGGCATCAGTCCGCATGCTCAGCGCGATGCGCTTGCGCGCCAGGTCCAGCTCCACGACCCGCACCGTCACGATGGCACCGGTCTTGACGACCTCCCGCGCGTCCTTGACGAAGCGGTCGGCCAGCTGGCTGACATGGACCAGCCCGTCCTGGTGCACACCCAGATCCACGAAGGCGCCGAAGGCCGCCACATTGCTGACGGTGCCCTCCAGCACCATGCCAACCTTCAGATCGGCGATGTCCTGCACACCGTCCTTCAGCCGCGCCGCCCGGAAGGCCGGGCGGGGGTCCCGGCCGGGCTTGCCGAGCTCGCCCAGGATGTCGCGCACCGTGATCACGCCGACCTGGGCGTTCGCAAACAACTCGGGGCGCAAGGTGCGCAGCATGTCGGTGCGCCCCATCAGCTGCTGCACCGTGCTGCCGGTCGCTGCCAGGATCTGCTGGACGACCGGGTAGGCCTCCGGGTGCACGCCGGTGCTGTCCAGCGGGTCGTCCCCGTCGCGGATGCGCAGGAAGCCGGCGCTCTGCTCGAAGGCCTTCGGGCCCAGGCCGGCGACCTCCAGCAGCTGGCGCCGGTTGCGAAAGCCGCCGTGTGTGTCCCGCCAGCGCACGACGGCCGCGGCCACGCCGGCAGTCAGACCGGACACGCGGCTCAGCAGCGGCTTGCTGGCGGTGTTGAGGTCCACGCCCACGGCGTTCACGCAATCCTCGACGACCGCGTCGAGCGTGCGGGCCAGCTCGGTCTGGTTCACGTCATGCTGGTACTGGCCGACACCGATCGACTTCGGGTCGATCTTGACCAGCTCGGCCAGCGGATCCTGCAGGCGGCGCGCGATGCTGGCCGCTCCCCGCAGGCTGACATCCACGTCCGGCATTTCCTCGGAGGCGTAGGCGCTGGCCGAGTACACCGAGGCGCCGGCCTCGCTGACGACCACCCGTTCCAGCGCCGGCAGGGCCTGGGGCTGCGGGCTGCCGGCACGGGTCGTGGTGACCCGCCGCAGCAGGTCGGCCGCCAGCTTGTCGGTCTCCCGGCTGGCCGTCCCGTTGCCGATCGCGATCAGCGTGACCCGGTGCCGGTGGCACAGCTGCTCCAGCGTGTGCAATGCGCCCTCCCAGTCGCGCCGGGGTTCGTGCGGAAAGACCGTCGCGGTATCGACCAGCTTGCCGGTGGCGTCGACGACCGCCACCTTGACGCCGGTACGGATGCCCGGATCCAGGCCCATCACGACGCGCGGGCCGGCGGGCGCTGCCAGCAGCAGGTCCCGCAGGTTGTCGGCAAACACACGGGTCGCGACCTCCTGCGCGGCATCGCGCAGCCGGGCGAACAGCTCGCGCTCGGTGGACAGGCTCAGCTTCACGCGCCAGGTCCAGGACACGCATTTCTGCAGGAAGTCGTCCGCCGCGCGGCCCTGGTGGCGCCAGCCGATGTGCTGGCCGATCCGCAGTTCCGCCGGCCCCGGCATGGTGGTGCGGGTGCCACCGGCGGCCGGCGCGTCGGCCGACTCCGGCAATGCGAGCTGCAGGTCGAGCACCTCCTGGGCCCGTCCGCGGAACACGGCCAGCGCGCGGTGCGACGGAACCTGCCGGATCGGCTCCTCGTAGTCGAAGTAGTCCCGGAACTTGCCGACCTCGGCCTGGTTCGCGTCCTGCCCGGCGCGCAGCCGGCTCACCAGCCGGCCTTCGGCCCACAGCCACTCCCGCAGCGCCTGCACCAGCGCAGGCTGGTCGGCCCAGCGCTCGCTGAGCAGATCCCGCACGCCGTCGAGCACCAGCAGGGGCGTCGAGAAATCCGGCTGCTTGTCCCCGTCCGGCGACGGAGGGGCCAGCGGCACGACGAAGGCCTCGGCCGCCTGCATAGGGACCAGCGTCGGGTCCGCCAGCAACTGGTCGGCCAGCGGTTCCAGCCCGGCCTCACGGGCCAGCTGGCCCTTGGTGCGGCGCTTGAGCTTGAACGGCAGGTAGATGTCCTCGACCTCCTGCTTGGTCGTGGCAGCCGCCAGCGCGGCGCGGATCGCGGGATCCAGCCGGCCCTGCTCCTCGATCGCACGCAGCACTGCGGCGCGGCGGTCGTCGAGTTCGCGGAGATAGATCAGCCGGGTCTCCAGCGTACGCAGCGCGACGTCGTCGAGGCCGCCGGTGGCTTCCTTGCGGTATCGGGCGATGAAGGGCACGGTGGCACCGCCGTCGAGCAGATCGACGGCTGCCTGTACCTGCTGCTCGCGCACGGCGAGCTCCGCGGCAATGCGCGCAATGGGTGTCGTCATGGGGAAAAAACGGAAGAAGGGAGCGCGGTGGAGCGGGTTGTGTAGGGCGAATTCTTACAAGCGGTCTAGACAAACGGCGACTTCGCAGGGCGGGCTGCCGCCTCTACATTCAGAACCGAGGGCCATGGGGCCCTGTTGTCCTGCGGGACACGCTGCAAAGGATCTTATCGTGAACCTGATGACTAGCACCGCGGATTCTGCCAAGAACATCCGGCCTGCCTACACCCCGATCGGCCTGCAGCCCGCTGCACCGGTACCGACCAAGGAAGAGCGTCTCGCATTCACCGTCCGGCTCGTGCGCAGCCGGGCCGACCTGGACAAGGCGGTGACCATCCGCCATGCGGCCTATGCCCGCCACATGCCCGAATTTGCGGAGAAGCTGCGCCAGGCCGAGGCGCTGGACACCGAGCCCGGCGTCGTCGTGCTGCTGGCCGAGTCCAAGCTGGACGGCACGCCGCTCGGCACGCTGCGCATCCAGAGCAACGCCCACATGCCGCTGAAGGTGGAGCAATCGGTCACGCTGCCGCGCTGGCTCCGGGACCGTCCGCTGGCCGAGGTCAGCCGCCTGGGCATCGTCGGTGGCACCACCGGCCGCCTCGTCAAGACCGTGCTGATCAAGGCGGCCTTCCAGTACTGTGAACAGGACGGCATCGAGTGGGCCATCGTGGCGGCACGCGCGCCGCTGGATCGTGACTACGACCGGCTGATGTTCGAGGACCTGTTCCCGGAGCAGGGCTTCATCCCGATGCGCCACGGCGCCAACATCCCGCACCGCGTGCTCGGCTTCGAGATCGACACCGGCCACCAGCGCTGGAGCGAGGCCAACCACCCGCTGCTGAACTTCTTCAGCTACACGCACCACCCGGACATCGACATCCGCCCGATGCGTGAACCGCAGTGGGAGAGCCTTTTTCCGCCCAGCCGGGAACCCTTGGTCAAACCGCTGTTCCAACGCGCAACTGTTTGAAAATTGCAACAGTTGCGGCTGTCCGGCGTCCGTCGCCGGCGCCTTTCCGGCAGTGGCTGGTTGACTAATCGACCGGCCTGCGTAGACTTTGCCCACGCTGGCTGTGTTCCGGCGCTGCTCAAGGACGCATGCCAGATCGGATTACCGCCCCCGGGGACTCCCCCGCGTTGCGATTGCGCGCAGCACTCGAATGGGTGCTGTGGGCCCTCTCCATCTACTTCGTACCGCTGCTGATTGCGTTGGTGTCGGCGGCCGCGCTGCTGCTGTGGGACGACCAGTACGCCGTGAACAGCGGCCGTACGCTGGAACTCAAGGTCATCAGCGCCAAGGACGCGGCGCTGACACCCGCGCAGGCACTGGGCCTGCTGGGTTCGGCGCGCACCACCTCCCAATACGACACCCGGCGCTCCGAGGCACCGGTCTGGTTCCTGTTCTCGGCCCGGCAACCGGAGGAGGGCCATGGCCTGGTGGAGTTCCCTTCGCGGCATGCGGTGGACATGAGTTGCTGGGAGCGGACGACGCTGCAGCCGCTGGGCCATTCGTCCCGCAGCGCCGCCCAGGGGCTCCTGGCGCCGGTCAAGGCCGGCTTCGCGATGCAGCTGGACCGCCCTGCGATGGACGTGCTGTGCCGCGCCAGCTTTGTCGGCCCGGCGCGGCTCACGGCGGTGACCTGGCCGGCGGCCGACCTGCAGCGCTCGGTCCATGAGTTCCACCGCAAGTCCGGCCTGCTGGACGGCGGCCTGATCGTGCTGGCGGTGTTCGTGCTGATGACGGCACTGATCAACCGCCAGATCCTGTATGTGCTGTTCGCGGCGTGGCTGGTCGTCACGCTGCGCATGGGGGCGATCACCGCCGGCTGGGACGTCCAGTGGCTGGGACACATGGTGCCGGCGGACTGGCTGATCCCCGCGCGCTCGGTCACAGTGGCAATCTACGCGCTGCTGACGCTGACGCTCTACCGCAAGCTGTTCCAGGAGGAACTCGCCAAGACGCGTTACGCGACGGCGCTGCGCGTGACGCAGTGGTTCTGCCTGCCCTTCCTGCTGGTGTCCTTCTTCCTGAGCTACCGGTACTGGCAGCCGATCATGTGGGCGGTGACCGGTGTCGGCCTGATGCTGATGGCCGCCAGCCTGGGCAACATCCTGCTGCGCACCCATTCGCGGGTCGCCATGTGGTACGGCGCCTCGCTCGGCGTGACCTTCCTGTCCGGCCTGTCGGAGATCTTTGCCGCGGCCTCCGGCATCCAGGAAGTTGCGGGTGCCGCCAATTTCGTGACGGTGGCCCTGTCCTCGTCGCTGCTGGCCGCGCTGGCCATCGCGGAGCAGATGCGCCAGGAGCACGAACAGCGCCTGCGCATCCAGGCCGAGCTCGAGCACAACTTCAACGCGATGCCGATCGGCCTGTTCACGCTGGACCCGCAGGGCCGCTTCGTCAGCGCGAACCCGGCCCTGCTGTCGATGCTGGGCCCGCGCGTGCTGCAACCGGGTGGCAACCTGTGGCAGCTCTATTTCGACCAGGGCGCCTGGACGCAACTGCACCATTTCGTCTACGCCCAGGTCGGCGGCGAACTCGAGATCCGCGGCAAGCGCCCGCGCGACGGCTCGGAGCAGCGCAGCTACCTGGTGAAGGCGACGCTGGCCAATGGCAAGATCGAAGGTTCGCTGCAGGATGTGACCGAGAAGTCCCGCGCCACCGAGGAGCTCAACTTCCTGGCCAACAACGACCCGCTGACCAAGGTGCTGAACCGGCGCGGCGTCGAGAAGGTGTTTCTGGAGGCCGCTGCCCAGTCTGCGCAGGGCAAGCCGCTGGCGCTGGCCTACCTGGATCTGGACCGCTTCAAGCTGATCAACGACCTCTACGGCCACAACGCCGGCGACGAGGTGCTGCAGCAGGTCTGCAAGCGGCTGACGGATGTGGTGTCCGGCGCGATCCGCGTCGGCCGCGTCGGCGGCGACGAGTTCGTCATCGTGATGCCCGACACCAAGATGCCGCTGGCCACGCTGGTCTGCCAGGGCATCGTGCGCGCCATCAGCAGCACGCCGTTCCGGGTCGGCGAGAAGGCCTTCCATGTGCGCGGATCGGTCGGTCTGATCGAGGTGACGCCCGGCACCCAGATCAAGGACGCGCTGTCCACCGCAGACCGCGCCTGCCGCGAGGCCAAGCGCGGGCACGTCGACAACCTGGTGGTGTACGACCACACCGCCGCGGCCTTCAAGGAGCATGAGGCGGAGCTGCAGCTCGTCGAGCACCTGTCCACCGATGCCGCCACGCAGGGCCTGTTCCTGATCATGCAGCCGATCATGTCGCTCAAGGCGCCGCACGGCTCGCTGAACTTCGAGGTGCTGCTGCGCATGAAGGACGCCGAGGGCAAGATGGTGCCGACCGACCGTCTGATCTCCGCCGCGGAGAACAGCGGGCACATGGGTGTCATCGACCGCTGGGTGCTGTCGACGACGCTGTCCTGGCTCAACATCAACCACCGGCGGCTGTCCAACACCCGCTTTGTCTGCATGAACCTCAGCGGCGCCTCGCTGAATGACGAGAAGTTCATGCAGGACGTGTTCGCGATGCTGGGCGCCAACATCGACATCGCGCGGCACCTGTGCATCGAGATCACCGAGAGCGTCGCACTGCATGACCTCAACAACACCCGGATGTTCATCGACAAGGTCCGCGGCTTCGGCGCCAAGGTGGCGCTGGACGACTTCGGCGCCGGCTACACCTCGTTCTCGTACCTGAAGGAGCTGCCGGCCGACCTGCTCAAGATCGATGGCAGCTTCATCGTCAACATGAACAACCACCCGGCCAATGTCGCGATCGTCGAGGCGATCGTGAACCTGGCCGGCAACCTGGGCATGCAGACGATCGCGGAATGGGCCGAGGACAGCGCGACGGTCCAGACGCTGGCCGAGATCGGCGTCGACTATGTGCAGGGCTACGTGGTCGCCCGGCCACAGCAGCCGGAGGCCCTGCTCGGTGCCGAATCCTCCGCGAGCTTCATCCGCGACGAGCAGCTGCTGCGCTTCACGCACCTGCTGGGCAAGACCGAGGACATCCGGGAGCAGGTAGACCTGTTCGACCACCCGGCGGTGCCGCACCACCAGGTGCACTGACCCCGGCAGCGCGGGGTCAGTCCGCTGCGCGCAGCGCCTGGCGCAATTGCTGGCCGATCTCCGGCTTGTCGATGAACGGGTCCGTCGGGTTGCGGGGCGTCAGGATGTCCTCCAGGCGGGTCTGCACCGAGCGGATCGCCTTCGGGTGGCTGTAGATGTAGAACTGCCGCGCCGCCACCGCATCGAACACCTTCTGCGCGACGTCGGCCGCCGTCACCTTGCCGGAGCCCACCGCCTTGTCGCTCATCGCCTGCCCGATCAGCTGGCTGCGCGTCGGCCGGGCATCCTGCGGGCGCAGGGCGGCCGGCCGGTTGCGTTCGCTCTGGTTGATGCCGGTCGGCACGAAGAAAGGGCACAACACGCTGGCGCTGACCTGGTCGGTCACCAGCGACAGATCCTGGTAGAGGGTCTCGCTGAGGCTCACCACCGCATGCTTGCTGACGTTGTAGACGCCCATGTTCGGCGGGTTCAGCAGCCCGGCCATGCTGGCGGTATTGACCAGGTGCCCGCGGTAGGACGGATCCGCACGGGCCGCATCCAGCATCATCGGCGTGAACACGCGCACGCCGTGCACGACGCCCATCAGGTTCACGCCGAGCACCCAGGCCCAGTCCTGCGGGCTCGTTTCCCAGATCAGGCCGCCCGCAGCGACACCCGCGTTGTTGAACACCAGGTGGGGCGCGCCGAAGCGCTGCTGCACCGCGGCGCCCAGGGCTTCCATCTCGGCGGCGCTGGACACGTCCACGCGCCGCGCCAGCACCTCGGCACCGGCCGCCTGCATCTCCGCCGCAGCCCGGTCGAGCGCGTCCTGCTGCACATCGACCAGCACCAGGCGCATGCCCAGCCGGGCGCCGATGCGCGCGCATTCCAGCCCGAAGCCGGACCCGGCGCCGGTCAGCACGGCGGTTTGGTTCCTGAATTCCTGCATGCCTGTTTCCTTTGTCATCTAGGAGGGTGTCCACAACATCTCGAGGTGGTCGATGCCATCCTCCACATACGGCCTGCCGGTATCGACGAAGCCATGGGCCGCGTA
>JAEUOX010000492.1 GCA_016790475.1 Rhodoferax sp. | reverse complement strand
GTTGTCCTTGAGCCGGAAGCTCAGCAGCACGGCCTTCTTGATCCACTGGTGGGTGGTCCACTGGCCCACGCCGCTGCGGGTGGCCACGCGCAGGCGGCCGGTGTTGAGGTCGGCGATGACCGTCTCGACGGCATCACGCACTTCCTGCGGGGCGGACTGGGCGGAGATGTCGGCGCGGTTCTCCCACGCGGTGTCGAGGATGTGCTGGAGTTGTTGGGTCATGGGCAGGCTGGGGAGGGAAGGAAATCGGGCAGGGCTTTCAGGTTCGGGACCGGACGAAGGCGACGATGCGCCGGGCAGCTTCCTCGCATTCGGCGCTCTCGGCGACCAGTGCCATCCGGATGCGGCCGGCGCCCGGGTTGTGGCCGGCAACCTCCCGGGCCAGGAAGCTGCCGGGGAGCACCGTGACATTGTAGAGAGCGTACAGCGCGCGGGCGAAGTCGGTGTCGCTGCCATCGACGCCCGCCCACAGGTAGAAGCCGGCGTCCGGCAGCGCCACGTCCAGCACCTCGGCCAGCATCGGCGTGACGCGGGCGAACTTCTCGCGGTACTGCGTGCGGTTGGCGACGACATGGTCCTCGTCGTTCCAGGCCACGATGCTGGCGGACTGCACGACCGGGCTCATCGCGCTGCCGTGGTAGGTGCGGTACAGCAGAAACTGCCGGATCAGCGCCGCGTCGCCGGCCACGAAGCCGCTGCGCATGCCCGGCACGTTGCTGCGCTTGGACAGGCTGGTCAGCGCGATCAGGTTGCGGAAGTCCGGCCGGCCCAGCGCCATGGCGGCCTCCAGACCGCCCAGCGGCGGCTCGTCGCGGAAATAGATCTCGCTGTAGCACTCGTCCGACGCGATCACGAACCCATGGCGCTCGCTGAGGCGGAACAGCCGGTCCCATTCGGACAGCGGCATCACCGCGCCGGTGGGGTTGCCCGGAGAGCAGACATACAGCAGCTGCGTGCGCGCCCAGACGGACTCCGGCACGCTGTCCCAGTCCTGGGCGAAATTGCGCGCCGGGTCTGCGGCGACGAAGTAGGGCTGGGCGCCGGACAGCAGCGCCGCGCCCTCGTAGATCTGGTAGAACGGGTTGGGGCAGATCACCAACGCCCCGCGCGCCGGATCCCCGCTCGCCGCCGCGGGTTGCGGGTCGACGACGGTCTGCGCCAGCGCGAACAGCGCCTCCCGCGACCCGTTGACCGGCAGGATCTGCGTGGCCGGGTCCAGCGTGAGGCGGTAGCGCCGCTGCAGCCAGTCCGCGCAGGCCTGGCGCAAGGCCGGCTCGCCGGCGGTGGCCGGATAGGCCGCCAGGCCGCTGGGGACCCGCTGCACCGCCTCGCTGAAGGCCTGCCCGATGAAGGCCGGTGTCGGGTGCTTCGGCTCGCCGATGCCCAGGCTGATCGGCCGGTAGGCCGGATCGGGTTGCACGCCGGCAAACAGCTGCCGCAGGCGTTCGAAGGGGTAGGGTTGCAGGCGGCTGAGCAGGGGATTCATCGGCCGGGATTATCCGGCTTTCCCGCTGCCGCGAAGGCGGGTCCGCACCGCACCGTCCGGCGGCGGCAGACGCAGTTGCGCCGCGCGCGCCACCCGGACGCAGTCCTTCAGATGCTCCTCGCCCAGGTAGCGCAGGATGCTGTAGCCCAGCGCGGCCGACACCACCTGGCCGGCCAGCGGCACGACGCGGGCCGCCTGCTGCGCGCCCAGCCGCATGCCGGCGGTCTGGGCCAGCCGCAGCACCAGTTCCTTGCTGATGAACTTGCCGATCAGCGAGGAGCCGACCATTGCGACCGCCTTGAGCACCTGCTGGCGCTGGGCCGGCGCCAGTGCGTCGATCTGGTCGGTCGCCAGGCCGAAGCGGGCGTTCATCGCCGGGATCAGGTGCGCCAGCAGCGCGGCATCGACCGCCCAGTCCAACCCTGGCACCGGCAACGCGCCGGCCGCCGCCGCGACCAGCGCGCGCCGGTGCAGCAGCTTGCGGCAGGCGCGTACCGCGGCGATGAGTTCGGGGTGGCCTTCGGCGAGCTGGAGGGTACTGGACATGGTCGGGGCCTGTTTCAAGGTCGTGCCCTGGATCGTGCACAAGGCCTGGAAACCGCGCTGGCGCATGGGAAATGGTCGGACACTGTGGGTTGTCAACAACGATTAGATTTTTTTGCGCCGCGTCAAGGCCGACATCGCCATGGCCCCACGGCCAAGCTGGATAAACTGAGCCCGGGCCCGCAGGTGGTGGGTCCCGGATCTGCCCGCCGGCGCGTTGCAGCGGTACAGATGCGCGTCCCAACCCCTGTCGTCGGATGACCCTGCCAAGCCGCCTTTTTCGCCAGCGATCCGACTACCGCGACCTGGGTGCATGCCTGCGCCGGCTGTGGCGCTGGTGCTGCATGCTGCTAGTGGTGGGCAGCCTTCTGCCGGCTGCACTGGCGCAGAACCAGGTTGGCACCGGCCGCACGCACTACAACACGGCCAACCTGCTGGGATTCACGCACGGCTCCTGCCAGAGCTGCCATTTCACGGCAGCTTCGGCGGTCAACTCGCCCCTCGTCCCGGTCGATCGCACCCAGGGCGAAGGCGTCGGATCTGCCCATCCGGAGGCTGCCAACAACGCCGCGCTGATCGAGTCCGCCTTCGCTGCGGGTGGCCTGATGTCCGGTTACCTGGGTAGTGCCGGGACCGCGCTGACGCCGGCCCGACGGGACCAGTTTTTCGCGCTCGCGATGTACATCGGTCAGTACAAGGCCCCCAAGTTCGTGATTCCTTCGCCGTCCGTGGACAGCAATCTGGCGCTGTCCGTGCGACCCGGGGTGACTGCCACGAAGGACATCTTCGGTCGCATCGTTGCCGGCGGAGGTGCCGCTGGCGACAATACCAGCAGCGGCGTAGCGTCCGACAGCGGCCTGACCGTCAGCGGCGTGAGCGCCAATGCGGCCTCGGTGACAGCCGGACAGGTCGCGGTGGCAGCCACGGTATCCACGGCGCCATCGGTCCAGTACAACATCAGCTACCGGTCGGTGGCCACCTTCGCCGGCAACGACAGCTTCACGGTGAATGTGGCCAACCCGAGCGGTTCGGTGTCACAGACATTCCGGGTCACGGTGCTCGGCATCACGAACACCACGCTGACGGCGACGGCGTTCAAGGGGACCACCTACGTCGCGGGCGTCAATCCGTTGTATACCGCGGTCTGCAACAGCTGTGCGGCCGGCAGTTTCTCGGTAGATCCTTCCTTTCCGCTGCCAGCAGGACTGTCCCTGGGTGCCACGAATGGCCAGATCACCGGTACGCCGACGGTGACCGGATCCTTCACGGTGCGTCTGCGGGCAACCACCTCGGGCGCCACCCATGGGGGAGACGGACAGGTCACCAAGGACATCACGATCACGGTCGCCGGCATCACCAGCAGCAACCCGCCCACGCTGACCCAGGACAGCGCGATGGCGACCCACACCGTGACCGCGTTCCCGACGCCCGTCACCGCCGGCAGCTACACGATGAGCAGCGTGCCGCCGGGCCTGAGCTTCGACACGTCGAACGGTCAGCTGACCGGCACACCGACGACCAGCGGCACCTTCAGCGGGATCACCTTCGGAGCCACGACCGCGGTGGGTGCCGTCACGCAGAGCGGCTTCACGATCACGGTGAACTCGGCCGGCCCCCCGACCAGCATCACCACCACACCGGCGCTGCCGCTGTCCACCACGGTGCTGGGGACGGTCGGCACGCCTCTGTCGCAGACTTACCAGATCGTCGCGAACCGACCGCCGATCACCGGTTATGCGGTGACCGGGCTGTCGGCGACCGGTCTGACCGTCAGCGGCAGCGGCCTGATCAGCGGCACGCCGACGGCCAGCGGTGATTTCTCGCTGACATTGCAGGCCACCAACAGCAGCGGCACCGGGTCTGCCACGCCGATCACGGTGCGCATTCATCCGAATGCCGTGCCGGTGCTGACATCGACGCCGGCGCTGGCCCCGTTCCCGACGGTCACCGGCACGGTCGGCACGCCGATCACGGCGATCCAGATCAACGCGACGAATCCGCCGATCAACGCCGGCACCTACGCGGCCACCGGTCTGCCATCCGGGTTGACGGTGAACTCCAATACTGGCCTGATCACCGGCACGCCGACGCAGAGCGGCGATTTCTCGGTCAGCCTGCAGGCCACCAACCCGTTCGGTACCGGCAGCTCGACCGCGGTGCTGCTGCGCATCAACCCGAACGCCGCACCGGTGGTCACCTCGACGCCGGCCCTGGCGGCATCACCGTCGGTGACCGGAACGGTCGGCACGCCGATCACCAGCATCCAGATCAACGCCACGAATCCGCCGATCAATGCCGGCAGCTATGCCGCCAGCGGGCTGCCGCCCGGGCTGGGCGTTGATCCGAACACCGGCGTGATCAGCGGCATCCCGACGACGAGCGGCGACTACCCGGTGGTGCTGTCGGCGGCCAACCCGTCGGGCACCGGCAGCTCCGCGTCGGTGACGATCCGCATCCTGCCGAATGCGGTGCCGGTGGTGAGTTCCACCCCGGCGCTGCAGGCCGCACCGACCGCGACCGGCACGGTCGGCACGCCGATCAGCGCGATCCAGGTCCAGGCCACGAATGCCCCGATCACTGCCGGCAGCTACCAGGCCGCCGGCCTGCCGCCCGGGCTGACGATCGACGCCAACACCGGCCTGATCACCGGCACGCCGACGCAAAGTGGCGACTTCCCGGTCATATTGCGTGCGTCCAATGTCGTGGGGCAGGGCAGTGCCGCCAGCGTGACGATCCGCATCCACCCGAATGCCGCGCCGGTCGTGACGTCCACGCCGGCGCTCGCGGCCGCACCGACCGTGACCGGCACCGTCGGCACGCCGATCA
>JAEUOX010000202.1 GCA_016790475.1 Rhodoferax sp. | reverse complement strand
AACATCAAGTTCGACGCCATGCAGCGGACCCACTGGTCGGCCAGCCAGGCCCGCAGCCCGGTGATGCTGGGGTCCCTGCTCGGCGCCGGCCGCCCGACCATCGTCGCCGGCTGCGTGACGAACTACCCGGAGCAGGAACTGCTGCTCGACGCCTTTGCAGCGCTGCGGGCGCAGCATCCGGATGCGCTGCTGGTGCTTGCGCCGCGGCATCCGGAGGTGACGGAGCGCATGCAGGTGCTGCGCGACTACCTGGTCCACCGCGGCCTGGCCCATGTCTTCAAGTCGCAGACCGGAGACCAGGCGCTCCCGGACGGTGTGGCGTGCCTCGTGCTGGACACCATGGGCGAACTGCGGGATTTTTATGCCGCAGCGACCGTGTCGCACGTCGGCGTCGACCACAACGTGCTGGAGCCGCTGTCCTTCGGCAAGCCGGTGACGGTGGTGACCGGGTGGGACACCACCTACCCGTCCTATCCGGTCTACCGGATGCTGATGGACGCGCAGGCGCTGCAGGAGGTCACGACCCCCGCCACGCTGCTCGCCTGCTGGCAGTCCAGTCTGGACGACCCGGCCGGCTACCGCAGCAGGATCGCGGCGATCGAGTCCACGCTGGCCACGGCCCAGGGTGCCGTGGCCCGGCACCTGCAGCACCTGTCCCACTGGCTGCCCGTCGGCCTTCACTCCCCCACCACCTAGGCGCACCATGATCTCGATCGGACCGAACATCCAGGTGGACAACCACCGGCCCTTCACCCTCTTCGGCGGCATCAACGTGCTGGAGTCGAAGGACCTGGCGCTGCGCTCCTGCGAGGCGTATGTCCGCGTGACGCGCAAGCTCGGCATCCCGTACGTCTTCAAGGCCAGCTTCGACAAGGCGAACCGCTCGTCGATCCACTCCTACCGCGGCCCGGGCCTGGAGGAAGGCCTGCGGATCTTCCAGGCCGTCAAGGCCGAGTTCGGCGTGCCGGTCATCTCGGACGTGCACGAGCCCTGGCAGGCCCCGGTGGCGGCCGAGGTCATCGACGTGCTGCAGTTGCCGGCCTTCCTGGCCCGCCAGACGGATCTGGTGGTGGCACTGGCCAGAACGGGCCGCGTGATCAACATCAAGAAACCGCAGTTCCTGAGCCCCTCGCAGATCTCGCACATCGTCGAGAAGCTCAAGGAGGCCGGCAATGAACAGGTCATCCTGTGCGACCGCGGCACCAGCTTCGGCTATGACAACCTGGTGGTCGACATGCTGGGCTTCGGCGTCATGAAGCGCACCTGTGGTGACCTGCCGGTGATCTTCGACGTGACCCATGCCCTGCAGCAGCGCGACCCGGGCGGTGCGGCCTCGGGCGGCCGCCGCCAGCAGGTGGCCGACCTGGCGCGCAGCGGCATGGCGGTGGGCCTGGCGGGCCTCTTTCTGGAGGCGCATCCGGACCCGGCTGCCGCGCTGTGTGACGGCCCGAGCGCGTTGCCACTGGACCTGCTCGAGCCCTTCCTGACGCAGGTCAAGGCGATCGACGACCTGGTGAAGTCCTTCCCGCCGTTGAACATCCAGTGACTGCCATGGCTGCCGCACCGTCCTCCCGCCTCGTCATCGTCATTCCGTCGCGCTACGCCTCGACCCGCCTGCCGGGCAAGCCCCTGGCGGACATCCTGGGCAAGCCGATGGTCCAGCATGTCTATGAGCGTGCGATGGAGGTGCCCGGCACCCAGGCCGTGCTGGTGGCCACCGACGATCAGCGCGTGGCGGACGCGGTGGCAGCCTTCGGTGGCCGCTGCCTGATGACCTCGCCCGACCACCCCTCCGGCACGGATCGTCTGACGGAAGTGATGTCCAAGGTGGACGGCGACATCTTCATCAACATCCAGGGCGACGAGCCGATGGTGCGGCCCGGCGACATCGCCAAGCTGGCCGAGGGCATGCGGGCGGATCCGAACGTGCAGGTCGGAACGCTGTGCCACCCGATTCCCGCCAGCGAATCCACCAACCCGAACACTGTCAAGGTGGTCACCGCGACCAACGGGGACGCGCTGTACTTCAGCCGGGCGCCCATCCCCTACCCACGCGACGG
>JAEUOX010000476.1 GCA_016790475.1 Rhodoferax sp. | reverse complement strand
GCCGGAGCGCGTCAGCGGGCGCATCGTCATGCGCCCCGAGCTGGTCGGCCATTACGGCTACAACCGGGCCCACGGCGGTGTCATCAGTGCCGGGCTGGACAGCATGGGCGGCCTCGCGGTGATGGCCGCGATCGGTGCCCGCCACATGGACGAGGCGCCAGCGCAGCGCCTGATGCGCTTCACGAAGCTGGGCACGATCGACCTGCGCGTCGACTACCTGCGCCAGGGTATCAGCGAGCATTTCGACCTGCACGCGCAGGTGATGCGCCTGGGCTCGCGGGTCGCCTCCACGCGCATGGAGTTCTGCGCGGCGGACGGCAAGCTGCTGGCCACCGGCGCGGCGGCCTACATGGTGTCTTGAGCGGCCGCCGGTGCGGCCGGAGGGTCAGTCCCCGCCGAGCCGCAGGCGGTCCGGCTGGCGGCGCTCGATCGCGTAGCGCAGCAGTGCGGCGACCCGGTAGATGCCATGGGCGAACTTGCCGTAGGGCAGCGTCAGGAACAGCGCCATCACGACGCCCAGGTGGGCCGCCAGCCAGAGTGCCTGACCGGCCTGCCCGCGCGCCAGCCACAGGCCCAGGCCGGTCGCGCTGGCCAGGAACAGCAGCGCGATGAAGCCCAGATCCATCGGGCGCTGCGCCCGGTCGCCATGGTCCGGGTGCCTGCGCAGATGCAGCCAGCCCAGGCCGGCGGAGCCGGCCAGCAGGGCGACGCCGCCCACCGCTCCGAGCAGCTTGGGCAGGCTGGGCAGGTCGTAGGGTGCGATCCAGCCGAAGGCGTAGTGGTACAGCGTGCCCAGCGCGGTGGCGGCGAGGCACAGCAGGAAGCCGCCGGCCGTCAGATGGTGCGCACGCCGGCGGGCCAGCGTCCAGCGGTCGTCCTCGTTGGTGCAGCCCTGCCCGTGGCCGCCGTCCAGGTAGCGCAGCCGCGCCGCGTCGACGAAGGCCTCGCGCCGGGCGGCGGCGCGGTCCTCGCCGTCGGCGGCAGGCGCCTGGTCCCGCCAGAAGCGCAGCGCACCCAGGCCCAGCGCCAGCACCGCGAAGCCGAACACCGGCAGGAACAGCGCGACCAGCAGTCGGTGCGGGAACACCGCATAGAAGTTGCCTCCCTGCAGTGGCGTCAGCAATCCCCCTTGCACCGCCACGCCCAGGGCCAGGAACAGCGCCAGCCCGAGGGCCAGTGCCAGCGCGACCGCCAGGCCGTTGCGTTCGTACAGCGCACCGAGTGCCGCCGGCCAGGCATGCCCGGCGTAGGTCCGCCGGCGCACCTGGGCCATCGCGCGGGGCAGGTTGACCGCGAATTCATGCGGCGGCGCGTACTGGCAGGCGTGCAGGCAGGCACCGCAGTTGTGGCACAGGTTGGCCAGGTAGTGCACGTCACGCACGTCGAAGTCCAGCCGGCGCGTCATCGCCGGGAACACCGCACAGAAGCCCTCGCAGTAGCGGCAGGCGTTGCAGATCTGCAGCTGGCGGGCCACCTCCCGCTCGGGCGCGCCATCGGCCAGATCCTGTGCCTGGCGCACCAGAGCCTGCAGCTCGGTCATGCGCGCACGCCCCGGGCGGCAGTGGCCGCCTGTGCACCGGCCGCCTGTCCGAAGATGGTGCCGATGGTCATGCCCACGCCCGCGGTGTAGCCCTGACCCAGCACATTGCCGGCCATGATCTCGCCGGCGGCCAGCAGGTTGTCGGACGGCCGCCCGCCGAACAGCACGCGGGCCTGCGCGTCGACGCGCACACCCAGGTAGGTGAAGGTCACGCCGGGGCGCAGCGTGTAGCCCTGGAACGGCGGCGTGTCGATCGGGCGCGCCCAGTGCGACTTGACCGGCTGCAGCCCCTCGGTGCGGCAGTCGTCGAGCACCGCATGGTCGAAGCTGCCGCCGCGACAGGCGGCGTTGTACTCGGCCACGGTCTGCTGGAACACCGCCGGGTCCAGCCCGAGCTGCCGCGCCAGTTCGGACAACGTGTCGGCGCGGGCCCCCGGGAACACCGGCGGCATGAAGCGGCCGACGGCCTTGGCGTCGATGATGCTGTGCGCGATCTGGCCGGGCTGCTGCGCCGTCAGACGGCCCCAGATCGCGTAGCGCTTGGGCCAGAAGTCTTCACCCTCGTCATAGAAGCGCCGGCCGGCGCTGTTGACGACGATACCCAGCGACACACAGTCGACCCGGGTGCAGATGCCGCCGTCGTACAGCGGTGCGCGGGCGTCGATGGCCACCATGTGCGCCTGCGTCGGGTCGCCGATCGTGTCCGCGCCCTGCGCCATCAGGTCGCGCAGCAGCACGCCCTGGTTGAAGCGCGTGCCGCGGATCAGGAACTGTTCCGCCGGCCATTCCCCCGCGGCATTGCGCCCCCAGGCTTCGCGCAGCCAGTCGCGGTTGGATTCGAAGCCGCCACAGGCGACCACGCAGCTGCGGGCCGCGATGCGCTGGCCGTCGCCGGTGTGGGCCGCGACGAAATGGCCATCCTGCAGTTCGAGGCGGGTGACCGGGCTGTCGTAGCGGATCGAAATGCCCAGCGCCTGTGCGCTGCGGTAGTAGGCGTTCACCAGGGCCTTGCCGCCGCCCATGAAGAAGGCGTTCGTGCGCGACAGGTGCAGCGTGCCCGAAAGCGACGGCTGGAAGTGCACGCCATGGCGCCGCATCCAGGGCCGCACCCGCGCGGAACCCCGGATCACCTGGCGTGCCAGTGCCTCGTCGGTGCGCCCGCCGGTGACTTTCAGCAGGTCCTGCCAGAACTCCTCTTCCGGATAGGTGTCGGTCAGCACGTCCTCCGGGGCGTCATGCATGCAGCGCAGATTGCGCGTGTGCATCGAGTTGCCGCCGCGCCAGGCGCGGGGCGCGGCCTCCAGCAGCTGGACGGACGCCCCGGATTCGCGTGCGACCAGCGCTGCGCACAGCGCGGCATTGCCGCCGCCGATCACGAGTACATCCAGCATGCCGTGGTTCCGTCGCCGCCTCAGTCCGGCTTGATGCTGGCGCGCTCGACGATGTTCTTCCAGATCGCCTGCTCGCGCGCGATGTAGGCGGCGTACTCCGCCGCCGGCCCGCCGCCGCCGACCGCGTTGTCGGTGGCAAAGCGCTCCGTCACCGCGCTGGAGCGCAGTGCCTTGTAGGACTCCTCCTGCAGATGGCGCACGATGTCGGGCGGGGTGCCGGCCGGCACGTGGATGCCGTACCACTGCGAGGTCTCGAAGTCCTTGTAGCCCATCTCCTGGACGGTGGGCACATCCGGCAGCGCGGCAATCCGCTGCGCGGTGCCGACCGCGATCGCCCGCAGCTTGCCGGAGCGGATGTGGGCCCCCAGCGCAGGCATGCCGGCCGAGCTGGCCTGCGTGCGCCCGGCCAGCAGGTCGGTCAGCTGCGGCCCGGTGCCGCGGTACGGGATGTGCGTGATGAACATGCCGGTCACCAGCTTCAGATACTCCATCGCCAGATGCCCGGCGCTGGCATTGCCGGCGCTGCCGTAGTTCAGGCGCCCGGGGTTCTTGCGCACATAGGCGACGAACTCCTTGAAGTCCCGCGCCGGCACGTCCGGGTGGATCACGAACAGGTTGGGCACCCGGGCCAGCAGCGTGACCGGCACGAAGTCCTTGTTCACGTCATAGGGCTGGTTCTTCAGCATGTACGGATTGACCGCCAGCGTGCCGACATGCGTCAGGATGATCGTGTGCCCGTCCGGCGCCGCGCGTGCGACCTCCTGCATCGCGGTGACGCCGGCGCCGCCGGGCTTGTTCTCGACGAACACGCTCTGGCCGAGCTGCTTGGTGAGCTCGGCGGCGACCGAGCGCGCGACGATCTCGCTGGTGCCGCCGGGCGCGAAGGGCACGACGAAGCGGATCGGCTTCGTCGGCCAGGCCTGCGCGCGCGCGGCCGGAGCGCCGATGCTGGCGGCCAGGCCGGCAAGGGCGGCGAGCGCGCTGCGGCGTCCGATCGCGGAGTGGGAGGGATGCTGGGCCATGGGGCGTCTCCTTGTCGCTGGCGTGGGGGCCGGGTCGGTGCGCCGGCTGCTTCTAGAACTGGTAGCGCCGCAGCCCGCCGTCCACCGGGATCACGGCGCCGCTGATGTAGGCGGCCCGCGGCGAGGCCAGGAAGGTGACCAGGTCGGCCAGCTCCTCCGGCTCCCCGTAGCGCCCGACCGGGATCTCGTGCTCGCTCTGCCAGGCGCGGTACTCCGGCGTGTAGTTGCGATAGATCTGCTCGGAGTGGATGCGCCCGGGCGGAACACAGTTGACGGTGATGCCGTGCTTGCCGACCATGCGGCTCAGGCCCTTGGCCCAGCTGTGGATGCCGGCCTTCGCACAGAAGGCGCCGTTGATGTGCTCCGGCTCGCTCTTGCCGGTGATGTTGATGATGCGGCCCCAGCGGTGGCCGATCATGCTGTCGATCAGCGCGTCGGCGATCTGCCGGGGCCGGTGGAAGTTCAACGTGATCGCCTCCTGCCAGGCGTCCTCGCCGACGTGCAGCTCCTTGAAGCTGCGCGAGCCGCCGGCGTTGTTGACCAGGATGTCGACGCGCTCCAGCCCGGCCAGCGCCTGTGCGGCGAGCCGGGCGGCGGCGTCATCGGCATACAGGTCGGACTCGATCACGACCGGGGCCGGGCCCCCGCCGGCGACGATCTCGTCGGCCAGCTCGCGCAGCTTGTCGGCGCGACGGGCGGAAATCGCCAGGCGCACGCCCTCTGCGGCCAGCGAGCGGGCGATCGCGCGGCCGATGCCCACGCTGGCGCCGGTGACGAGCGCGGTCTTGTCCTTGAGCTGCAGATCCATCGAATTTCCTCGGTCGTGTCGGATGGCGGGATTGTGGGACATGGATTTCGATAAGAGAATTGCATTATTCGCAAGCATTGATGCATGGATCACAATGAACCGCCACCGCTTCGACCTGGCCGACCTGCAGGCCTTCACCGCGATCGCCCGGCTGGGCAGCTTCCGTGCCGCGGCGCAGGCCATCCACCTGTCACAGCCGGCGCTGTCGCGCCGGGTCGACAAGCTGGAAGCGGCGCTGGGCGTGCGCCTGCTGGAGCGCAGCACCCGGCGCGTGGCGCTCACCGCCGTCGGCCGGGAGTTCGCGCGCAAGGCCCAGGGCTGGCTGGACGAGATCGACGCCACGCTGCTGGGCGTGGCCGAGCTGGCGCAGCAGCGCACCGGGCTCGTGACTCTGGCCTGCGTGCCCTCCGCGGCACGCTTCTTCCTGCCCGCCGTGTTGCAGCGCTTCCACGCCCAGATGCCGCGCATCCGCGTGCACATCCACGACGGCCATGCGAACGAGGTGCTGGCGGCCGTGACCTCCGGCGTCGCGGATTTCGGGCTGAACTTCGACGGGCAGCAGGAGGGGGCCCTGGCGTTCCGTGCGCTGCTGCGCGACCGTTTCGTGCTGGCCTGCCGGCGCGACCACCCGCTGGCCCAGCGGCGCACCGTGCGCTGGAGCGAGCTCGCCGCCGAGCGGGTGCTGGCCTCCGGCAGCGTGTCCGGCAACCGGCTGCTGCTGGAGCGCTCGCTTTCCGCGCATGGCGAACGGTTGCAGCCGGTGGCCGAGGCGCGCCATGTCCAGACCGTGCTGGGCCTGGTGGAGAAGGGGCTGGGTGTCGCCCCGGTGCCGCAACTGGCGCTGCATGCGTCCCTCGACGCGCTGGTGGGCGTACCGCTGGTACGTCCCTCGGTGCACCGCACGATCGGCGTGATCCGTCGTCAGGGCGTGCAGTTGGGCCCGGCAGCGCAGGCGCTGCACGACTTCATCCTGGAGGACCACCCAAAGACCCGGGCCCGGGGCTGACGGCGGCCTGCAGCTTGCGGTACAGCGTCTGCCGGCTGATGCCCAGCTGTCGCGCCGCCGCCGACACATTGCCGCGCGCGTTCTCCAGCGCCTGCCCGATCGCCTTGTGGGAGAGCTGCTGCAGGTTCTGGACCGGGGCATCCGCCGGCTGCGCGCCGGCACGGCGCAGCGTGGCGGCCAGGTCGTCGGGCAGGTGCGGCCAGTCGATCACCGTCTCCTGGTCGTCCAGCAGCGCCACGGCCGTCTTCAGCAGCAGCGCGTACTGCCGCAGATTGCCCGGCCAGCGGTGGGCGCCGAGGGCGGCCAGCAGGTCCGGCGCGATCTGCAGGTCCTGCCCGGGGGCGTGCTCTTCCAGCAGGCGCTGCGTCAGCGCCGCGAAGTCGGTGCGCTCGCGCAGCGCGGGCAGCTGCAGCGCCAGGCCCTGGATGCGGTAGTACAGGTCGGCGCGGAAGCGGCCCTGCGCGACGGCCTGTTCCAGATCCTGGTGCGTGGCGCATACCAGCGCGAAGTCCACCGGCACCGGCGTGCTGCTGCCCAGCGGCGTGACCTGGCGCTCCTGCAGCACGCGCAGCAGCCGCGTCTGCATCGCCAGCGGCATGTCGCCGATCTCGTCCAGGAACAGCGTGCCGCCGTGGGCGTCGCGCAGCCGGCCGTGCGATCCGTGGCGGCTGGCGCCGGTGTAGGCGCCGGGCAGGTAGCCGAAGAGTTCGGCTTCGATCAGCGTCTCCGGCAGCGCGGCGCAGTTCACCGCCACGAAGGGTTTGCCGCGGCGCTGGCTGCTGGTATGCACCGCCTTCGCGAACAGCTCCTTGCCGACGCCGGACTCGCCCAGCACCAGCAGCGGAATGCCCTTGTCCGCGATGCGCCGCGCCTTGTCGGCCGCGCTGCGCCATTGCGCGTCGCCGGTGTCCAGCGCAGCCAGCGCGTCGCGCGAGGAACGGGTGGTGACGGTCAGCTGCTGGCGCGCCTGGGTGTGCGGATGCACCTGCGCGTGGAGCGTCTGGCCCTGCGCGGTGCGGACCAGCCGTGCACGCGCCGTGCCGGCGCCGCGGCCCAGCAGCGCGGGCAGCGGCAGGTCCAGATGCTGCGCCCAGGTGGCGGCGCCGAGGTCGGCCGGCTGCAGGCCCAGCCACTCCAGCGCCTTGCGGTTGGCCCCGACCAGCCAGCCGTCTTCGGTGACGGCCAGGATTCCCTGCGCCACCGAGCCGATCCCCTCCAGGCGCGGATGCATCTGGACCAGGATGTGTTGCCGGCAGGAGGCCAGCACCAGGCTGTTCTCGATCATGCGCGCGGAGGTGGCCACCAGGCCCAGCGTGTGGGGGTGGCGGCTGCGCTGGTCGCCGGAGATGTCCAGGATGCCCATCAGCTGCCCCTGCGCAGACAGGATCGGCGCGGCGGCGCAGGTCAGGAAGCCGTTGCGCTCCAGGTAGTGCTCCGGGCCGTGGATCTCCACCGCGCGGGCCTCCGCCAGCGCGGTGCCGATCGCGTTCGTGCCGCGCTGGTTCTCGGCCCAGGTCGCACCGAAGGTCAGCGCGACGCG
>JAEUOX010000453.1 GCA_016790475.1 Rhodoferax sp. | reverse complement strand
CGACCCCTGGCTGATCCACCCGATATTCAGCAAGTGTGGCGAGGTCGACCTCTCCCGTGCGGCCGGCCGGGAACTGCTGGCCACCCATGTCGACACCGTGCTGACCAAGGTCCGGCGCAAGTACAAGGAATACGGCATCGGTGAGAAGCCCTTCGTGGTCGTCAAGTCCGACGGCAGCGACGATGCGCTGGCGGTGCGCACCGTGCGCGACGTCAAGGACCTCGATGCGCTGCCGGCCAAGGCCTGGCAGGGCGCGTCCGCCTCCAGCACCGGCGAGGTGATCGTGCAGGAGGGGGTGCTCACCAACGAGCGCGTCAACGACGCGGTCGCCGAGCCGGTGGTCTACATGATGGACCGCTATGTCGTCGGCGGCTTCTACCGCGTGCATGCCGGCCGCGGGATCGACGAGCACCTCAGCGGCCCGGGCTCGCAGTTCATTCCGCTGGCATTTGCGGAGAGTACGCACTTACCTCAGCCCGGTGTCGCGCCGGGCGCCAGCGCGCCGAACCGCTTCTACATGTACGGCGTGATCGGCCGGCTCGCGATGCTGTCGGCCAGCTACGAGCTCGAAGCCACCGACCCGGAAGCCGAGTCCTACGCCTGAGCCCGGCGCGCCGCGGGTCAGTTGCTGCGGCGCAACAGATCGGGCCGAGGGCACCTTGGCGGGTCGCGCGGGAGGCTGGTGAAAACGCCGCCGAGGCGCACAATCGGCGACTTCCAGGCAACGAAACCCGGCGCCCCGGGCCCCGGGTGGTTTTGTGGCAGCGACCAAATCTTCTCTTGCCGCGCTCACGCTGGGCGCGATCGGCGTCGTTTATGGCGATATCGGCACCAGCGTGCTGTATGCGCTCAAGGAAGTCTTCAATTCCGGCCATGTGGCGTTCACGCCGGAGAACATCTACGGCATCCTGTCGCTGTTCGTGTGGACGCTGACGACGATCGTGTCGGTCAAGTACGTGGTCCTGGTGCTGCGGGCGGACAACAACGGCGAGGGCGGCCTGGTGGCCATGCTGGCGCTGGCCTCGCAGGCGGTCAAGGGCAGCCCGCGGCTTCGCTCGACACTGCTGATCGTGGGCATCTTCGGCACCTCGCTGTTCTATGGTGATGGCGTCATCACGCCGGCGATCTCGGTGCTGTCGGCAGTGGAAGGCATGGAGGTGATCTCGCCGGGGCTGCACCGCTTCATCGTGCCGCTGACGCTGGTGATCCTGTTCCTGCTGTTCGTCGTGCAGAAGCGCGGGACCGCCGGCATCGGCAAGTTCTTCGGCCCGGTGACGCTGGTGTGGTTCCTGGCCATCGCGGTGCTCGGCATCGCGCACATCGCCGAGAACCCGGCGGTGCTGAAGGCGCTGAGCCCGCACTACGCGCTGCGCTTCATCGTCGACAACCCGGGCACGACCTTCATCATCCTGGGCGCGGTGGTGCTTTGCGTGACGGGCGCCGAGGCGCTGTATGCGGATCTGGGCCATTTCGGCAAACGGCCGATCCGGTTGGCCTGGTTCGCGGTCGTGATGCCGGCGCTCACGCTGAACTACTTCGGCCAGGGGGCGCTGCTGCTGCGCAATCCGGCCGCGGTCAAGAACCCGTTCTACCTGATGGCGCCGGACTGGGCGCTGATCCCGCTGGTCGTGCTGGCCACGGCGGCGACGGTGATCGCCTCGCAGGCGCTGATCTCGGGCGCCTTCAGCGTCACCAAGCAGGTGATCCAGCTCGGCTACCTGCCCCGGCTGGCGATCGAGCACACGAGCGTGCGCGATACCGGGCAGATCTACATCCCGCTGGTCAACTGGGGCCTGTTCGCGACGATCGTGCTGGCGGTCGTGATGTTCCGTTCGTCGAGCAACCTGGCGGCGGCCTACGGCATCGCGGTGTGCACCGACATGCTGATCACCACGGTGCTGACCTTCTACGTGGTCCGCTACAAGTGGCAGTACCCGCTGTGGCTGTGTCTGGCGTCCACCGGCTTCTTCTTCGTCGTGGATTTCGCGTTCTTCGCGTCCAACCTGCTCAAGCTGTTCGACGGCGGCTGGTTCCCGCTGGTGATCGGCGGCTTCGTGTTCATGCTGATGCTCACCTGGAAGGAAGGCCGGCGCCTGCTCAACGAGAAGCTGCGGGCCGATGCGATCGACCTGCCCAGCTTCCTGGAGGCGGTCTTCGTCAGCCCGCCCACGCGGGTCGAGGGCACGGCGGTGTTCCTGACGGCCGAGCCCGGCACGGTGCCCAACGCGCTGCTGCACAACCTCAAGCACAACAAGGTGCTGCACGACAACAACCTGTTCGTGACGGTGCGCAACCACGAGGTGCCCTGGATCGGCATGGACCGCCGG
>JAEUOX010000431.1 GCA_016790475.1 Rhodoferax sp. | reverse complement strand
CGGATGATGCCTTCGCGCTCCAGCCGCTTGAGCTCCCGGTTGGTGCTCTGGCGTGTCACGCCGAGCAGATCGGCCAGGCCGTCCTGCGACAGGCGCAGGTTCAGCATACGCTGCCGGTCGCGCTGGAAGCCGTGGCGCCCGACCAGGTCCAGCAGCGTCCAGGCGGTGAGGGCGCGCAGCGGCAGCAGCGCGCGCTTGCTCAGTTGGGTTGCCAGGATCCGTGTGCGATCGCAGAGGTCCTCCATCACCGCCTGCAGGAACACCGGATCGGTGGCCATGGCCTGCAGCATCACCTCCTTCGGGATGCGCATCAGCGTCAGCGGGCCACGGGCCCAGGTGTCGTGCGTGCAGCCCTTGCCGTCGATCAGCGCAATCAGGCCGAACACATTGCCCGCCGGCAGGTACGCGTTGACATGGCGCCGGCCGGTCGGACTGGTATGGCTCACCTCCAGGATGCCGTCGAGCACCAGCACCAGATCGGTCATCGGCTGGGCCACGCGGTGGATCGGCTCCCGGTTGGCATGGTGGTCGATCCGTGCCGATCGGAGGATCGCCTGTCGCGTCTCAGGCGCGCAGGCCTGGGCCAGTTCACAGCGGGCCAGTACCGCGGCGGCGCGTTCGCGGGATTGGTGGAGTTCGGCAAAGAGGCGCTTGCTCATGGGGTTTCCGTGGACGGGGAAAGGCATGCAAAACTATATCTTTGGGCCCGTCGTCAGAGGGGCTCCGTCGCTGCAACGTCGGAATTTTTACAATCCGGAGCGGGCTGGGGACCGGCCCACCGCCTGGAGGTGCCGGTCCGACGCTGCGCCGTCAGCGACAGGAGGCCCCGGTCAATGTCTCCATCAATAGGGCCGCCCGTCCTTGTGGGCAAACACCCAGCGGCCGTCCACCTGCGCGGCGGTCAGGTCGTCGTCCGGGTAGCTGGCGGTGTCACCCGGGGTGCGGTCACCGATTTCCAGATAGACCACCGGCTCGCCGGTCGGGTTGACCAACTGGTGCGCGTCGCCGGTGCCCGCGCGAAAACCTGCACACATGCCGGGCGCCAGCGGTGTATCTCCGGCGTCGGTGCGCAGCACCGGGTGGCCCTGCAGCACATAGATGAACTCGTCCTGTCGCGTGTGGGCATGGCGCAACGCAGAGACCGCGCCGGGCGCGAGCTCGGTGCGGTTCACGCCGAAGTTGGTCAG
>JAEUOX010000423.1 GCA_016790475.1 Rhodoferax sp. | reverse complement strand
CGACCCGATTCCCAGCCCCCCGCGCCGGCGCCCCAACGTCGTGATCATTCTTGCCGACGACATGGGCTACGGTGACCTGTCCGCCTATGGCAGCCAGCTCGTCGAGACCCGCCACATCGACAGCATCGGGACCGACGGTGTGCGCTTCACGGACGGCTATTCGACGGCGCCGCTGTGCAGTCCGTCGCGGGCCGGCCTGATCACCGGGCGCTACCAGCAGCGCTTCGGTTTCGAGCACCAGGTGTCCTCCGGGGCCTTCCCGGAGCGGCGCGAGGCCCGGCTGGAAGACGGCAGCCTGGCGCCGCTGCAGGGCGAGGCGGAGTTCCTGCGCCGCGGCGTGCCGCTGTCCGAGAAGAACTTCGGCGAACTGTTCCAGGCGGCGGGCTACCGTACGGCTGTCATCGGCAAATGGCACCTGGGCCATGGCCCGGAGTTCCTGCCGGAGAATCGCGGCTTCGATCACTCGGTCGTCTTCCTCGGCAACACCAGCCTGCAGGCCACCAACCCGGACGATCCGGAGATGTTCAGCCTGAAGGTGGATTTCCATGACGAAGCGGCCGACACCGCCTGGACGCGCGAGGGGCTCAACAACATCCGCAGGAACGGCACGGTCGTGGATGTCAGGGACTACCTGCTTTTCCACTTCCGCGACGAGGCGGTGGATTTCATCGAGCAGCACAAGGAGGAGCCATTCCTGCTGTATTTCGCGATGAATGCACCGGTGCCGCCGCTGCAGGTGCCGCGGCGCTACTTCGAGGCGCTGCGCCCGACGATCCCGAACATCGCCGTGCGTGGCTACAACGCGCTGGTGATGGCCCAGGACGAGGTGGTCGGGGCCGTGCTGGACAAGCTGCAGTCCGCCGGGCTGGCGGACGACACCATCGTCGTGTTCGTCAGCGACAACGGCACCGCGCTGAGCCGCCCCGGCAGCAATGCGCCGTTCTCGGGCGGCAAGTATTCGACGATGGAGGGCGGTATCCGGATGCCGTTCATGATGCGCTGGCCGGGGCGCATACCGTCGGGCCTGGTCTTCTCGAAGCCGGTCAGCACGCTGGACATCCTGCCCACGGTCGCGGCCGCCTGCGCGGTGCCGACCGATGCAGCGCAGGCGCTGGACGGCGTGGACCTGCTGCCCTACCTGCGCAGCGAGAAGGGCGGCGCGCCCCATGAGGCGCTGTACTGGAAGCTGGCGGCCTATTCCGCGGTGCGGGTGGGCAAATGGAAGCTGTACCTGGAGCCGAAGAACGGCATCGCCCGGCTGCATGATCTGGAGATCGACCCGCAGGAGCGTATCGACATGGCCCAGGCCGAGCCCCAGATCTTCCAGGCGCTGCGGGCCCGCTATGACGCCTGGGAGAAGTCGCTGCCGCCGCGCGCCTGGACCAACATCTCGCCGGTGTTCAAGAAGTAGGGCCTCCGATGCCGCCGGCCGCCGTGCAGGGCATGTGCCGCATTCCGGGCGGGCGCTTCCGGATGGGCAGCACGCGCTTCTATCCGGAGGAAGCGCCGGTACGCGTCGTCGAGGTGGCGGCCTTCTGGATGGACCCGGTCCCCGTCACGAATGCAGCCTTTGCCCGGTTCGTCGCCGACACGGGGTACGTGACGGTGGCCGAGACGGCCCCCCGCGTGGAGGACATTCCGGGCCTGGATCCGGCGCTGGCGGTGGCCGGGTCGGCCGTCTTCGACAACACCTTGCCCGGCCTGCAGGACGGACAGCCGGACACCTGGTGGACCTACCGGCCAGGCGCGTTCTGGCGGCAGCCCCTCGGTCCTGGCAGCGATTTGCGCGGGCTCGACGACCATCCAGTGGTGCATCTGGCCCATGCCGATGCGCTGGCCTATGCGCAGTGGGCCGGCAAGCAGTTGCCGACCGAGGCGGAGTGGGAGTTTGCCGCCCGCGGCGGTCTGGACGGGGCCGACTACGCCTGGGGCGATGACCTGGCGCCCGGGGGAGCCATGCTGGCCAACTACTGGCAGGGCTTCTTTCCGTTCCGCAACGAAGGCCTTGATGGCTGGCAACGGACCTCGCCGGTTCGTCATTTCCCGCCGAACGCCTACGGGCTGTACGACATGATCGGCAACGTCTGGGAGTGGACGGCCGACGCCTGGAGCCTGCCGGGCAGGCCGGAAGCCGTCTCCTGCTGCAGTTCCGGCGTCGCGCAGGCGCCTGCGGCGCTCCGGCAGCAGGTCATCAAGGGCGGCTCGCACCTGTGTGCGGAGAACTACTGCCGGCGGTATCGGCCCGCAGCCCGCCATCCGCAGCCGGTCGACACCGGAACGAGCCACATCGGCATGCGCTGCGTGCTGCGCTCGCCGGCCTGAGGCCGGCCGTCCCGCGGCAGGGGCCGCTCAGGCCCCCTGGATCCGCCAGCGTGACTGGCGGTCCGCGGCATCCTGGCGGCGGAAGTCGCGCGGCGCCAGGCCGACCTCGCGCTTGAACACTTTCGAGAAGCTGAACGCATCGGTGTAGCCGACCTGCTGTGCAACCTGCTCCAGCGGCTGGCTGGTGTCGGCCAGCAGGTGCATCGCCTTCTGCATCCGCACGGTGCGCAGGTAGTGCAGCGGGGTGTCGCCCAGTGCCTGGCGGAACCGCTGCGCCAGCGCCGTGCGGGACAGGCCGCTTTGGCGTGCCAGCGATGCGAGCGTCCAGTCGCGGGCGCTGTCGCCCTGCATCAGCGCGATCGCCTGGCGCACCGGCGCGTCGGCCACCGCGTGCGCCCAGCTGGCGTCGGCCTGCGCGGCCTGGCGCTCCAGCATCGCACGCAGCAGGTAGGTGAAGACGACATCCAGCAGCCCGTGGACCACGGTGTCGGCCCCCAGGGCGCGCTGCCGCAGCTCGTCGCCCAGCAGGCCCAGTGTCAGCGCCAGCGGCCCGAGACGGGGGATCTCCTCGGCCCGCAGCACGAACCAGTCCGGCAGGCTGCGCAGGAAGGGGTGCACCGGCGTGTTCCACAGCTGGTAGGCGCCGCTGATCACCGCACTGCTGCCGGCGGGGAGGGCATCGGCGCCGCCGGGCAGGGCCTCGGCGAAGCGCGTCGATTGCAGGGCCTGCTCCGCCGGCGGCGTGGGCTGGGTGGACAGCGCATGCACGCAGCCGCGCGCCATCACGGCGACGTCCCCTGCGGCCAGCATCAGCGGCTCGGTCAGCGCGGGAGTGTGGATGAACACCCGGCCCTGCGTGACGACATGCAGGCCCAGGCTCTTGTCACACGGGAAGCGCACGGCGTCCACCGGGCCGATGCCGCGCAGGTCCAGCAGCCGGCGGCGCAGGCCCGCCTGCTGGAGCAGATCACTCAACAGATCCATCAACAAGGTTCCTTCGTGCAGATGCAAGAACGAATGGACATGAAATTTGTACTTATGTGCATTTTTATGTGAATTCTCCTGGCCAACAATGAACCCGTCAACAACTTCTCCTGAAAGGATTCCCATGTCGCGCATTCTTGTCGTCGGTGCCAGCGGAACGGTCGGCTCGGAACTGGTCCGCCTGCTGCAGGCCCGGGGCCATGCCGTGGCCGAGGCCACCAGCCGGGCCCCCACCCGCAGCGGGCAGGTCGCGCTGGATGTCGTCGCCGGTACCGGTGTGGACGCGGCGTTCGCCGGCGTCGAGCGGGCCTTCCTGCTCGCGCCGCCCGGCTACACCAACCAGGACGAACTGCTGCGCCCGCTGATCGATGCGGCCCGCCGCAGCGGCCTGCGCCGCGTCGTTCTGATGACGGCCATGGGCGCGGACGCCGACGAAGCCGCGCCGCTGCGCAAGGCGGAGCGCCATCTGGAGCAGTCCGGCGTGCCGTTCAACATCCTGCGGCCGAACTGGTTCATGCAGAACTTCAACACCTTCTGGCTGCATGGCATCCTGAACGGCGGCACGATCGCGCTGCCGGTCGGGCAGGCCCGCGGCAGCTTCATCGACGCGCGCGACATCGCGGCCACCGCGGCCGCGCTGCTGTCCGGGGACGGGCTGGCGAACCAGGCCTTCGACCTGACCGGCGCGCAGGCGCTGGACCATGACCAGGTGGCGGCGATCCTGTCCCGCGTCACCGGACGCGCCATCCGCTTCCAGGACATCGCCCCGGACGCGATGCGCGCCGGCCTGGTCGGCGCGGGCGTGCCGCCAAACTATGCGGACTTCCTGGTGATGATCCTGGGCTACTTCAAGGCCGGCTACTCGGAGCGTACGACGGACGCCGTGCAGCAGATCACCGGCGCCGCGCCGCGCAGCTTCGAGGCCTACGCGGCCGATTACCGATCGTCCTGGCTGGTCTGAGCCCGGATCAGCCGGCGACGAACGCGCGGATGCTGTCGATCATCCGCTGCGGTTCGTCGACCCGCAGCGAGTGGCTGCTGTGCTCGAACACCTGCAGCTGCGAATGCGGGATCAGCCGGTGGATCTCCTGCGAGAACTCCGGTGGGCAGATCCAGTCGTGCTGGCCGGCGATGATCAGCGTCGGCGCGCGGATCGCGCCGAGCTCCGGCCGCAGGTCGAAGGTCTGCAGGAAGCCGCCTGGCGCGAAGGCCTGGTTGATCGCGTCCGGCGCCAGGATGCCGCGCGCGCGGCCCGCCGCAGCGGCGACCGGGTCGAACTTCAGCGCATACAGCGGGCCCATCACTTCATAGTAGTTGCGCAGCTTCTCCGGCGTGTCCAGCGCGCCGGCCCACAGCTGATCGCAGACCGCGCGCTGCGCGGGCGTGCCGCGCTCGGCGACGATCTGCCGGGCCCGGGCATTGAAGCCGGCATGGGCCGCCGTGACCATCAGCACCAGATGCGACACCGACGCCGGGTAGCGGGCCGCATGGGCCATCGCCACCATGCCGCCGTAACTGGTGCCCATGCTGACGATCGGGCCCAGGCCCAGATGCCGGCGCAGCGCCTCCATGTCCTCGACGTTCTCGTCCAGGTTGTACAGGTTCTTGTCGCCGCGGGCCGAGCGCCCCTGGCCGCGGTGGTCGAAGTACACCATCTGCAGCTGGTCCGTCAGCGGCTTGAACGCGAGCTTCAGGTCGCTGTGCTCGCCACCCGGTCCGCCATGGATCGCGAAGGCCGGGCGGTGCTCGACCATCTGCGCGCCGTCGGGCTGCAGCCCGACGCCGTCGATGTCGAAATAGATCGCGGTGTTGCGGATGTGCGCCAGCATGGGAAGCTCCTTTCATTCGCAGGTTCGAACCGGCATTGTGCCGCCGGCCGCTGTGGTGCGGCTCAGGCCCGCGGCGCGCGGCCACCGCCGAAGGCCGCCACCAGCCCCAGCGCGATGTAGACCAGCGCGACGACGCGGCGGCCCCGCACCGCGCCTTCGCGCAGCCGGCCCGGGGCCAGCGCGGTGGCCAGCAGCACATAGGCGGTGTCGCTGGCCGCCGCGATCAGCACGAACAGCGTGCCCAGCGCCAGCGCCTGCGCCATCGGTGCGGCCGGCGCCTGCATGAACGGCGGCAGAAAGGCGGCGAAGAACAGCGTGGTCTTCGGGTTCAGCAGCGACACCAGGATCCCCTGGCGCAGCACCTGGCCGCGGCTGGCGGGTGCCGCGGCCGGATCCTGCACCGCTGGCGGCCGGAGGAGCAGTTGCAGGCCGAGCCAGACCAGGTAGGCCGCGCCGGCATAACGCAGCACAGCAAAGGCCAGCGGCGATGCGGCCAGCAGGCTCGACAGGCCCAGCGCGGCAGCAACGGCGTTGGCCAGGTTGCCGAGCGCGATGCCGGCCACCGACGCCAGCCCGGCACGGCGGCCCTGGCCGAGCGTGCGAGTCACGATGTAGGCGACGCCCGGTCCGGGTGTGATCGCGAGCACCAGCGCCGCCGCAAGGAAGGCCAGCAGCAGCGGTGCCGGCGGGAGCAGCGTGTGCAGGTCCACAGCGGGCGTGCTGCCTTCTGTCCGCCGGTCAGACCTCGGCCGGCTGGAACCGCGGCACCGCCACGCCTTGTCCCGGCACGTCGTCCCAGACGACCTGCACCGGCATGCCGACATGGATCTGCGCCACCTCGACATCGACCACGTTGCTGATCAGCCGCGCCTCGCCCGCGCCGTGCAGGCTGATCACGGCCGGTACATAGGGCAGGTGCGCCTCCATGCCGGCAAAGATCGCGCGTTCGACGATCGTGTAGGCGTACACCGTGCCGCGGCCGTCCAGCGGGGTCCAGTCGATGCGCTGGGACTGGCAGCACGGGCAGAACGGCGTGGGCGGCATCCGGAAGTGGCCGCAGTCGCCGCACCGCGCCACGACCAGTGCATGGCGGGCGGCGGCGTCCCAGAAGGGCTGCGTCCAGGTGTTGGTGGAGAGCTTGAACAGCTCGGGTGGCGGGCGCTTCGCGAGGGCCATGTCAGTTCCCCAGGATCAGGCCGCTGACCGGAATGATCGACGGCCCGCCGGTGACCAGCGCGAGCCGGGCGCCGGGCACCTGGTTCACCGCGGTGCCGCGCAGCTGCTCGACCGCCTCGCGCACATGGGTCATGCCCCAGACATAGCCGCAGGAGAGCTGGCCGCCGTCGGTATTGATCGGCAGGCTGCCACCCTCCCGGCGTATCGCGCCACTGCGCACGAAGGCGCCGCCTTCGCCCTTGGCGCAGAAGCCGTAGTCCTCCAGCTGCATGATCACCTGGGACGTGAAATGGTCGTAGATCTGTGCGGTGTCGATGTCCTGCGGCCCGACGCCGGCCGCGGCATAGAGGCGCCGGGCCACGGCCGCATGGCCAGAGGACGCAAAGCTCTCGTCGGGCATGTTCATCCAGTAGATCGAGCGCCCCCAGTCGCGGTGGCCGCCGTGGTTTCCTGCGAGCACCCGCACCGGCGTGTGCCGCAGGTCGCGCGCACGCTCCAGCGAGGTCACGATCACCGCCACCGCGCCATCGTTCTCCAGGCAGAAATCGAACAGGCAGTGCGGGTCGGCCAGCATCGGCGCGTTGAAGTAGTCCTCCCGCGTCATCGGCTTGCGCAGCGTCGCGTTCGGGTTGGTCACCGCATTCGCGCGGATCGCCATCGCGACCTCCGCGAAGTCCTCGCGCGTCGTGCCGTACAGGTGCATGTGCCGGCGCGCGAGCAGCGCGAACATGTGGCCCGGGCCGACCAGCCCGGACGCCGAGAAGAAGGCGTTCTCCGGGGTGGCCGGGTAGGCCGCGGTGATCGCGCCGAAGCGCTGCGCGCCCTGCTGGTTCGCGCCGACACACACGACGGTCTCGGCCTGGCCGCTCAGGATCGCGGCAGCCGCCAGACCGATCGCGCCGGCCGAGCCGCCGCCGGTGCCGGTCAGTGTCGCGGTGAAGCGGATCTCCGGGATGCCCAGCGTCTCGGCCAGCATCGCGGTATCAAAGCCGCCGGCGAAGTAGGCGAAGCCGTCGATGTCACGCACGCGCAGGCCCGCGTCGTCCACCGCGGCCAGGATGGACTTGCCGACGAGTTCCTCCAGCGTCTGCGGCGCCGAGCTGCCGCGGCGGTAGTAGGGTGTGGCCCCCAGGCCGACGATCGCGGTGCGGTCGCGCATGCGTGTCGCGCCCCGGGATCAGCCGCCGGGCAGGCTGTTCTTGATCAGGTTGCGTGCGATCACCAGCTTCTGGATCTCGGACGCGCCTTCGTAGATGCGCATCGGCCGGGCTTCCCGGTACAGCTGCTCGATGATGTTGCCGCGCGTGACGCCCTGGCCACCCAGCAGCTGCACCGCGCGGTCGACGATGCGGCCGGCCGCCTCGCTCCCGGCCAGCTTGGCCATGCAGGCCTCGTAGGCGCCGCGCTCGCCGCGCACGTCATGCGCCCAGGCGGCCCGGTAGACGAGCAGCGCTGCGCCTTCCAGGTCGGTGGCCATGTCGGCCAGTGCCATCTGCACGCCTTCGAGACCGTGCATCGGCTTGCCGAACAGCCGGCGCCGGTTGGTATGGGCGAGCGTCTCGTGCAGCGCCCGCCGGGCCAGGCCGACGCCGGCGCCACCGACCGAGGGGCGGAAGATGTCGAAGGCCGCCATGGCCGCCTTGAAGCCCTGGCCGGCCTCGCCGATCAGGTTCGCGGCCGGTACCCGGCAATCGGTGAAGCGCAGGCCGGCCGCCGGATGCGGCGCGATGAAGTCGATCGGGTCGCCGACCGTGAGCCCGGGCGTGTCGGCGTTCACGATGAACATGCTCAGGCCCTTGGCGCCGGGCGCTTCGCCGGTGCGCACCGTGACCAGGTAGTGGTCCGCCATGCCGGCGTTCGAGATTAGCGTCTTGGCGCCGTTGATCACATAGTGGTCGCCGTCGCGCGTGGCGGTCGTCGTCATCGATGCGACGTCGGAGCCGGTCTCGGGCTCGGTCAGCGCGAAGGCGGCGATGCGCTCGCCCTTGCGGCAGGGCTCCAGGTACTCCTCGCGCTGGGCCGGCGTACCGAAGCGCCGCAGCGCCATCGTGCCGATGCCCTGCATCGCGAACATCGCGTCGGCCAGCGCATGCTGGTAGGTCAGGCCCTCGCGGATCAGGCAGACCGAGCGCACGTCGAACGGGGTGTCTCCCTTTGGCACGACATAGTCGAGCAGGCCGGCCGCGCCGAAGCTGCGCACCATCGCGCGGCATTCGGTGTCCATGTCCGGGTAGGTCCGGTCATGGTTCTCGCGGTTCCAGGCGATGATGCGTTCGGCCAGCGCTTCGTGGCTGGCATCGAAGAAGGGCCAGGGCCACAGGCCCCATTGCAGTTCGGACATGGCGCAGTCCTTGTGGGGTCAGGAGGTGGCGGGGCGGGGCGCGCCACCGAAGTTGGGGTCGTAGCGGGTGCCGGCGGCGCCGCCGATCGGCAGCAGGGCCTCCAGCGCGGCACGTTCGGCCGGCGTCAGATGGATGTCTGCCGCGCCGCAGTTCTCTTCCAGGTACTTGATGCGCTTGGTGCCGGGGATCGGGATGATCTTCTGCTCGCGCCCCAGGATCCAGGCCAGCGCGATCTGCCCGGGCGTGCACTGCTTGGCATCACAGAGCTGGCGCAACTGCGCGATGAGGGCCAGGTTCTTGTCGAAGTTCTCGCCCTGGAAGCGCGGCGAGGTCAGCCGGAAGTCGTCCGGCGCCAGTGCCTTCGCGTCGGCCAGCGCACCGGTCAGGAAGCCCCGGCCCAGCGGGCTGTAGGCCACGAAGCTGATGCCCAGTGCGGCGCAGGTCGGCAGCACGTCGAGCTCCGGCTCACGCGTCCACAGCGAGTACTCCGACTGGATCGCCGCGACCGGGTGCACCGCATGGGCCCGCCGCAGCGTGTCCGCCGTGACCTCCGACAGACCATACGCCCGGATCTTGCCGGCGCGGATCAGGTCCGCCAGTGCGCCGGCCGTGTCCTCGATCGGCACCGCCGGATCGGCGCGGTGCACGTAGTACAGGTCGATCGTCTCGACGCCCAGCCGGCGCAGCGACTCCTCGCAGCACTGCCGCATGTAGGCCGGATCGTTGTTGATGCCGCGGTCGTAGGTGCTGCCCAGCGGGCCATCCGGGTCGCGGACGACGCCGAACTTGCTGGCCAGCATCACGCGGTCGCGCCGGCCCTTCAGGAACTGGCTCAGCAGCCGCTCGTTGTGCCCGCGGCCGTAGACATTGGAGGTGTCGTAATGGGTGACGCCGAGCTCGAAGGCGCGCTCCAGCGTGCGCAGCGACTGGGCGTCGTCCGGCTCGCCGTAGAACTCCGACATGCCCATGCAGCCCAGGCCGATCGCGCTGCTGCGCAGCCCGCTGGTGCCCAGAGGTACGGTCTGCATCATTCAGCCCAGCCGTTCGATCAGCGTGGCCGTGCCCAGGCCCCCGGCGCAGCAGATCGCCTGCAGGCCGTAGCGCACCTGCCGGCGCTCCATCTCGTGCAGCAGCGTCGTCATGATGCGCGCGCCGCTGGCGCCCAGCGGATGGCCCAGCGCGATCGCGCCGCCATTGACGTTGAGGCGCTCGTGGCCCATGCCGAACTCCTTCATCCAGACCATCGGCACTGGCGCGAAGGCCTCGTTGACCTCGAACAGGTCGATGTCCTGCAGCCGCAGCTTCGCGCGCTCGAGCACCTTGCGGGTCGCGGCAATCGGGCCGGTCAGCATCAGCACCGGGTCGGAGCCGACGGTGGCGGCGGCGACGATGCGCGCCCGCGGCCGCACGCCGAGCTTCGCGGCATGGTCGGCGCCCATCAGCAGCAGCGCGGCGGCGCCGTCGGAGATCTGCGAGGCATTGCCGGCGGTGACCCGGCCGCCCTCGGGGCGGAAGCTGGTCTTCAGCGTGCCGAGCTTCTCGCGGCTGGTCTCGCGCCGGATCGTCTCGTCGGCGCGCACGACGGTGTCGACCGGCGGCTCGCCACGCTCGCACCAGTCCTGCAGCGCGACCGGCACCAGCTCCCGGTCGAAGTGGCCGGCGTCTGCGGCGCGCGCGGCGCGGGCATGGCTTTCGATCGCGTAGTCGTCCAGCGCGTTGCGGTCCAGGTTCCACAGGTCGCACAGGCGCTCGGCGGCCTCGCCCTGCGAAGTCAGCGCGAAACGCTCGTTCAGGCGCCAGCCGAAGGGCACGCCGTGCACGTCCCGGTTGCCGCCCATCGGCACGCGCGTCATGTTCTCCGCGCCGCCGGCGATCACTGCGTCGGTCAGGCCGGCCGCCAGCGAGCCGATCGCGACATGCACTGCGGCCTCGGCCGAGCCGCACTTGCGGTCGACCGTCATGCCCGGGATCGACTCCGGCCAGCCGGCCGACAGCAAGGCGGTGCGGGCGATGTTCCCGCACTGCTCGCCGACCTGCGACACGCAGCCGAACACCACGTCGTCGATCTGCCCGGGCTGCAGGCCAGCCCGCTGCACCACGGCATCCAGCACCGCCGCACCGAGGTGGTCGGCCCGCACACCCTTGAAACTGCCGCGGAAGCGCCCGACGGGCGTACGCGCGGCTTCGACAATGACGATGTCACGCATCAGAACGGCCTTATTCCGGAGTTGGGGACCTTCTGGCCCTGGGCGTCATACTCATAGATGCCGCGGCCGGTCTTGCGGCCATGGCGCCCGGACTTGACGAGCTTGATGATCAGCGGGCAGGGGCGGAACTTCTCGCCAAGCGTCTGGTGCAGGTACTGCAGCACCACCAGCCGGGTGTCCCAGCCGGTCAGGTCGCCGAGCTCCAGCGGCCCCATCGGATGGTTGAAGGCCATGCGCAGCGAGGTGTCGATGTCCTCCGCCCGCGCCACGCCTTCGGCCAGCATGTACATCGCCTCGTTGCCCAGCAGCGCCGAGATCCGGCTGGTCGTGAAGCCGGGGGCTTCATTGACCTCGATCGAGGTCTTGCCGATCGCGGTGACCCAGGCCTGTACGCGGGCGAGGGTTTCGCCGGAGGTTTCCAGTCCGCGCACCAGCTCCACCAGCTTCATCTTGTGCACCGGATTGAAGAAGTGCATGC
This sequence comes from Rhodoferax sp., assembly GCA_016790475.1. GTDB lineage: Bacteria > Pseudomonadota > Gammaproteobacteria > Burkholderiales > Burkholderiaceae_C > CAISIP01. The sequence continues at coordinate 5,130 of JAEUOX010000423.1, read as the reverse complement.
CGATCACGCGCCGCGGCGTATTGATCGCGGCGGCGATCTCGGTGATGCTGAGCGCCGAGGTGTTGGTGGCGAACACCGTCTCTGCGGCGAACAGCGACTCCGCCTCCCGCATCAGCGCCTGCTTGATCGCCAGGTTCTCGGTCGCCGTCTCGACGACCAGCTGGCTGTCGCGGGGCGCCTCGCCCAGGCCGGCGGCGGTCTTCAGGCGCGCCAGCGCCGCGTCGGCATCCGCCTGCGTGGCCTTGCCCAGTCGCACGCCGTCGGCAAGGATCTTGCCGATGCCGGCGGTGGCCCGCTGCAGTGCCGCGGGCTGGTTGTCGACCAGCGTGACCGCATGGCCGGTGGCGACGAAGGCGTGGGCGATGCCGGTGCCCATCAGGCCGGCGCCCACGACCGTGATCGGATCCTGGATTGTCATCGTGCGTGTCTCCTCATGTTCCTGTGAAGCGCGGGGCGCGTTTTTCCTTGAATGCCAGTGCCGCCTCCGCCCGGTCGCTGGTGGACATCAGCAGCGAGAACAGCGTCTTCTCCAGCGTGAGGCCGGCCTGCAGGTCCATCTCGATGCCGTTGCGGGCGGCCTCCTTGGCGTAGGCCGTGGCGGTCGGCGGGCGTGCGGCAATGCGGCCGGCCAGCGCCCGGGCCTCACCGAGCAGCGCGTCGCGGTCGGCCACCAGCCGGGACACCAGCCCGATGCGCAGCGCCTCCTGCGCGTCGATGCGGTCCCCGCTGAGCAGCAGGTCCATCGCACGGCCCAGGCCGATCACGCGCGGCAGGCGTTGCGTGCCGCCACCGCCCGGGATCAGCCCCAGGCCGGTCTCCGGCAGGCCGAATTGCGCGCCGGGCGCGGCGATGCGGATGTCGCAGGCCAGTGCCAGCTCCAGCCCGCCGCCCAGGCAGTAGCCGTGCAGCGCCGCGATCACCGGCTTGCGGATCGCGGCAACGCGGTCGATCCAGGCGTTGTTCTTCAGGCGCCGGCGCTCCTGCACCGAGGTGCCGATCGTGCGGCCTTCCTTGATGTCTGCACCCGCGCAGAAGCCGCGCTCGCCGGCCCCAGTCAGCAGTATCGCGGCACAGCTGTCGTCCTGGTCGAGCTGCTCCAGCAGCGCCGGCAGGCCGGTCCGGATCGCTTCGTTGAAGGCGTTGCCGACCTCCGGCCGGTTCAGTGTCACCACAGCCACCTTCTCGTGCAGATCCAGCAGCAGGACGTCGTTCGGAGCAGTCATCGCAGGGCCCTCAGGTCTTGGCGGCCGGGCGGCTGTCACGGTTGCGGTCCCAGGTGTTCGGGCCCACGCCGCGCTCGCGCAACTCCTTCTTGCGCACCTTCTCTGTCGGGGTGCGCGGGAGTTCGGCCAGCTGGTCGAAATAGCGGGGAATCATGAAGGCGGGCATCCTGGAATCGCACCAGGCGGAGATCGCTGCATAGTCCAGCGTCTGGCCCGGTCGCGGCACGAGGAAGGCCATCACCTCGTCCTCGCCGGCCTTCTCGTCGGCGGCCACGCCGACCACCGCGCAATCGGCGACGCTGGAATGGCTGCGCAGGACCGCTTCGACCTCAAAGGAGGAGATGTTCTCGCCCCGGCGGCGCAACGCGTCCTTGACGCGATCGACAAAGTAATACCAGCCCTCGGCATCGCGGCGCAGCGCATCGCCGGTGTGGAACCATAGATCGCGGCGGGATTCGATGGTCTTGTCCGGCATGCCGAGGTACTCGGTCGAGATGATGCCTGGGTGCTTGTGGCGCACCAGCAGTTCGCCGGCCTGGCCTTCGGGCACCGGCTCGCCGGTCTCCGGGTCGGCCAGCCGCACCTCGAACCACTGGTCGACCAGCACGCCGCTGGCGCCCGGCGGACGCGGCGCGCCCGGCGGGGTCATGAACACGTTCGAGATCTCGGTCTGCCCGAAGCCGTCGACGAACTCCCGCACGCCAAAGCGCTCCGAGAACGGCCCGGCCAGGTCGGTGGACAGCGGCGCCGCATAGATGCAGCGGATCTTGTGCGCCCGGTCGTCCGGGGAGGGCGGCTGCGCGCAGATGAAGGCGAGCGTGGCGCCCAGCAGGTTCGTGACCGTGGCGCCGCTGCGCCGGGCCCGGCCGGCCCAGTCGGACGCGCTGAAGCGCGGGTACAGCACGCAGTGCGCGCCGGCGATCATGCTCGGGTAGACCGTCAGGAACTGGGCGTTGCCGTGGAACAACGGAAACCCGGTCATGTAGACGTCGTCGGGCTTCAGGCGCATCAGCTGCACGTCCTCTTCCGCGAAGAAGTAGAACTGCGAGTGCGGCATCACGACGCCCTTGGACGGCCCGGTCGTGCCGGAGGTCAGCAGCACCGCCGCCGGGTCCTGCGGCGACACGACCAGCGGCGGGTTGTCGTCGCGCGCGGCGAACAGGTCTTCGAAGCGGTGCAGCCGGATGCGCCGGAAGGCCGGTGCAGGCGTGGCCGGATCCGCGCCGGGCTCGCGCACCAGCACGACGGTCTGGATCGGGATGTCGTCCTCGATGTCCAGCAGGCGCTGGGCCAGCGTGGCGGTGGTGATCAGCGTGCGGGCCTGCGACAGCTGCAGCGGATGCGCCAGGAAGCTGCCCTTGTAGGCGTCGCTGATGGCGACCTCGACCGCACCCAGCTTGTTCAGCGCGAACCAGGCGAACAGGAACTCCAGGCAGTTCGGCAGCAGGATGCCGACGTGCTCGCGCCGCTGGATGCCGAAGGCCGCCATGCCGTGCGCCAGCTGGTTCACGCGGGCGTTGACCTGCGCGTAACTCAGCGCCGGGCCGGCGTCGGTCCAGGACAGGAACGGGCGCTCAGCGCGCTCCCGCGCCTGGTGTTCCAGCACCTGGGGCAGCGTCCACTGGGCGCGCGGGAAGTGGGGTTCGAAATGCGGAAAGGTCAGCATGCTGTGCTTGCCAGATCAAAAGCGATGTCTCACAATATATTTTTCGCGATCATAGAGCAAAGTTGTATAAATTGCCACGCGTTTGAATATATTGAAGAGACAAGAATGCAGTCACGAGTCGCCGAATCCTCGCCTTCCAATGGGGCATCCGCCGGGAAAATCGCCCGTCCGCGGGGCCGTGCGAAGGCCCAGGACACAAAAAAGCTGACCCAATGCGAGATCGTGCGCAGCGCGCTGGAGAAGGATATTTTTTCCGGCAGCCTGGCGCCGGCGACACCGCTGGACGAGGACGCGATCGCCCGGCGCTTCTCGGTCTCCCGTACGCCGGTGCGCGAGGCGCTGCTGCAGCTGATCGAGGCCGGGCTGGTCGAGAAGCCGTCCCGGCAGCGCGCGGTCGTCGCGCCGCTGGACGTGCGCCGGCTGATCCAGATGTTCGAGACGCTGTCCGAGCTGGAGGCCATCTGCGCCCGGCTGGCCACACGCCGCATCACGCCCCAGGAGCGGGAGGCACTGTCGGTGATCCAGCGGGCGTCCGACGCGGCGCTGGCGGCCGGCGACGACGAAGAATTCGGTCGCCAGGGCGTGCGTTTCCATGTCACGCTGTGGCGGGCCACCCATAACGACGTGTTGTTCGAGACGACCCGCAACCTGGCGATCCGGCTGAATCCGTTCCGGATGTTCCAGCTGCGCTCCGATGGGCGGCAGGTGGCCAACAACGAGGACCACAAGACCCTGCTGACGCTGATCGACGCCGGCAAGGCGGACGAGGCCTACACCTTCATGCGCGGACATGTCACCGTCCAGGGGGATGTACTCGCCGAGTACATTTCAGTGGCGCCGCGACCGGTGCTGCAGACACAGGCCGAGTACGCGTAATCGCGCTTGACACTGTTCGAAAATATATGGATAGTGTCGGAAAAATATAATTTCGTTTGTTTATTTCCCTCAAACACAACCAGGAGACGGTTCTATGGGTTCCAAGAAGCAGGTTTTGAAGGCGCTGGCCGTTGCGGCAGGCATGGTCGTGGCGGTGCAGGCCGCGCAGGCGGCCGATCGCAAGATCGTGATCCTGCAGGCGCTGACCGGTGGCGCCGCCTTTGTCGGCGTGCCGGCATCGGAAGGCATGAAGTTCGCCGCGGAGGAATTGAACGCGAAGGGCTTCCTCGGTGCAGACAAGATCGTCGTCGAGGTGGCCGACAGCGCCTCGGCCCGTCCGCAGGCCATGGCCGCGGTGACACGCTACGCCGCCGACCCGAGCGTACTCTTCATCCTCGGCCCGACGACGGCCCCGGAGGCTATCCCGTCCGCCGGTGTCGCGAATGACGCGAAGATCGGCCTGAAGGCCATGACGAACGCGGTTGCGCTGCTCAATGCCGGTCCCTGGGGCTTCATCTCGGCCCAGCCGCCGGTGATCACGATGCCGCAGCTCGGTGACTACGCGATGGACGTTGCCAAGGTGAAGTCCTGCGCCACCGTGCGCTTCACCGACAACGAAGCCTATGTTGATCTGGAGCGCATCTTCGTCGAGCACACCGAGAAGCGTGGCATGAAGATCGTCGACCGCTCCGGCATCAAGCAGGCGGATTCCGACTTCTCGACGGTCGCCACCCGGATTGTCGCAGCCAAGCCCGACTGCGTGATGCTGTTCACGCTCGGCCCCTCGGCGGCCAACATGGCGATCCAGCTCAAGCAGGCCGGCCTGCCCGCGAACGTCAAGCTGATCGGCCAGACCGGTCTGTCGTCGCCGCAGCTGATCCAGATCGGTGGTGCGGCGGTGGAGGGCCTGGTCTTCAACTCCGACTGGACGCCCGGTGGCAACTCGCCGGCCGGCCAAGCCTTCGCCAACGCTTACAAGGCCAAGACCGGCAAGGACGCCGACAACTGGGCCGCGCTGGGCTACAGCTACATGACCGTCGTGGCCCATGCGTTGAAGGCGGCTGGTCCGAATCCGACCCGCGAATCGCTGCGGGACGCCCTGGCCAAGACCAAGGACGTGCCGGTCGTGATCGGCACCGGCAAGTACAGCTATGTCAACCGGATCCCGACCTACGGCTCCACCTTCCTGATGGTCAAGGACGGCAAGTTCGTTCCGGCTCCCCAGTGATTGCACCCGGGTGACCGCTGACGGCGCAAGCCGTCGGCGGGCGCCAGCGTGGGCAGAAAAACCATGATTGCACAGCAAACCTTGAATGGCCTGGTTCTGGGCGGCGTCTACGCGCTGTTCGCACTGGGTTTCACCCT
>JAEUOX010000412.1 GCA_016790475.1 Rhodoferax sp. | reverse complement strand
CCGGCCGGCGTCGACCTGAACGTCAACCTGGACACGGTGATCGCGAGCACGCTGTCCTACACGCTGGGCGCCTACCTGGAGAATCTGGTGCAGGCCGGCGTCTCCAATGCCACCGGCACCGGCAACGAGCTGGCCAACGTGCTGACCGGCAACGACGGCGACAACCTGCTCAACGGCCTGGCCGGCAACGACACCATCAACGGCGGCCTGGGCAATGACACCGTCATCGGGGGCCAGGGCAACGACTCTCTGGTGGGCGGCAGCGGCATCGACACCGCCGACTACAGCGCTTCGACGGCCGGCGTCACGGTCGAGCTGTGGCGCGGGCTGGCCAGCGCGGACGGGCTGGGGGGGCAGGACACCGTGCTCGGCTTCGAGGTCGTGATCGGCACGGCACAGAACGACCTGATCGCCGGCAGCAGCATCGGCGATTCGCTGAGCGGCGGTGCCGGCAACGACGGCCTGTACGGCGGGGACGGCAACGACACGCTGGTGGCCGGGCTGGGTCAGGACACCTTCGACGGTGGCACCGGCATCGACACGCTGGACTACGGTGCTGCCGCCGGCCCGGTGACCGCGGAACTGTGGCGCGGCGCGGCGCTGAACGATGGCCAGGGTGCCATCGACACGCTGGCCAGCATCGACGTGCTGATCGGCTCGGCCTTCAACGACATCCTGGCCGGCGCAGCCATCGGCGAGTCCTTCCGGGGCGGCGCCGGCAACGACGGCATCTACGCCGGCGCCGGAAACGATACGCTGGTCGGCGGTCTGGGCAACGATACGCTGGACGGCGGCACCAACACCGACACCGTGGACTACAGCGCCGCGGCCGGACCGGTCGTCGTCTCGCTGCTGACCTCCACCGCCACCAGCGACGGTGACGGCGGCCAGGACGCGGTCTGGAACATCGAGAGCGTGATCGGTACCGGCTTCAACGACCAGCTCATCGGGGGCCTGGGCGCCGACACGCTGACCGGCGGTGCCGGTAACGACACGCTGGCTGGCGGTGCCGGCAATGACCGCCTCGACGGCACCAGCGGCGTCGACACCGTCACCTACGCCGCCGCGACTGCGAACGTCACGGCCGAACTCTGGCGCGGTCAGGCCCTGGTCGACGGCCAGGGCGGCGTGGACACGCTGCTGAACATCGACAACCTGATCGGCTCGAACCAGAACGACCTGCTCGCCGGGACCGACCTGGAGAACCTGCTCAACGGGGGCCTGGGCAATGACAGCCTGTATGCGGCCGGCGGGGCCGACACGCTGGTCGGCGGCGCCGGCAACGACATCCTGGACGGGGGCGCCGGCACCGACGTGGCCGACTACAGCGGCGCCGCCGGGCCGGTGACGGCCGAACTGTGGCGCGGCGCCACGCTGGCCGACGGCAGCGGCGGCACCGACACCTTCTTCAACCTGGAGAACCTGATCGGCTCGGGCCAGAACGACCTGCTGGCCGGCACCGACCTGGCCAACGCGCTGAGCGGCGGCGCCGGCAACGACCAGCTGTTCGGCGCCGGAGGCGCCGACACGCTGGCCGGCGGGCTGGGCAACGACACGCTCAACGGGGGCGCGGGCGCCGACCTGTTCCTGTTCGACACCGCCTTCGGTGCCGGCAATGTCGACACCGTGCAGGACTTCTCGGTAATCGACGACACCTTCCAACTGGAGAACGCGATCTTCAGTGCGCTGCTCACGCCCGGCACGCTGGCCGCCAGCCAGCTGCGCGCCGGTGCCGGCGTCACCGCGGCGGCGGACGCGGACGATTTCGTGCTCTACAACAGCAGCACCGGCGCACTGTTCTACGATCCGGACGGCAATGGCGCGGTAGTGGCCACGCAGATCGCCACGCTGGGTGTGGGCCTGGCCCTGACCGCGGCCGACTTCAGCGTGGTCTGAGCGTCCGGCACCGGGCATGCCTGCTCCGCCGCTCGCGACGGCCACCTACCAGCGGGGCGGCAGCACCACGGTACCGTTCCAGCCGCAGGACGAGGTGCTGTATTTCGAGGCGGGCAGCGCGGCGCAGCTGATGTTCGCGGTCGACGGGGCCGACCTGCTGGTAGGGCTGGGCACCGCGGATTTCCGGCTCGTCGGCGTGGCGCCGGACGCGCTGATCGCGTCCAGCCTCGCGTTCGCCGACGACTCGCAGTTCCGTCCGGGCGATGCCGGCCCCAACTTCCTGTTCGGCGCCTTCGGCAACGACTACCTGTCCGGCGGGGCCGGCGCCGACACGCTGCAGGGCGAGGCGGCCGACGACCTGCTGCTGGGCGGCAGCGGCAATGACCTGCTGGAGGGCGGCACCGGCAACGACACGCTGGACGGCGGCAGTGGCCAGGACACGCTGGACGGTGGCGACGGCGACGACCTCTACCGGATCGACAGCCTGACGAGCTTCGTGCAGGACAGCGGCGGCGCCGACAGCGCGGTGGTCAGCGTCAGCCATGCCAAGCTGCCGGGCTTCATCGAGCAGGTCAGCTATACCGGTGGCGCGCAGCCCCTGCCCTACTGGATCGATGCCCTGCTGCCCGACGGCGCCGCCGGCCTGCGCTATGTCACGCTGCTCGGCGGCCAGCGCACGATGGCGTTCAGCTTCCCGCAAGCCCTGCCCGCCTACAACACCAGCGCCGACGATGCCCGCCAGTACCTCGGCTTCAACGCCGCGCAGCAGGACTTTGCGCGTCAGGCGCTGGCGGCGATCGCGCAGGTGATCCACCTGCAGTTCACCGAGACGGGCACGGCGACGGCGGCGAACACCATCGCGTTCGGCAACAACCAGCAGTCGGGCAGCCTGGCCTACACCTACTACCCGGACACCGCGTTCACCGGCAGCGACGTGTTCCTGGACCGCGGCACGCCCGGCAACCTGGCACCCGATGCCCACGGTGCCGAGGCCCTGACACTGATCCACGAGCTCGGGCATGCGCTGGGCCTGGACCACCCGTTCAGCGGCGGCGGCGACGCACCGCACCTGGGGGCGCTGGAGGACGACACCGCCTGGACCGTGATGAGCTACAACGAGCATCCGGCGCAGTACCGGCTGGCCTACAGCCCGCTGGACATCGCCGCGCTGCAGTACCTCTACGGCCCCAGCCCCGCCTCCCGTGCCGGCAACGACACCTACGTGCTGGACGCAACCGCACCGAACTTCCTGTGGGACGGCGCCGGCATCGACACGCTCGACGCCAGCGCCCAGGCGCTGCCCCTGCACCTCAGCCTGGAGCCCGGTGACTGGAGCTTCATCGGCAGCCAGGCCGCCCGCATCACCGCGCCCGGGCAGGTCACGGTGAACTTCGGCACCGTGATCGAGCACTTGCGCGGCGGCAGCGGCGACGATGCACTCACCGGCAATGCATCGGCCAACCATATCCAGGGTGGCGCTGGCCAGGACACGCTGCGCGGCGCGGCCGGGGCCGACACGCTGGACGGCGGGCAGGGTACCGACGTCGCCGATTTCGAGGCAGCGCCTGCGGCGGTGATGGCCGAGCTCTGGCGTGGCGCCGCGCTGCAGGACGGCCAGGGCGGGCTGGACCTGCTGCGAGGCCTGGAGGGCCTGTGGGGATCGGCCTTCGACGATGTACTGGCCGGCAGCGACGCCAGCGATGACCTGCTGCGCGGCGGTACGGGCGCGGACGGGCTCTACGGTGCCGACGGCAACGACACGCTGGAAGGCGGCAGCGGCCACGACACGCTGGCGGGCGGGCCCGGCACGGATACCGCCGACTACCGCAGCGCGCCGGCCGGCGTCGTCGCCGAACTCTGGCGGGGCCGGGCCGCCAGCGACGGCTGGAGCGGGCAGGACGACCTGTGGAACCTGGAGAACATCGAAGGTTCGGCATTCGCCGACCTGCTGGCCGGCACGGTGGGGCCCAACCTGCTGCGCGGCGGGAATGGGGCGGACCGGCTGTACGGGGGCCTGGGCGACGACAGCCTGGCCGGCGGCGCAGGCGCCGACACGCTGGTCGGCGGCGCCGGGCAGGACCTGTTCCTGCTGGACACGATGCCGGGTACCGGCCAGGCGGATCTGCTGGCGGATTTTGCGGTCGCGGACGACACCATCGTGCTTTCCCGGGACGTGTTTGCGGCCTTCGGTGGCAGCGGCTCGCCAGCCTCCGGGCAACTGCGTGCCGGCCCAGGCGTCAGCGCCGCCGCGGATGCGGATGACTTCCTGCTCTATGACAGCAGCACCGGCGTGCTGTCCTATGACGCGGACGGCCAGGGCAGCGCTGCGGCGCCGGTGGTCGTGGCGGTGATCGGCGTCGGGGTGGCGCTGAGCGTGCTGGACTTCGTGATGGGTTGATGGCGCTCAAGCCGCGGGGCGATCCGGCTCCGCCAGGCCGAACTCCCTCCGGAAGGCCTGTACCTCGGCGCTCTGCGAAAAGCGGATCAATACCTCCTCCGGCAGCGGGACTGCTGTGCGCCGACGCTCCGCGGGCCATTCGTCGATGACCGGCACGGCATCGACGGCGCGCGGCCCGAGTTGCGCAGCCAGGCCCAGCTCCGCAAGGAACGCGTCGGCCTCCCGCATGTCGGATGTCGGCCGCTCCGGAGTCCGCCAGACCACGGTGCGGATGCCGGCGTCGCGCGCTGCCCGGTAGGCGGCCAGTGACACCCCGTATTGCTGCGCGATGCCGTTGCCGAAGGCGGCCGTGTCGGCCCCTCCGACCCACGGCATCTGCCAGTTGGACTGCAACACCTGCAGCGGCTCGCGCACGCAGTAGACGAAGTGCACCGAAAGCGGCGCCAGCAGCCGGGCCACGCGCGCCACCGTCCGCTCCAGGTGCGGCAGCTTGAAACCGACCACCCCGAGCTGCGCCGCCTCCTTGCCGGCAAACTTGCCCGGCCGCGTGCACAGGAACAGCAGCGCCAGCAGGCTGCGCTGGCGCAGCCAGTCGAGCTGCGCGCCGTCGTAGTCGCGCCAGCTGCGGCCGGCGGCATCGGTCCAGACCGCGAGCTCGTCGCGGCGGTACTGCAGCAGGAACTCCTGCGCGGACAGGAAGGACTCCTGGATCAGGCCGTGGTGCTCGTCCAGCATGAAGCAGCGCGTGAAGGCATGCAGGAAGCGGTCGCAGGAAGACGTGCCCGAGCGGGGCAGGCCCCCGACCAGCAACACGTCGGTCGGCTCCGTCGGCGGCACGGCGGCGAGGAAGGTCAGGCCGGGGCTCGGCGGCAGGGCGGTGCCTGCCGCGGATGCGTCGGTGCGGTGCATGGTTTGTGCTGGATCAGGAGTCCGATGGAACCCCCGCCATTTGAACACCGGCGCAGGCCGCGCGTGTCGGGCAGGGGTACGATGCCTGGATGCGTGACCTGCCTGCCCTCCTGCACTGCCTGCGAATGGCAGTGCTGGCCGCCCTGTTGGCAGGCGGGGTCGCGCAGGCGTCGGCCCAGCCGCAGCTTCCCCCGGGCTGGGGCGCCTACCACTGGGGCGGTGCCCACGGCGAAGACGCGATGCAGCGGCTGGCCGGGGCGCAGGGTCAGCTTGCCGCACAAGGCTTCACCACGGCCCGCCTGGTGCTCAGCCCGCGGCTGCGCAATGGCCGACCGGCCGACAACCCCTACGGCCTGCGCATCGACGCCAGCGCGCCGGGCTGCGCGCCGACGGACCCGTTCCTGCCCTGCGCCATCCGGCAGCCGGCCGTGCAGGCGGCCATCGCGCCGCCGGCCCTGCGCACCGTGGTGCTGACGGCCTACGACGCGGCCGCCATCGGCGCCCAGGGTGAATCGGCCCGCTACCTCGACCCGGACTTCTGGCGCGACGATGCCGGGCGCGACGCCGTACGGCGCGAGTACCGCGAGCTCACGCTGGCCCTCTACCAGACGCAGCAGCGCAGCGGCAAGACCTTCGTCATCGCGTCCTGGGAGGCCGACAACCAGGCCTACTGCGGCGCCTTCTTGCGCTACGCGCAGGATGCGGCGCTGCGCCGGCAGTGCGGCGACCTGTCCACGCGCGCCCAGGCGCTGGGCGCGCTGCGGGAATGGTTCCGGGCGCGGCAGGCCGGCATCCGCGAGGGCCGTGCGCTGGCCGCCGCGGCCGGACTCGGCGGCATGACCGTGGCCGACGGCATCGAGTTCAATGCCAACACGCTCACCTACGACTACCGGGTCGACGGCCGGCCGATGCCCTCCGTGCTGCGCGACATCGTGCCGGCGCTGCGCCCGGACGTGGTGCTGTATTCCGCCTACGACAGCCAGCACCGCGGCGCGATGGCCGGCGACCTGCGGCAGCTGCGTGACTGGCTGGCCACCGCCGCGCCGGGCGCGCTGTTCGGCATCGGCGAGTTCGGCTGGCGCGGCCAGGGGACGGACTTCCTGGCCGCCACGCGGTTGCTGGCGACCGCGCAGGAGGTGCTGCAGGTGGGCCTGCCGATCGTCGTGTTGTGGGCCGCCTTCGACCCGCCGGGCGACCCGCCCGCCCACGACTACGGCATGCTGAACGCAGACGCCACGCCACGGCGGGTGCTGCGCATGTTGCAGGACTGCCTGGTCCCGGCGCCACCGGTCAGCACCCCGCCGGACGCGACGCCCCGCCAGCGCGCCCGTGAAACCTGTCACTGACACCAGACGCCCTCCCCGCCCTCCCCACCCATGGCCACCCCGCTCGCCATTTCCGTGCCGCTGACCGGCGACCCCCGCAAGGACGGACTGCTGCAAGGCTCCACCTGGACCTTCGGCGGGGGTCCTCATGCGCTGAGCTACTCGTTCAATCTGAACTTCGACTACGACGCCCAGGGCCAACTGATCCCGGCCGCCGGCGGCACCTGGGCAGAGTACGCCGCGCTGGCCGATGCCGTGCGCAAGGCACTCGGCCGCTGGGCCGCCGTGGCCAATATCCAGTTCAATGAGGTCAGCTCCGGCAGCTACATCGTGCAGAGCACCGCCGATCTGGCCTTCGCGCTGACCGGCAATGACCTGGTCCGCACGATCGGCGCGTCCGCGCTGGGCTTCTTCCCGGATCCGGCCTTCGCCACCGACACGCTGGCCTCGAGCGGCTACACCCGCACCGAGTATCCGCGGCCCGAGGGGGACGTGCTGCTGGACAACTTCTACGAGGGCTTCTTCGACCTGTCCGACGGCCGGGAGGGGCTGTGGACGATCCTCCACGAGATCGGCCACGCGCTGGGGCTCAAGCACCCGTTCGACGATGGCGGCAACAACCGGCCGACCTTTGCCGAGGGAGGCGTCGCACATGACGACGCGCAGCGCTCCACGGTGATGTCGTACACACCGCTGGAAGGCGCGTTCACCGGGGGGTATGCGGCGACGCCCATGCCGCTGGACATCCTGGCGATCCAGCAGATCTACGGGGCCAACATGGCCTACCGTACGGGAGACGATGTCTATGGGGCGACCCTGGACGGGGCGCAGCGCACGTTGTGGGATGCAGGAGGCATCGACACGATCGACGCCAGCGCCATCGTGTCCGGCCCGGCGATGCTGGTGCTCGACCTGCGGCCGGGCGCCACCATGGCGCTGTCGGACTCCACCCTGCTGGCGATCGCCTACGACACCCTCATCGAGAACGCCATCGGCAGCCCGGGGGCAGACCGGCTGATCGGCAACGATGCTGCCAATCGGCTCGATGGCGGCCCCGGAGCTGACAGCCTGGCCGGCGGCAGTGGCGATGACACCTACCTGGTCGACGACTGGGGCGATGTGGTCGATGAATCGGCAGCCGGCAGCGGCGGGACGGACCAGGTCGTCGCCAGCCTTCGCTGGACGCTGGGTGTCGGCCTGGAGAACCTGACCCTCGCACCCGGTGCCGTTTCGGGCATCGGCAACGGCCTGGCCAACCGGATCGTCGGCAACAGCGCCAACAACCGCCTGGACGGCGGCGCCGGCAACGACACGCTGGTCGGCGAGGCCGGCAACGACACCTACCTGCGCGACAGCCTGGGGGACACCATCGTCGAGGGGGACAACGCCGGCCTGGACACCGTCCTGACCAGCCTGGACTGTGTGCTGCCAACCGGCGTGGAGCATCTGCAGCTGACAGGCAACGGCCACCTGCAGGGCACCGGCAATGCGGGCGCGAATCGAGTCATCGGGACGCCGGGCAACAACCGGCTGGACGGCCTGGCGGGCTCCGACACGCTGTACGGGGGCGCCGGCAACGACACCTACCTGGTGGACAGCCCGGCGGACATAGCCGCAGAGGCGGTGGCCGTGCCGGAACTGTTGCTGGCCGGCGTGCGCGGCCAGGATGCGGGTGACTTCCGCGGCAACAACGATACCGCCAGCCTGGCTGCGGACGGATCCGTGGCCGCGTTCGTATACGGCTACGCCCAGATCCATGCCTGGGTGCGAGCCACCGGCACGGTCCAGATGCTCAGCAGCAACGCCACGGGGACACCCGGCAATGCCCCGAGCTTCCTGCCGGTGCTCTCCGGCGACGGGCGATACGCGGCGTTTGCAAGCCTGGCCAGCAACCTGGTCGACGCAGACACCAACGATGCCATGGATGTTTTCCGCAAGGACCTGACGACCGGCACCATCGCTCGGGCGTCGGTGGGGCAGGATGGCACGCAGGCCAATGCGGCGAGCAACCTGGCGACCGCCCTGTCGTCGGACGGCCGCTACCTGGTCTTCGTCAGCAACGCCAGCAATCTGGTGGCCGAGGATCCGAATGGCAGCGGGGCCGATGTCTTCGTCAAGGACCTGCAGACCGGTGCCATCACCATCGCCAGCACGGACAGCCAGGGAGAGACCTTGGGAGCCTCGCCGATGAGTCTGGCCATTTCGGCCGACAACCGCCATGTGTTCTTCACGAATGCGGCCGCGGTGACCCCGGGCGATGGCAATGCCGCGCCAGACCTCTTCCGCAAGGACCTGCAGACCGGCGCGCTGCAACTCGTGTCCAGTGCGGCCGACGGCACACCGGCCAGCCTGGTGGCCAACGCCAGCTTCCTGCAGGCCAACGGCAGCGCGTTGGTCGGCATCTCGCAGGATGGCCGGTACGCGGCCTTCACGAGCGTGGCCGACAACCTGGTGCCCGGCGACACGAACCAGGCCTCCGACCTGTTCGTGAAGGACCTGCAGACAGGTGCCATCGTGCGCGCCTCCACCGGCAGCGGCGGCGTGCAGGCGGACAACGGCAGCAACGGCGGGGCCCTGTCGGCAGACGGCCGCTTCGTGCTGTTCAACAGCGTCGCTGGCAACCTGTCGCCGCTGGACCCGGATACGGGCTTCGATGTCTACGTGAAGGACCTGGCCACGGACCAGACAGCCCTGCTCACCGCACCGGCCTATGGAGCCAAGCAGTCCACCCTGTCCCAGGGGTTCTCGATGACGGCGGACGGCAGCGTGATCGTGTTCACCAGCTACGCCACCAACCTGGTAGACGACGACACCAATGGCAGCGCGGACGTGTTCACCATCGCCAACCCGCTGTTCGATCCCGGCGGAAACGACCAGGTGATCGCCAGCAGCAACCACCAGCTCGCGCCCTTCATCGAGACCCTGACGCTCACCGGCAACACCGCCCACCGCGGTGTCGGCAACGCGATGGCCAACACCATCACCGCCGAGGGCGGCAGCGACACCCTGGCCGGCGGTGCCGGCAACGACACGCTGGACGGTGGCGGCGGCATCGACCAGGCGGACTACAGCACGGCGGCCAGTGGCGTGGTGGCCGAGCTGTGGCGTGCTTATGCCCTCAACGATGGCGACGGCGGTCAGGACAGCCTGCGCAACTTCGAGCGCTTGCGTGGCTCGGCCTTCAACGACATCCTGGCTGGCGGCACCGGCAATGACACGCTGCAGGGTGGCGCCGGCAACGACGGCCTGTACGCCGCCGACGGCACCGACACGCTGAGCGGCGGTGCGGGCAACGACACGCTGGACGGGGGCGCCGGTGCGGACACCGCCGACTACAGCGGTGCTGCCGGCCCGGTCACCGCCGAACTCTGGCGCTCTTTCGCGCTGGTGGATGGCGACGGCGGCCAGGACGCGCTGTGGAACATCGAGCGCCTTGTCGGCTCCGCCTTCAACGACGTCCTGGCCGGCGGCGCCGGCAACGAATTCTTCAGCGGCGGCGCCGGCAACGACGGCCTCTACGCCGCCGCGGGCATCGACACCCTGGTCGGCGGCGCCGGCAACGACACGCTGGACGGTGGCTCGGGCGTCGACGTGGCGGACTACAGCGCCGCCGCCGGCCCGGTCACCGCCGAGCTCTGGCGCTCCTTCGCGCTGGTGGACGGCAACGGCGGGCAGGATGCGCTGTGGAACATCGAGGGCGTGATCGGCTCGGCCTTCGCCGACATCCTGGCCGGGGG
>JAEUOX010000408.1 GCA_016790475.1 Rhodoferax sp. | reverse complement strand
TGCTCTACAGCACCTCGCAGCCGTGCGCCGCGTGCGAACGCGCGGCGGCCCGCGCCGGTGTCGCGCGCATGGTGTTCGGCGAGACACTGGTCGATGGCGGCGTGCCCGCCCTGCGTTGAGCCGGCAGGCCGCTTGCGATGCAGAAAAACGGCTCCGCACCCGGTGCCTCGACGCACCACCTCCAGCTCGTACCTCGGGATGCAGTAGTCTTCGGCATTGCGGCAGCGCTCGCTTGCCGCCGCAATCCGGCGAGGGTAGCCAGCGTGGAGCACCCCTGAAAGGCCTGCATGTTATTCATGGTGATCGAGCGCTTCGAGGGCAACGACATGCTGCCGGTCTACCGGCGCGTGCGCGACGACGGGCGCGGCCTGCCCACGGGCCTGAAGTACGTGTCGAGCTGGATCGAGCCGAGCTTTGCCCGCTGCTTCCAGCTCATGGAGTGTGACGACCTGCGTCTGCTGCAAACCTGGGTGCTGCACTGGCGGGGCACCGGCGTGACCTTCGAGATCGTGCCCGTGCTGGAGAGCAGTGCCACCCGCGAGGTGGTGGCACCTTTCCTGGACAACCCATGACCCTGCACCACGATTCCGCCACCGGGCCGGACCTCCAGGCGCGCCAGTGGCTCGCCCGCTTTGAACGCAGCCTGGCCGACCAGGATGTCACGGCCAGTTTGGCCTTGTTCCACCCCGATGCCTGCTGGCGCGACCTGGTCGCCTTCAGCTGGAACATCGTGACGGCCGACGGCCAGCAGGCAATTGCCCGGCTGCTGCAGGACACCGCTGTCGCAACCCGGGCCAGCGGCTGGGCCGTCGAGGGCGAGGCGACCGAGACCAACGGCACCGTCGAGGCCTGGCTGCGTTTCGCCACCGCCACCGGCCGGGGCCGCGGCATCCTGCGGCTGCGCGACGGCCGGGCCACGACGCTGTTCACCGCGCTGCAGGAGCTCACGGGCTTCGAGGAGCCCGCCGGCGAGCGCCGGCCACGCGGCGTCGTGCATGCCCCGCTGCGCGGGCGCCGCTCCTGGGCCGAGGCGCGCGCCGAGGAGGCCGCCACGCTCGGGCTGCAGACCCAGCCCTACTGCCTGATCGTCGGGGGCGGGCAGGGCGGCATTGCACTGGCGGCGCGGCTGCGCCGGCTGAACGTGCCCACGCTGGTGATCGACCGGCTGCCGCGCCCCGGCGACGCCTGGCGCCGGCGCTACAAGACGCTGTGCCTGCACGACCCGGTCTGGTACGACCACCTGCCCTACCTGCCCTTCCCGGACCACTGGCCGGTGTTCACGCCCAAGGACAAGATGGGGGACTGGCTGGAGATGTATGCGCGGGTCATGGAACTGGCCACCTGGAACGACACCGAATGCCTGGGCGCCCGGCATGACCCGGCGGCCGACGGCGGCGCCGGCCGCTGGACGGTGCAGGTGCGCCACCAGGGTGTGCTGCGCACGCTGCACCCGACGCAGCTGGTGCTGGCCACCGGCATGTCGGGCTTGCCGCAGATGCCGGCGTTCCCCGGCGCGGCGCAGTTCCGCGGGCAGCAGGTGCACTCCAGCGCGTTCACCGACGGCGCACCGTGGCGCGGCAAGCGCTGCGTGGTCATCGGCTCGAACAACTCGGCCCACGACATCTGCGTGAACCTGTGGGAGAACGAGGCCGATGTGACGATGGTGCAGCGCTCGCCGACGCTGGTCGTGCGCAGCGAGACGCTGCAGACGATGGGCTGGGGTCGGCTGTTCTCGGAGGAGGCCCTGCGCCAGGGCATCAGCACCGAACGCGCCGACCTGCTGCTGGCCAGCCAGCCCTACCGGCTGCTGACCGCCGCGCACCAGCGGCTCTGGCAGCAGATCGCGGAGCGCGATGCCGGCTTCTACGACCGGCTGCGCCAGGCCGGCTTCCAGCTGCACTTCGGCCCGGACGGCTCCGGCCTCACGCCGATGTACCTGCGCCGCGGCTCGGGCTACTACATCGATGTCGGTGGCTCCGAATTGATCATCCGTGGTGACGTGCGGCTGTGCAGCGGTGTGCAGGTGGAGCGGATCACGGAGGACGGCGTCCTGCTGTCCGACGGCCGCGAACTGCCGGCCGACCTGATCGTCCATGCCACCGGCTACGGCCCGATGGAGGGCTGGATCGCGCGCATCCTGTCGCCGGAGATCGCCCAACGCGTCGGCCGGGTCTGGGGCCTGGGCTCGGACACCCCGCTGGACCCGGGGCCCTGGGAGGGCGAGCTGCGCAACCTGTGGAAACCCACGCCGCAGCCGGGGCTGTGGATCCACGCCGGCAACCTGCAGCAGTCGCGCAGCTATTCGCTGTACCTGGCGCTGCAGATCAAGGCGCGCCAGGCAGGGATCCCGCCGCAGGTCTGGAGCCCCTGAGGCCCCTCAGCCGGCCAGCAGCGCGGCGTTGCCTCCAGCCGCGGTGGTGTTCACCGTGACGGTCTGCTCGCTGCAGAAGCGATAGAGATAGTGCGGCCCGCCGGCCTTCGGGCCGGTGCCCGACAGTCCTTCCCCGCCGAAGGGCTGCACGCCGACGACCGCGCCGATCTGGTTGCGGTTGATGTAGACATTGCCG
>JAEUOX010000364.1 GCA_016790475.1 Rhodoferax sp. | reverse complement strand
CGCTTGGCCTCGCGCCCGCCACCGGCGCGCCGGCCGCGGGGAGCCTGGGAGGTGTCGGCCTGTGCCACTGCATCGTTCATTGTTGGATCTCCAGAAACAGGAATGCCCGGGCGCCGGATGCACCCGCGATGCCGGGAGCATAGGCAAGCACCCGGGCCGCCAATGGTCCGCATGCGACGCCGGCTTGTGCGCTCACGCCAAGACCCCGGTCGCAATCAGGCTGATCGCGGTCGTTCCGGTGGCCGGGCCGCCGCAGGGGCAGGGCTAGCATTCGCGCCGAATTTCACTCGCAGAGGGCAGGACGGACGATGGTGGCAAAAGTGATCGACGGGCGCGCCGTGGCGCGCCAGGTGCGCGAGGAGTGCCGGGTGCTGACCGCGGGGCTGGTGGCACGCGGCGTGACGCCCGGCCTGGCGGTGGTCATCGTCGGCGACGACCCGGCCTCGAAGGTCTATGTGGCCAACAAGGTCAAGGCCTGTACCGAGGTGGGGCTGCACTCCAAGGTGTATGCCTTCCCCGCCGACACGCCGGACACCGTGGTCGAGGCCGAGATCCACCGGCTGAACGCCGACCCGGCGGTGCACGGCATCCTGGTGCAGCTGCCGCTGCCAGCGCATTACGACGGGCCGCGCGTGCTGGCGGCGATCTCCAGCGACAAGGACGTGGACGGCTTTCACCTGTACAACGTCGGCGCGCTGGTGCAGGGCGAGACCCTGTTCCCGCCGTGCACGCCCTTCGGCGTGCAGAAGATGCTGGAGTACGAGAACATCCCGATCGAGGGCCAGAACGTGGTCGTCGTGGGGGCCAGCAACATCGTCGGCAAGCCGATGGCGCTGATGCTGATGCGCAAGGACGCCACCGTCTGCATCTGCCACGCGAAGACGCGCGATCTGGCGCAGTTCACGATCCTGGCGGACATCCTGGTCGTTGCCGCCGGCCGGCCGAACCTGATCCTGCCGCAGATGGTGCGCACCGGTGCGGTCGTCATCGACGTCGGGATCAACCGCCTGCCCGACGGCCGGCTGGTCGGCGATGTGGATTTCGAGGGCGTGCGGCAGAAGGCCTCCTACATCAGCCCGGTGCCGGGCGGCGTGGGCCCGATGACGGTCACGATGCTGGTGCACAACACCGTGATGGCGGCGCAGCGGGCAGCGGCGGCCGGCTGATTCGAATCACTTATCAAACGCGGACGCATCTGATTGGACACTGATCGCGGCTGCGGGGACGATGCGGGGCATAGAGGCCGTCCGGCCCATTGCCCAGGAGACTCCCATGCATGATTTCCGCCTCCACCGCCGTGCGCTGCTGCGCGCGGGTGCCGCCCTCGGCACGATGCCCTGGCTTGCCGCCGCGCAGGCCCAGACCTTCCCCTCCCGGCCGATCCGGCTGGAGGTCGGCTCCAACCCCGGTGGGCCGGCCGACATGCTGGCGCGCACCTTTGGCGAGGCCGCGACGGCCGCAATGGGACAGCCGGTCCTCGTGGAGAACAAGGGTGGCGCCAGTGGCACGCTGGCGGCCGCGGCAGCCGCCAAAGCCACGCCGGACGGCCACACGCTGCTGGTCAGCGGCCCGTCCACCGTGATCACGGCGCCCTACCTGTTCAGCAAGCTGGACTACGACCCGGAGAAGGATCTGGTGCCGCTGGCGCTGCTCGGGGCCGGCGCGTTCGTCGTCGCGGTGAACCCGTCGCTGCCGGTCAACAACATCGCCGACCTGATTGCGCTGGCCAAGGCGCAGCCGGGCAAGCTGAGCTACGGCAGTGGCGGCCCCGGCGGCAACAACCATGTCTGCACCGAGACCTTCATGGAGCGCACCGGCATCCAGGCGCTGCACGTGCCCTACCGCGGCGAGGCGCCGGCGGCGCAGGATCTGCTGGCCGGCCAGGTTCAGTTCATGTTCACCGCGCCCAACGTCATCATCCCGCACCACAAGGCCGGCAAGCTGCGCATCATCGCGGTCACCAGCCGGGAGCGGGTGTCCGCCCTGCCGGACATTCCGACGGTGCACGAGACCGTGAAGGACTTCGAGGTGCTCGGCTGGATCGCGCTGTTCGCGCCGGCCGCCACGCCGGTGGCCGTGCAGGACCGCCTGGCCCAGGTCTGGGCGCAGGCCCGCGCGCAG
>JAEUOX010000353.1 GCA_016790475.1 Rhodoferax sp. | reverse complement strand
CTGGCACGGCTTCAACACGCCGCTGGTGATGAGCCTGATCGCCACCGCTGGTGGCGTGCTGGTCTACCTGCGCTTCGCCGACCGCTTCAAGCAGCGCCGCGGGCGCGGCGCCCCGCTGCTGCAGGGCCTGGACGGCAAGCGGCTGTTCGAGAACATCCTGGCCCGCATGTCCGATGCCGCGCGGCGGCTGGTGCGCTGGCTGGGCACGCGGCGGCTTCAGCCGCAGCTGTTCGCGATGCTGCTCATCGCCGGCTTGGCGGGGCTGGGATCGGCGCTGATCGTGCCGCTGACCTGGGGCGACCGCGCCCGCGTCCCGGTCACGCCCGAGTTCGTGCTGCTGTGGGTCATCGCCGGCGCTTGCGCCATCGGCGCTGCCAACCAGGCCAAGTTCCACCGCCTGGCGGCGCTGGCCATGCTCAGCGTCGTCGGCCTGGCGCTGTGCATCACGTTCGCGTGGTTCTCGGCGCCGGACCTGGCGCTGACGCAGCTGGCCGTGGAGGTCGTCACCCTCGTGCTGTTCCTGCTGGGGCTGCGCTGGATGCCCAAGCGCGTCGAGCAGGACGATCCGCGCACGCGCGCACGCGCCTGGTGGCCTCGGCGCCGCGACCTGATGCTGGCGGTGGCCATCGGCGTTGGCCTGTCGGCGCTGTCGTATGCGCTGCTGACGCGGCAGGCGCCGCTGTCGATTTCGCCCTTCTTCATTGCGAAGGCCTTGCCGGAGGGCGGCGGCACGAACGTCGTCAACGTGATGCTGGTCGACTTCCGCGGCTTCGACACGCTGGGCGAGATCACCGTGCTGGGCATCGTCGGTCTGACGGTGTACGCGCTGCTGCGGCGCTTCCGACCGGCGCGGGAGACGGTCGAAGCGACGGGCCAGCAGCAGGTCTCCGCCGACACCGCCGGCGCCGACCTGATCGACCGCGACGGCGACGATCACCTGCCGCCCTACCTGGAGGTGCCCGCCGTGCTGGTGCGGCTGCTGCTGCCGGTGGCGGGCCTGTTCGCCTTCCACCTCTTCATGCGCGGCCACAACGAACCGGGCGGCGGATTCGTCGCCGGTCTGGTGGTGGCCATCGCCTTCATCACGCAATACATGGTCAGCGGGACGCGTTGGGTCGAGGAACGCATGCACCTGCTTCCCACGCGCTGGATCGCGACCGGCCTGCTGATCGCGCTGGCCACCGGGCTGGGCTCGCTGGCGCTGGGCCACCCCTTCCTGACCACGCACACCGCCCACGTCACCTGGCCGCTGGTGGGCCAGGTGCACCTGCCCACCGCGGCGATCTTCGACCTGGGCGTGCTCGCGGTGGTGGTGGGCTCGACCCTGCTGCTGCTGACCGCCATCGCCCACCAGTCGCTGCGCGCGCGCCGCCGGCAAGGCCTGCCAACCGCTGACGGGAGGCACGGCTGATGGAAGTGGTGATCTCGATCGCGATCGGCGTGATGGCCAGTGCCGGCGTGTGGCTGGTGCTGCGGCCGCGGACCTTTCAGGTGCTGATCGGCCTGACACTGCTGTCGTACGCGGTCAACCTGTTCATCTTCAGCGTCGGCAGCCTGGCGATCGGACGCGAACCCATCGTCAAGGTGGGCGTGGCGGCCGACCTCGTCAACTACAGCGACCCGCTGCCGCAATCGCTGGTGTTGACCGCCATCGTCATCGGCTTCGCGACGACGGCGTTGTTCCTGGTCGTGTTGCTGGCGCTGCGCGGCCTGTCCGGTGGCGACCACGTGGACGGGCAGGAGGAACGTCCATGACGGCAGCGGTGAACCACCTGCTGGTGGCGCCCGTCCTGCTGCCGCTGGCCACCGCTGCGCTGATGCTGCTGCTGGGCGAGGGCCGGCGCCGCCTCAAGGCCATCGCCAACGTGCTGTCGACCACCCTGGGCCTGGCGCTGGCCGTGAGTCTGCTGGTGGGCGTGGCGCAGCGTGAGGCGCCGGCGGCGTTCGGTGTCTATCTGCCGGGCAACTGGCCGGTGCCCTTCGGCATCGTGCTGGTGGCCGACCGGCTGTCTGCGCTGATGGCGGTGCTGACCGGCTGCGTCGGCCTGGCGTCGCTGCTCTACGCGCTGGCGCGCTGGCAGCACGCGGGCGTCTACTTCCACGTGCTGTTCCAGCTGCAACTGATGGGCCTGTACGGCGCCTTCCTGACCGCCGACCTGTTCAACCTGTTCGTCTTCTTCGAGGTGCTGCTGGCGGCCAGCTACGGCCTGCTGCTGCACGGCGGTGGCGGCGAGCGGGTGCGCGCGGGGCTGCACTACATCGCCATCAACCTGGTCGCGTCGCTGCTATTCCTGATCGGCGTGGCGGTGCTGTACGGCGTCACCGGCACGCTGAACATGGCCGATATCGCACAGAAGCTGCCCGCGGTGCCGGCAAGCGACCGCGGCCTGCTGCACGCCGGGGCGGCGATCCTGGCGATCGCCTTCCTGGCGAAGGCCGGGCTGTGGCCGCTGAACTTCTGGCTGCCGCCGGCTTATGCCGCAGCCAGCGCACCGGCCGCTGCGGTGTTTGCCGTCCTGACCAAGGTCGGCGTCTATGCGGTGCTGCGGCTGTGGACGTTGTGCTTTCCGGCGGAAGCGGGTGAATCGGCGGGCTTCGGGGGCGACGTGCTGGTCTGGGGTGGCCTCGCCACGCTGGCCTTCGGCTCGGTCGGCATGCTGGCGTCGCAGCAATTGGCGCGGCTGGCCGGCTACTCCGTGATCGCCTCCTCCGGCACGCTGATCGCCGCGATCGGCTTCGACGCCCCGGCGCTCAGTGGTGGCGCGCTCTTCTACCTGGCCAGTTCCACCCTGGCCGGCTGCGCGTTGTTCCTGCTGGTCGAGTTGCTGGAACGGACGCGCCAGGTCGAGGTCGGCCCGCCGCAGCTGGATGACGGCAACGACGCGCTGCCCGCATTCCTGGACGCCGAGCCTCCGGCCGGCATCAACCTCGACGACAACGAGGAGGCCCTCATCGGCCGCGCCATCCCGGCCGCATTGGCGTTCCTGGGCGTGGCCTTCACGGTCTGCGCGCTGGTGACGGCCGGCCTGCCGCCGTTGTCCGGCTTCGTCGCCAAGCTGGCCATGCTGTCGGCGCTGCTGGAGCAGCGCACGCCGGCCGCCTGGACGCTGTTTGCGCTGCTGGTCGTGTCGGGCCTGTTCGGCGCCATCGCGCTGATGCGGGTGGGGATGCGCCACTTCTGGACCGCACAGGACCGCCCTGCGCCGCGCCTGCGCGTGATCGAGACGCTGCCGATCGCGGTCCTGCTGGCCACCTCAATGACGCTGGTTCTGCAGGCCGAAGCCGGACTCGCGTACACCCGTGCGGCCGCCGATTCCCTGCATACGCCCCGCCTCTACATCGACGCCGTGATGGGTGCGCGCCCGGTTGCACGCAACGCCGGAGCCGCACCATGAAGCGCCTGCTGCCCTC
>JAEUOX010000327.1 GCA_016790475.1 Rhodoferax sp. | reverse complement strand
CCCTTGAACTCGCTGGGAATCACATTGAGCTTCTGGCGCACGGACTTCTTGCGCACCGCCTGCCCCGGCATGATGAAGGTGCGGCCGACATAGCGGTTCTTGACGAAGCCCTCCCGGTACGGGAGCCCCAGCAACTGGGCCAGCTGCGCGGCACTGGGGCGGCTGGATTCCGGGATCGGGATGACCACGTCGATCTCGTTGGGCGGCACGGTGGACACGACGCGTTTGGCGAGCGTCTCGCCCAGGTTCAGGCGCGCCTGGTAGACCGAGATTCCGTCCATCGTCGAATCCGGCCGGGCCAGATAGACATACTCGAAGATGCAGGGCATCAGCACCGGCTTCACGGCGCACTGCTCGTTGTGCACCGTGCCCTGCAGGTCGATGAACACCGCTTCGCCCGGCGCGATGTTGCGCACGAACTCGTGCGACGTGCCCTCCAGCGCCACCGACTCGCTGGCCACGATGGTCGTGCCCGGCCCGCGGCCCAGGCACAGCGGCCGGATGCCGAACGGGTCGCGGAATGCCAGCACGCCGTGACCGGCGATCAGCGCGATCACCGCGTAGGAGCCACGCACGCGGCGATGCACGTTGCGCACCGCCAGGAACAGGTCCGCCGGCTGCAGCGGCAGGCCGCGCGTGGTGCGCTCGATCTCGTGCGCCAGCACGTTCAGCAGCACCTCGGAGTCGCTCTCGGTGTTGATGTGGCGGTGGTCCGCACTGAACAGCTCGGCCTTGAGCGCCTGCGCGTTGGTCAGGTTGCCGTTGTGCACCAGCACGATGCCGAAGGGCGCATTGACATAGAAGGGCTGGGCCTCCTCCTCGCTGTAGGCGTTGCCGGCCGTCGGGTAGCGGACCTGACCGAGCCCGCAGTTGCCCGGCAGGGCCCGCATGTTGCGCGTGCGGAACACGTCGCGCACCAGGCCCTTGGCCTTGTGCATATAGAACTTGCGTTCCTGCTGCGTGACGATGCCCGCCGCGTCTTGCCCGCGGTGCTGCAACAGCAGCAGCGCGTCGTAGATCAGCTGATTGACCGGAGCGTCACTGACAACACCAACAATTCCACACATAGATCCATCCCGTTTGCAGCGCCTGCGGCGACCGCCTGAACCATGACCCCCGCCCCCTCAGGGCAGATGCCGACTGAACTCCTGCGGCAGCACCGGCTTCAGGCCCCGCACCGCCGCCATGACCCATGGCGCCGCCTGCGAGGCCTGCCACCAGCCTTGCGTGCGCAATGGCGACATGCTCACCACCACACACAGCACCATCAGCACCACGACACCGCGCAACAGGCCGAAAGCCGCGCCCAGCGCCCGGTCCGCCGGCCGCAGCCCGACCGCCTGGAACAGCTTGCTGATCAGCCAGGTCAGCAGGGAGCCTGCGAACACTGCGACCACGAACACCAGCACAAAACCCGCGGCATAACGGATCAGCTCGGAGGCGCCCGCCATCGGCAGGTGCGCCGCGACATCCGGCGCCAGCCACTGCGCCAGCAGGAACGCGGCGACCCAGCCCGCCAGCGACAGCACTTCATAGACCAGCCCGCGCCAGGCCCCCACCACCATCGACAGCAGCAACACACCCGCAAACACGCCGTCCAGCAGGGCCATCGTGGCGTCCGTGCCTACAGCGTCAGGATGGCCGGGGACAGGTCCAGCTTGCGGATCTTGTCGGCGATGCGGGCGGCCTCAGCCTTGTCGGTGAAGGGGCCGACACGCACCCGCGTGCGGCTGCCCTCTTTCGTATCGACCACCTGGGTGTAGGTCTTGACCCCCAGCGCCTCCACCTTGCGGCGGACCTCGCGGACCTTGTCGGCCTCGCTGAACGCACCCACCTGCACGATGTAGCGCCCATCGCCGGCAGCGGCGTCCTTCGCGGCGGGATCCTTGCCCTCCAGCAGTGCCCGGGCCTTGTCGGCGTCTGCCGGCTTCGGGGCGACGGGCGCGGGTGCGGCCGCAACCGGCGCAGGCTTCTCGGCCGGGGCGGCCACCGGCTTGTCGACGGCAGCAGGCGCGGGCGCCGCAGCCACCGGTGCGGCAGGCGACGGAGCCGGTGCCGGTGCAGTAGCGACCTTGGCCGGTCCCTCGCCCCCCGCGGCCGAAACGGCGGCCTGGACCGGCGAGGCCGGGGGCGCCACCAGCGCCGGCTGGCGGGTCTTGTCGGGAATCAGGATCGGGAGATCGACCGGGATCGGCCGCGGCTGGTTGTCGAAGAAAAGCGGGAATCCGATGACACCCGCCAGCACCAGCACCGAGGCACCGATCAGCCGGTGGATGGCCCGCCGGCGCATCGCCTCGACCGTCGGGGCCGGCGGCGGCGGCGCTGCCGCATCGTCGCGACCCTTCTTTCGGAGCTGGAAAAGTGCCATGGAGCGGGGCCTATGGATTCAGGTGCCTGGCATCAAGACGCGGTACGCCATCCTTCAGCACGCCACCCACGGTGTAGAACGATCCGAAGACGACGATTCTATCAGCGGGGTCTGCTGCGGCGACCGCTGCGCGCAGGGCCTGCACCGGGTCGGCGAAGGCCTGGGCCTGCGTGTCCTTGCGGGTGTTCAGGCCGCGCCACTGGGCCTCCAGCGCGGCGCCGGACTGGGCCCGTGCTGTGGGCAGATCGGTGAAGTACCAGCGGTCGATGATCGGGTTCACCCGCTCGAACATGACCGTCAGGTCCTTGTCGGCCATGGCGCCGAACACCGCGTGCGTCACCGGGAAGAAGCCCATCGCGTCCAGGTTGGCCGCCAGTGCCGACACCGAGTGGGGGTTGTGCGCCACGTCGAGCACCAGCGTCGGCTGGCCCGGCACGATCTGGAAGCGCCCGGGCAGTTCGACGACGGACAGACCGGTGCGGACCGCCTGGGCCGTGACCGGCAGGCGATCGTGCAGTGCCGCCAGCGCTGCCAGCACGCCACTGGCATTGATGAGCTGGTTGGCGCCGCGCAGGGCCGGATAGGCCAGCCCCGCGTAACGGCGGTCGCGCCCGCGCCAGGCCCACTGCTGCTTGTCGCCGGAGAAGTTGAAGTCCACGCCCAGGCGCCACAGGTCGGCATCGACCTCGCGGGCCCGGTCCAGCACGCTGCGCGGCGGCGCGGGATCGCTGACGACCACCGGCCGGCCGGTGCGCATGATGCCGGCCTTCTCGTAACCAATGCTTTCCCGGTCCGGGCCCAGCAGTTCCATATGGTCCAGGTCGATGCTGGTGATCACCGCGCAGTCGGCATCGATGATGTTGACGGCATCGAGCCGCCCGCCGAGGCCGACTTCCAGCACGACCACGTCCAGCTCGGCGCGCGCCATCACGTCCAGGATAGCCAGCGTGGAGAACTCGAAGTAGGTCAGCGAGACCGGGCTTGCGCCCTCGCAGCGGGCCCGCTCGACCCGGGCGAAGCCTTCCACCAGGCGGTCGACCGCCACCGGCGTGCCGTCCAGGCGCAGCCGCTCCTCGAAGTGCACCAGATGGGGCGAGGTGTAGACCCCGGTTCGGTAACCGGCATGGCCCAGGATGGCCTCGAGCATCGCGCAGGTGGAGCCCTTGCCATTGGTGCCGGCCACCGTGAAGACCGGGCAGGTGAAGCGCAGGCCCATACGCTCGGCGACGCTGCGCACGCGCTCCAGGCCCATGTCGATGTTCTTCGGGTGCAGGCGCTCGCAATGGTCGAGCCAGTCGGTCAGGGTTTTCATGCCCGGATATTGTCGCGCAGCCCCCATGCGGCATGATGGCGGCCATGGACAAACCCGTGACCAGCCTTTACGGCATCCGCAACTGCGACACCGTCAAGCGCGCCCGGCAGTGGCTCGACGCGCAGCGGTATCCCTACACCTACCACGACTTCAAGCTGCAGGGCGTGCCGGAGGCCGCGCTGGACCGCTGGCTGGCCAGCGTCGGCTGGGAGACCCTGCTGAACCGCCAGGGCACGACCTGGCGCAAGCTGGATGACGCCACGAAGGCCGGCGTCGTCGACGCCCGCTCGGCTCGGGCCGTGATGCTGGCCACGCCGAGCGTGATCAAGCGCCCGGTCGTCGACTGGCCCCAAGGCACGACGGTCGGCTTCAAGCCGCAGGACTGGTCCGCCCGCCTCGCCTGAGCCGGCCCGCGCCGCGGCGCGTACCCTAGAATTCCGTGCCTCCCGCGCCATCCGGCCGCGCCGGTGCGCCCTGCCGGGCGATCGCGGAAAGGCGTGCCGCCAGCCGGCCCCCCAAACCAGGAAAGCCCAACCAGCCATGACCACAGAGAAGATCGACGGCGTCACCGTCACGACCCAGGCCAGCGTCTACTTCGACGGCAAATGCGTGAGCCACGCGATCACCTTGCCGGACGGCACCCGCAAGTCGGTCGGTGTCGTGCTGCCGGCCACGCTGACCTTCGGCACCGCCGCACCCGAGACGATGGAATGCGTGGGCGGCTGGTGCGAGTACCGGCTTGCAGGCACCGACACCTGGGTGCGCTCCGGCGCCGGCGAGAAATTCAGCATCGGCGCCAACAGCAAGTTCGACATCCGGGTCACCGAGCCCTACCACTACATCTGCCACTACGGTTGAGCCAGGAGCCCGCACCATGCCCACGATCCTCCAACACCTGCCCGTCGGCCAGAAGGTCGGCATCGCGTTCTCCGGCGGCCTGGACACCAGCGCCGCCTTGCACTGGATGCGCAACAAGGGCGCCGTTCCCTATGCCTACACCGCCAACCTGGGCCAGCCCGACGAGCCGGACTATGACGAGATTCCGCGCAAGGCCCTGCAGTACGGGGCGGAGGCGGCGCGCCTGGTCGACTGCCGCAGCCAGCTGGCCACCGAAGGCATCGCGGCGCTGCAGAGCGGCGCCTTCCATATCTCCACCGCCGGCGTGACCTACTTCAACACCACGCCGCTGGGCCGGGCCGTCACCGGCACGATGCTGGTGGCCGCGATGAAGGAGGACGACGTCAACATCTGGGGCGACGGCAGCACCTTCAAGGGCAACGACATCGAGCGCTTCTACCGCTACGGCCTGCTGACCAACCCGGGCCTGAAGATCTACAAGCCCTGGCTCGACCAGCTCTTCATCGACGAACTCGGCGGGCGCGCCGAAATGTCGGCCTTCATGACCAAGGCCGGCTTCGGCTACAAGATGTCGGCCGAGAAGGCCTACTCCACCGACTCCAACATGCTCGGTGCCACACACGAGGCGAAGGACCTGGAGCACCTGAACAGCGGCATGAAGATCGTGCAGCCGATCATGGGCTGCGCGTTCTGGCGTGACGACGTGGCGGTCGCCCGGGAGGAAGTTACAGTGCGCTTCGAGGAAGGCCAGCCGGTCGCGCTCAATGGCGTGAGCTTCAGCAACCTGGTGGACCTGATCCTGGAGGCCAACCGCATCGGCGGGCGCCACGGCCTGGGCATGAGCGACCAGATCGAGAACCGCATCATCGAGGCCAAGAGCCGCGGCATCTACGAGGCCCCGGGCCTGGCGCTGCTGTTCATCGCCTATGAGCGGCTGGTCACCGGCATCCACAACGAGGACACGATCGAGCAGTACCGCGACCATGGCCGCAAGCTCGGCCGCCTGCTCTACCAGGGCCGCTGGTTCGACCCGCAGGCCATCATGCTGCGCGAAACGGCGCAGCGCTGGGTGGCGCGGGCGATCACCGGAGAAGTCACGCTGGAGCTGCGCCGCGGCAACGACTATTCCATCCTGAACACCGAGTCGCCGAACCTGACCTACCACCCGGAACGCCTCACGATGGAAAAGGGCGAGTCGATGTTCTCGCCGCAGGACCGCATCGGCCAGCTGACGATGCGCAACCTGGACATCGTCGATACGCGCGAGAAGCTCGGCATCTACGCCAGCACCGGCCTGCTCTCGCTGGGCGGCGGCAAGGACCTGCTGACCTTCACCGGCAACACGAAACCCTGAAGCGGGCGACCGGTCCGCGGCCTTTGCAGGCTGCGGACCGTGAAAATATCACTTAAATCAAAAAAAGCACTTACGCTGTTTTTATCATTTGTAGTATATTCAGGGCTCCCAAACATTCCAGGAGCCCTCCATGTCCCGCATTTCCGTCCGTTTCCTGACCCCCGCCCTGCTCGCCGCTGCCCTGCTGGGCGCCGTCTCTGCCCATGCGCTGCAGCCCGCGTCCGGCAAGGTCATCCTGACGATCTCCGGCAAGGTCGCCGACAAGAACACTGCTGACGCGGCGCAGTTCGATCTGGCAATGATCGAGAAGCTGCCCCAGCAGACCTTCACGACGATGACGCCCTGGTCCAAGGAGCCGATCAAGTTCACCGGCCCGCTGTTGCGTGACGTGCTGGCTGCGGCGAAGGCCAGCGGCACCACGATCAAGGCCATGGCCCTGAACGACTACAAGACCGCCATCCCGCTGGAGGACGCCCAGAAGTACGGCGTGATCCTGGCTCACCGGATGAACGACGAGCTGATCCCGGTGCGGACCAAGGGCCCCCTGTTCATCGTGTACCCGTTTGACACCAAGCCCGAGCTGCAAAGCGCCAAGTTCTACGGGCGTTCGGCCTGGCAGCTCAAGTCGATGGACATCGAGTAAGGTCCCGGCCCGTGAAACCCCGCTCGGAACATCGCAGCTATCTGTTGTGGCTGGCGCTGGGCACCGCCTGCATGGCGCTGGTCATGGCCGGGATGCTGGGACTGCAATTGAAGCAGAACCGCGCCATCCGGGCCAGTTCCGAGCTGCGTGGTGACAACGTCACCGCGCTGACCTTCCAGCTGGAGCGCGAGTTCCTGCGCTCCCGCGAGGCGCTGGAGGCGGCCGTGAACCACCCCGGCAACGACCATTCGGAAGAACTGATGCTGCGGCTGGACATCCTGATGAGCCGCGTGGAACTGCTGCGGGAGAACCCGAGCACCGAGGTCCTGAAGTCCCGGCCGGAGTACATGGCAACGCTGCCCCGGCTGGAGGCGCTGCACAACAGCATCGATCGCCTGGTCGAGTCCAAGGGAGTCGACCAGGCGCAGCTCGCCGCACTGGCCCGGGAGTTTTCCGCGCTGGGTCCGGAAATCCAGGCGCTCACGATCGCGGCTACGTCAGTGATCTCCGAGCGGATGGAGAGCCAGGTGGGGACGATGCTGTACCAGAACGACAAGATCGTCTGGCTGATCGTCGCGCAACTGGTGCTGCTGCTGCTCGCGGCCCTGGCCCTGACCGTGCGCCAGCGGCGCCAGAACGAGGAGCGCCAGGCCCTGGAACAGCTGGCCAGCGACCTGCGGGAGGCCAATCTGCAGGCCGAACAGGCCAACCGCAGCAAGAGCCAGTTCCTGGCCAACATGAGCCACGAACTGCGCACCCCGTTCAACGGCATGCTGGGCATGCTCAGCCTGCTGGACGACAGCAGCCTGAATGCGCAGCAGAAGGACTACGTATCCACCGCCCGCGCCTCGGCCAGCCACCTGCTGACGCTGCTGAACGACATCCTGGATGTCTCGGCGCTCGAGGCCGGCAAGATGCGGGTCAGCCCCGCCCCAGTCCACCTGCCGGCCCTGCTGATGGACGTCGATGCGCTGATGCGGCCCCTGGCCCAGGAGAAGCAGCTCGGCTTCACGCTGGACATCCCCCAGGACCTGCCGCAATGGGTGCTTGCGGATGGCACGCGCGTCAAGCAGATCGTGCTGAACCTGGTGTCCAACGCGATCAAGTTCAGCCAGCAGGGCACCGTGTCGCTGCAGGTGCTCGCGCAGGCCCTGCCGGGCCCGGCCGATGCAGGGACGGTGCAACTGCAGTTCCACATCCGCGACCAGGGCATCGGCATGGACGCCGAGACCGTGAGCCGCCTGTTCCAGCGCTTCGCGCAGGGTGACAACAGCACCTCGCGCCGCTTCGGTGGCACCGGGCTGGGCCTGGAGATCTCGCGCAATCTGGCGCGCCTGATGGACGGCGACATCACGGTGCAGAGCCAGGTCGGCGTGGGCAGCGTGTTCACGCTGACGCTTCCGCTGCATCCGTGCGCAGCACCCGCGTCCGAGGCGCCGGAAGCCGGCGCGGCCCGCCCCCGGCGCGCCAGCGGCAGCCGGGGACTGGACATTCTTGTCGCCGAGGACCACCCGGTGAACCGTAAATACATGGAAGGCCTGCTCAAGCGCCTGGGCCATCAGGTCCGGTTTGCCGAGGATGGCGCCCGCGCGGTCGACGAGGTCGGGCGGCAGTTGCCGGATCTGGTGCTGATGGACCTGCACATGCCCGTGATGGACGGCCTGCAAGCGACGCGCACGCTGCGCAGCGGCCAGGGCCCCGCCGCCGCCGTGCCGATCGTCGCACTGACGGCCGATGCGTTT
>JAEUOX010000271.1 GCA_016790475.1 Rhodoferax sp. | reverse complement strand
GGACTACAGCGCCGCCGCCGGCCCGGTCACCGCCGAGCTCTGGCGCTCCTTCGCGCTGGTGGACGGCAACGGCGGGCAGGATGCGCTGTGGAACATCGAGGGCGTGATCGGCTCGGCCTTCGCCGACATCCTGGCCGGGGGCGCGGGCAACGAGGTGCTGGTGGGCAACGCCGGCAACGACGGGCTGTATGCGGCAGGCGGCATCGACACGCTGATGGGCGGTGCGGGCAACGACACGATGGACGGCGGGCCGGGCATCGATGCGGTGGACTACGGTGCTGCCACCGGGCCGGTCACCGCCGAACTGTGGCGCTCCTTCGCCAGCAACGACGGCCAGGGCGGGCAGGACGCGCTGTGGAACATCGAGTACCTGCTGGGCTCGCCCTTCAACGACCTGCTGGCGGGCACGACGGGCGACAACTACCTGGCCGGGCAGAACGGGGCGGACCAGCTCTATGCAGCAGGTGGCAACGACACGCTGGTGGGCGGGTTGGGCAACGACACGCTGAACGGGGGGGCGGGGCTGGACGTGTTCCTGTTCAACACGGTGCCGGGGGCGACCAACGTCGACATCGTGCAGGACTTTGTGGTGGTGGACGACACCATCTGGCTGGAGAACGCGGTGTTCACGGCGCTGGTGGCCACCGGGCCGCTGGCGGCGGGGCGGCTGCGTGCCGGTGCGGGGGTGACCACGGCGGCCGACGGCGATGACCTGATTCTGTACAACAGCAGCACCGGGGCGCTGTACTACGACGCGGATGGCAGCGGTGGCGCGGCTGCGCCGGTGCAGTTCGCGCTGCTGGGCACCGGGCTGGGCCTGACGGTGGCGGATTTCGTCGTGGTTTGAAGCCTGGAGTCTCCCAACGAGCCACCAAAGGCCTCTGCGCCTGCGCAAATCGTCGAGGGATGCACGGAGAATGCGGGCGTTTGCGCGCACGCCGCCGCGCGGCGGACACGGATGTCCCAACATGGGACTAAACTCCTGCCCATGCGCGTGATCGCCGTGTCAACCCTTCGTGCCTTCTGGCAGCGCCATCCCGACGCCGAACAGCCTTTGAAGGCATGGTTTGCGGAGGCCACTCAGGCGGCCTGGCGCCAACCTGCAGACATCAAGGCCCGATTCCGCAGCGCCAGCATCCTGAAGAACCGCCGAGTGGTTTTCAACATCAAGGGCAACGACTACCGGCTGATCGTTGCCGTCGCTTTCAAGTTGCAGATCGTGTATGTCAAGTTTGTCGGCACCCACCGCGAGTACGACGCAGTGGACGCCGAGACCATCGATGCGGCCTGACGGCCCAAGGAGGAAAACATGGAAGTCCGACCCATTCACACCGATGCCGATTACCGGGCGGCGCTGCGAGAGATCTCGGTCTTGATGGACACCGAGCCGGAGCCTGAACCAGGAACGCCGATCGGGGACCGCCTGGACATACTGGCCACGCTGGTGCAAGCCTACGAGTCGAAGCATGCCCCGATGCAGCCACCGGACCCGGTCGAAGCCATCAAGTTCCGCATGGAGCAGGACGGCCTGACCGTCAAGGACCTCGAGCCTCTGATCGGCAAGAGCAATCGCGTCTATGAAGTGCTGAACCGCAAACGGCCCCTGACCCTGGCAATGATCCGCAGGCTGCACCACAGCCTGGGCATTCCCGCCAACGTGCTGATTTCCTGATTGATCGCCCGACAGACCTCCTGCATCACGTCCCATGGCCCTCGTCACCATCTCCAACCCCTCCCCGGTCTCCGCCTTCATTGGCCAGGTCAATTACGCCGATGGCACCAGACTAGAGATTGGAGCTCCAGACGGTTCCATCACCCAAACCTTCTTCGGCACCGGTTTCACCTACTCCGG
>JAEUOX010000267.1 GCA_016790475.1 Rhodoferax sp. | reverse complement strand
GGCGACTTCACGGTCGACGAGAAGAGCCACCAGATCTTCCTGACCGAGCAGGGGCACGAGACGGCCGAACGGATCATGGCGGACCTCGGTCTGATCCCGGAGGGGGCCTCGCTGTACGACCCCTCCAACATCACCTTCATGCACCACCTGTACGCGGCGCTGCGGGCCAACCACCTGTACCACCGCGACCAGCACTATGTCGTGCAGGCCGGCGAGATCGTCATCGTCGACGAATTCACCGGGCGCCTGATGACCGGGCGGCGCTGGAGCGACGGCCTGCACCAGGCGGTCGAGGCCAAGGAAGGCGTGGCCATCCAGCCCGAAAACCAGACGATGGCGTCGATCACGTTCCAGAACTACTTCCGCCTGTATTCGAAGCTGGCGGGCATGACCGGGACGGCCGATACCGAAGCCTATGAATTCCAGGAGATCTACGGCCTGGAGACGGTGGTGATCCCGCACAACCGCCCGAGCAAGCGCGACGACCAGCTGGACCGGGTCTACAAGACGACGCGCGAGAAGTACGAGGCCGCGATCAAGGACATCCGCGAGTGCCACGAGCGCGGACAGCCGGTGCTGGTGGGCACCACGTCGATCGAGAACTCGGAAATCATCGCCCAGCTGCTCGAAAAGGAAAAGCTCCCGCACCAGGTGCTCAATGCCAAGCAGCATGCCCGGGAGGCGGACATCGTGGCCCAGGCCGGCCGGCCGAAGATGATCACGATTGCCACCAACATGGCCGGTCGCGGAACCGACATCGTGCTGGGCGGCAACATCGAGAAGATGGTGCAGGCCATCGAGGGCGACGAGGCACTGCCCGAGGCCACGCGTGCGGCGCAGATCGCCGAACTCCGGGCCCAGTGGCAGCGGGACCACGAGGCGGTCAAGGCGGTGGGTGGCCTGCGCATCATCGCCACCGAACGGCATGAGTCGCGGCGCATCGACAACCAGCTGCGCGGGCGCTCCGGCCGCCAGGGCGACCCGGGCTCTTCCCGCTTCTACCTCAGCCTGGACGATTCGCTGATGCGCATCTTCGCCGGGGACCGTGTCCGGGCGATCATGGACCGCCTGAAGATGCCCGATGGCGAGGCCATCGAAGCCGGCATCGTCACCCGCAGCATCGAGAGCGCACAGCGCAAGGTGGAGGCCCGCAACTTCGACATGCGCAAGCAGTTGCTGGAGTACGACGATGTGGCCAACGACCAGCGCAAGGTGATCTACCAGCAGCGCAATGGCATTTTGGACGCGGCCGACCTCACGGCCCAGATCGGCAGCCTGCGCGAAGGCAGCGTGATCGACATGGTCCGCCAGTTCGTGCCGCAGGAGTCGGTCGAGGAGCAGTGGGACATCCCCGGTCTGGAGGCGGCCCTGGCCAAGGACTGGCAGATCTCGCTGGATCTGAAGGCGCTGGTCCAGTCGGCCTCGGCGATCACGGACGAGGACATCGTCGAGAAGGTGCAGGAGGCCGCCACGGCCGCCTTCGATGCCAAGGTCGCGCTGGTCGGTGGCGAGAACTTCACGCAGTTCGAGCGCATGGTGCTGCTGCAGAGCATCGATACCCACTGGCGCGAGCACCTGAGCGCGCTGGATTATCTGCGCCAGGGCATCCACCTGCGCGGATATGCCCAGAAGCAGCCGAAGCAGGAATACAAGCGCGAGGCCTTCGAGCTGTTCGGCCAGCTGCTGGACTCCGTGAAAAACGAGGTCACGAAGACGCTGATGACGGTGCGCATCCAGTCCAGCGAGCAGGCGAGCGAGGCAGCGCAGGCCATGGAGGCGCGCGCCGAGGCGATCACCAATGTCACCTACACCGCGCCGACCGAGACCGGCGAGGTGGAGTCCACCGTCGATGCCGGCACCACCGGCCGCAGCGCCGGCGGCGCCATGCCGTTGGCGGGCCAGGTGCCGCGAGTGGGCCGCAATGACCCCTGCCCCTGTGGCAGCGGCAAGAAGTACAAGCAGTGCCACGGCAAGCTGGCCTGAGGAGCGAACGACATGGCAGTGAACCTTCCGGCCCCGGTGGCCGCAGACCTGCACCCGGTGCCAGGCGTGCGCATCGGCGTCACCGAGGCAGGCATCCGCAAGGCCCAGCGCAAGGACCTGACGGTCGTGCTGATCGAGCCCGGCGCCTCCGTGTCCGCGGTATTCACGCGGAACCGCTTCTGCGCGGCCCCGGTGCAGGTGTGCCGCGAGCACCTGGCCTCGGGCAGTGCCGTCCGTGCGCTCGTGATCAACACCGGCAATGCGAACGCCGGCACTGGCGCTGACGGGCTGCAGCGCGCACGCAGCACCTGCGAGGCCGTGGCCAGCCGGCTGGGTCTGCGCGCCCAGGAAGTCTGGCCGTTTTCGACCGGCGTGATCATGGAGCCGCTGCCGGTCGAGCGTATCGTGGCCGGACTGGATGCCGCGATTGCGGCTGCCCGGGAGGACCGCTGGTTCGACGCGGCGCTGGGCATCATGACGACCGACACCGTCCCCAAGGCCTTCAGTGCCCGGGCGCAGATTGGCGGGAAGACCGTCACGATCACCGGCATCAGCAAGGGTGCCGGCATGATCCGGCCGAACATGGCCACGATGCTCGGATTCATCGCGACGGATGCCTGCGTCGATCCCTCCGTGATGCAGCAGCTCTGCCGTGAGCTGGCCGACGGGTCCTTCAACTGCGTGACGGTCGATGGCGACACCTCGACCAACGACTCGCTGGTGCTGATCGCGACCAACCGGGCCGGTCATGTACCGGTGCAAGCACTGGACAGCGCGGACGGGAAGGCCTTGCGGGCTGCCCTGCTGGGCGTTGCCCGCCAGTTGGCCCACGCGATCGTCCGCGACGGCGAGGGCGCGACCAAGTTCATCACGATCCAGGTGGAGGGCGGTCGCACCGTCGACGAGTGCCGACTGGTCGCGAGCGCCATCGCCCACTCGCCCTTGGTCAAGACGGCCTTCTTCGCCAGCGACCCCAACCTGGGGCGCATTCTTGCGGCGGTCGGTTATGCCGGCATCGAGGACCTGGACCAGGCCCTGATCGAGCTGCACCTGGATGACGTGCACGTGGCGACGCGCGGCGGGCGGCATCCGGCCTACCAGGAGTCGGACGGCCAGCGCGTCATGAAGCAGAGCGAGATCACGGTGCGTGTGGGGCTGGGCCGCGGCACGCAGGCCGCCACTGTCTGGACCTGCGACCTGAGCCACGACTACGTCTCGATCAACGCCGACTACCGGTCGTGAGCTGCTGCAACCCCGCCCGTCGCGGGCCCTGGATCGTCAGTCATGAATGACAAGCTGGAACACCTTCTGACACGCGCCGAGCAACTCATCGGCCGGATCGAGGCGGCCTTGCCGCAGCCCCTGGGCGAGCCGGACTGGAGCGCGTCGATCGCCTTCCGCTACCGGCGCCGCAGCAATGGCCCGGGCCGCCTGGAGCCGGTGCGTCACGTTGCCACGATCCGGCTCGACGACCTGCAGGAGATCGACATCCAGAAGGAGAAGATCCAGCGCAACACGCAGCAGTTCGTGGACGGAAAGAGCGCCAACAACGTGCTGCTGACCGGTGCGCGGGGTACCGGCAAGTCCTCGCTGATCAAGGCCTGCCTGCAGGAGTACGCACCCCGGGGGCTGCGTCTGATCGAGGTCGACAAGGCGGATCTGGTCGATCTGCCGGATATCGTCGATGTCGTGTCCGGCCGCCCGGAGCGCTTCATTGTGTATTGCGACGACTTGAGCTTTGACGAGGGGGAGCCGGGGTACAAGGCTCTCAAGTCGATCCTGGATGGCTCGGTGGCGGAGACGACGCCCAATGTGCTGGTCTATGCCACCAGCAACCGCCGTCACCTGCTGCCGGAGTACATGAAGGAGAACCTCACCTACACCCACACCGAGGATGGTGAGGTGCACCCCGGGGAGGTGGTGGAGGAGAAGATCTCGCTGTCGGAGCGCTTCGGCCTGTGGGTCAGCTTCTATCCGTTCACGCAGGATGAGTACCTCGCGATCGTTGCGCAATGGCTCACGTCGATGGGCCTGGGGCCTGCCGAAGTGCAGGCAGCGCGTCCGCACGCGCTGGTGTGGGCGCTGGAGCGTGCGTCGCGCAGCGGCCGCGTCGCCTACCAGTTTGCCCGGGACTACTGCGGGCGCCAGGGCGCCCAGCCGTGAAGCCGGCGCCGCCGGTGCTGGTGGCAGACCCGGAGCGCCCGCGCGATGGCGGTGCGCACCGGCCGGTCACCGAGGTGGCCGTCGGCATCCTGGTCCGGCCGGATGGCCAGTTTCTGCTGACGTCCCGTCCGCCCGGCAAGGTCTACGCCGGCTACTGGGAGTTTCCTGGCGGAAAGCTGGAGGCGGGTGAATCCGTCATCCAGGCGCTTGCCCGGGAAC
The DNA here is from genome assembly GCA_016790475.1 of Rhodoferax sp. Lineage (GTDB taxonomy): Bacteria > Pseudomonadota > Gammaproteobacteria > Burkholderiales > Burkholderiaceae_C > CAISIP01. The sequence goes on along the minus strand of JAEUOX010000267.1, from coordinate 8,394 downwards.
TGCAGGAGGAGCTTGGAATCGAGGTGACCTCGGCCAGCGTGTGGCGCACGGAAATGGTCGACTACCCGCATGCGCTGGTGCGGCTGAGCTTCTGCAAGGTCACCGCCTGGCAGGGTGACATGTCGATGCGGGAGGGGCAGCACTGCGCCTGGCAGCAGTTGCCGGTCCAGGTGCAACCGGTGTTGCCCGGCACGGTGCCGGTGTTGGCGCATCTTGCCGAGGAGCGCGGTTTCAGCGGCCCGACCCACTGACCGGCGGCGGCGGCCTCACTGCAGGCGAATCGTGCCTGGCGCGGGCTCCAGCGGATCCGGGTCTGCGGCAACCCGGAAGCTTTCGTCGGCCCACGCGCCGAAATCCATGTTCTTGCAACGGCCGCTGCAGAAGGGCCGGTAGGCATTGGAGGCATCGTAGATGCTCTCGCCGCGGCAGGCGGGGCAGGTCACGATGCGCTTGCGCAGTGGGGGAGTGGATGGTTCCGCCATGGCGATTCCGGTTCCGAAGAGGCCTGTTGGCGTCAGGCGCACAGGGTCAGTTCGAAGGGGCAGTCTTCCGCGCCCGGGTGCAGGCGGTCGTCCGGCCCCTGGCGCATGAAGCGGATGGACACCATCAGGCGGTTGCCGCTGATCTCCGGGATCAGTCCGAGTGAGGCATCCAGCCGCAGACGAAGCAGCTGGAAGGTCTTGCCCTGCGGCAGGTTCTGCTGGAACTGGCCACCGACGGCCATCACCTTCTGCGGCGCGCCAGTCTCCCGCAGCATCTTGAGCACCAGCGTCACCGAATCCGCCATCGGCGACAGGCTCTGGCACCAGCGCTGCAGGTCCGCGCGCCGGTCGGCGCCCGGCCGGTGCTGCCAGGCATAGTAGGCCGGCAGATCGAATTCGCAGGTACCCCCGGGGATGCCGACACGGCTGCGGATGCTCATGAGCCAGTCGTTGTCCGTCAGGGCGTTGCCGGCCTTGCCGGGCACGCCGGTCAGGCCGGAGAAGCAGTGCTCGATCTGCGCGACGATGCCATCGAGCGCCTGCTCCGAGATGGCCGGATTGCCCCGGAAGCCGTTCAGGATCTGGCGCTGCCGATCCAGGTCCTTCAGCAGGTCGGCCTTCAGGTCGGCACGTGCGCCAACGTCCATGATCTCGAAGATCGTCGACAGGGCATAGTGGTGGTCGACTGCTGATTCCCGCGACACCAGTTCTGCCAGCCGGCGAAACAGATGCTCCAGGCGCAGGTACGTCCGGATACGCTCGTTGAAGGGGTATTCGTAGAGGATCACGCAGCTTGTTTCCTGGCGGCGATCATAGCCCGAAGCGTGATTTGAGCTGCTCGATTTCCGTCGCCAGCACCTCTGGCGTTGCCCCGGTGTTGGAGACCACGATGTCTGCGGCGGCCAGGCGTTGCGCCCGCGTGGCCTGGCTGGCGATGATCTTGCGCACGGTAGCTGCAGCAAGCGCACTGCGTCGCACCACCCGTTCAACCTGCAGCTCGGCGGGGCAATCGATCACCAGCACCAGGTCGACCCGCTGGCGCCAGCGCCGGGACTCGACCAGCAGCGGGATGTCGAACACGATGCAGCTTGCGCCGCCGGCCAGGGCGAGCTCTTCCTGCCGTGCGGACTCCGCGCCTACCAGCGGGTGGACGATCGCCTCCAGACGTTTGCGGACACCGGGGTCGGCATAGGTGGCCTCCCGCATGCGGTCCCGGTCGAGTGCACCGTCCAAAGTGACGAAGGCGGCCCCGAACTCTGCCTGGAGTGCCGGGATCGCGCTGCCACCGGCAGCCGTCACCGAACGGGAGATGGCGTCCGCGTCGATGACGACCGCACCCAGTGCGGCCAGCATCCCGGCTGCCGTGCTCTTTCCGCTTCCGATGCCGCCCGTCAAGCCCACCCGGACCATGGCCATCAGCGAACCAGGTGCGCGAACGGGAAGGCGAACGGCACGGCCTGCTCCAGCCGCCCCGGGCCGAAGGCCATCGCCACCAATCCGGCACCTGCCAGGAAGGGGCCGAACGGGATCGGGATGTCACGGTGGGCCACACGGCCGATGACCAGCAGCGTGCCGCCGATGATCGAGCCCACGACCGACGACAGCAGGATCAGCGCCACCAGGTAGTCGGCGCCAAACCAGGCGCCCAGACCGGCCAGCAGCTTGAAATCGCCGTGGCCCATGCCCTGCTTGCCGGTCAGCAGGTGGTGCACCTGGTAGACGATCCACAGGCTCAGGTACCCGAACACCGCGCCCCAGACTGCCGACGCGATCGGCACGGTCGTCAGGTGCGTCAGTGAAGCGACCAGGCCGCCCCACAGGATCAGGTAATTCAGGTCATCCGGAAGCAGTTGGGTGTCGAAATCGATGAAGAACTGGGCAATCAGCAGGCTGGCAAAGGCCGCCCAGGCGAGGCCTGCCGGCGTCAGGCCGTGGTGCAGGGCCGCGAATGCGAAGAGGCCGGCGGTGATCAGTTCGACGGCGGGGTAGCGCGGGCTGATCGGCGTGCGGCACTCGGAGCAGCGGCCGCGCAGGACCAGGTAGCTCACCACCGGAATGTTCTCGTACCAGCGGATCTGGTGGCCGCAATGGGGGCACCGGGAGCCCGGGCGCAGCAGGTTGTAGGGAGCGCGCTCCTCGGGTTCCCGGCCCGCCTGTTCGGCACAGTCGTCCGCCCATGCCGCCTCCAGCATGCGGGGCAGGCGGTGGATCAGGACGTTCAGGAAACTGCCGATCAGCAGACCCAGGACGCCAAAGGCCGCCACGTCGGCGGCCAGCGAGCCGAGCATCAGACCACGGCTCCGAGCTTGAAGATCGGCAGGTACATCGCGACCACGATACCGCCGATGACGGTGCCCAGGATCACGATGATGATCGGCTCCATCAGGCTGGAGATGCCGGCCACCATGTCGTCCACCTCGGCCTCGAAGAAGTCGGCGGCCTTGCCCAGCATGTGGTCGATGGAGCCGGACTCCTCGCCGATGGCGCACATCTGCAGCACCATCGACGGAAACAGGTTGGCGTTTGTCATTGCGACCGTGAGCGCCGTTCCGGTGGAGACTTCATGCTGGATCTTGACGGTGGCCCGTTCAAACACGGAGTTCCCGGCGGCACCGCCCACGGAGTCGAGGGCCTCGACCAACGGTACGCCCGCAGCGAACATCGTGGCGAGCGTCCGCGTCCAGCGTGCGATGCAGGACTTCTCGACGAGCACGCCGAAGACCGGCAACTTCAGCATGATGCGATCCATCACGTGCTGCAACTTTTCGTTCCGCTTCCAGGCTTCCATGAAGAAGTAGACGCCTCCGCCGAGACCGCCGAAGATCAGGTACCAGTACTTCACGAAGAACTCGCTCATCGCGATCACGACCAGCGTCGGAACCGGCAACTCGCCACCGAAGTTGGAGAAGACCTCCTTGAAAGCCGGGATCACGAAGATCATGATCACCGACACCACCACGAAGGCGACCACGAGGACGGAGATCGGGTACATCAGTGCCGACTTGATCTTCGACTTGATCGCTTCGGTCTTCTCCATGTAGACCGCGAGGCGATCCAGCAGCTGGTCCAGGATACCTGCGGATTCGCCCGCCTCGACGAGGTTGCAATACAGGTTGTCGAAGTAGATCGGAAACTTCCGGAACGCGACGCTCAAAGAGGTGCCGGTCTCGACGTCGGTGCGGATGTCGTTGAGCAGCTTGGTCACCCGCGGATTGGGATTGCCCCGCCCGACGATGTCAAAGGCCTGAAGCAGGGGCACACCGGCCTTCATCATGGTTGCCAACTGCCGCGTGAAGATCGCAAGATCCTTGGGCTTGATGGTGCCGCCGGAACTGGTGCGGCGCTTCTTGATCTTCCCGGGGATGACGCCCTGGCGACGCAGCGATGCAAGAACCTGGTTCTCGCCAACTGCACGGATCTCACCACGCACCTGCTTGCCGTTGCGGTCCTTCCCCTCCCATTCGTAGACCGATTCCTTGGTGCTTTGCTGCTTCGCAGTAGCCATATGGTCCTCTGGATCCGTTCACTTATTCGTTGGTGACCGCAAGCACTTCTTCCAGCGAAGTCAGCCCGAGCTTCACCTTTTTCAGGCCGGAGCGGCGCAGCGAATCCACCCCTTCCTTGGCTGCCTGGGCCGCAATCTCCATCGCACTGCCGTCCCGCAGGATGATGCGCTGGATTTCTTCGCTGACCGGCATGACCTGATAGATACCGACGCGTCCCTTGTAGCCGCCATTGCAGGACGAACATCCCACCGGGCGGTAGGTGACCCAGGTGCCATCCAGTTCGTTCTCGCCAAACCCGGCATCCAGCAAAGCCTTCTCGGGGACTTCGACCGGTGCCTTGCAACTGGTGCAAAGGCGCCGCGCGAGACGCTGTGCGGTGATCAGGATGACACTGGACGCGATATTGAAGGGCGCGATGCCCATGTTGCGCATCCGTGTCAGGGTTGTCGGCGCATCGTTGGTGTGCAGCGTCGACAGCACCAGGTGGCCGGTCTGGGCCGCCTTGATGGCGATGTCGGCGGTCTCGAGATCGCGGATCTCGCCAACCATGATGATGTCGGGGTCCTGGCGAAGGAAGGACTTCAGCGCCGCGGCAAACGTAAGCCCCGCCTTGTCATTGACGTTGACCTGGTTCACGCCTGGCAGGTTGATCTCCGAGGGATCCTCCGCCGTGGCGATGTTGACGCCAGGCTTGTTCAGGAGGTTCAGGCAGGTGTACAGCGAGACCGTCTTGCCGGAGCCGGTCGGGCCGGTCACCAGAATCATGCCGTAGGGCCGGCTGATGGCGTCCAGCAGGCGCTTCTTCTCGTCGGGCTCGTAGCCGAGCGCATCGACGCCCAGCTTGGCGCTGCTCGGATCCAGGATACGGATAACGATCTTCTCGCCGAACAGCGTAGGCAGGGTGCTCACCCGGAAGTCGATCACGCGGTTGGGACCCACCTTGAGCTTCATCTTGCCGTCTTGCGGGATGCGCTTCTCAGAGATGTCCATCTTCGAGATCACCTTGATGCGCGAGGCCAGCTTGTCCTTGATCGCGATCGGCGGTGCGGCGATTTCCCGCAACTCGCCATCGATCCGGAAGCGGACCCGGTAGGTGTGCTCGTAGGGCTCGAAATGCAGATCCGACGCACGCATGCTGAAAGCGTCCAGCAGCATCTTGTGCAGGAACTTGACGACCGGCGCGTCCTCGACTTCAGAGACGGCCGGCTGGTCGTTGTCGCCAACGCCTTCCGCTGCCACTTCGTCGAACTCGAACTCACCGCCGATGATTTCTTCCATCGTCTCGGTGGCCGTGGCGGTGTTCGCATCGACAAGTTTGAGGAGTTTGTCGTATTCGGCGATCACCCAGTCCACGCCGAGCTGGGTCGCGAACTTGATCTTCTCGACAGCCTCCTGGTCAGACGGATCGGCGGTCGCGACCGTCAGACGGTTGTTGCGCTTGCTGAGAACGATCACCCGATAGGCCTGGCAGATCTTCGGATCAAGCAACCCTTTGGGCAGGCGCTCGTTGTCGATGGCATCCAGATCGACCAGTGGCGCGGCGTATGCCGTGGACATCGTGTGCGCCAGATCGAATGCAGAGACGGCGCCAGAGCCCGTCAATTCGGCAATGAAACTCGTACGGGCCGATGAGGCCTTGCGGTAGATGTCCTCGGCAGATTTCTGCCCCAGCTTGCCCGCCAGAATCAGAGCGCGTCCCAAGCCGGGCAATGCGACGCTGCTGGACTCCCGATTGGCGGATTCGACTGCGGACATGACCTCGAAATGTACTATGGGGCGAACCAATCGCCTAATCATCTCCGATTGGCCATTCGATGTAAATTGAATGGCAGTCGAAGGCAGGTCGAGGGAGGTGCTTTGACAACACCATGCGTGGTCGGGGTGAGAGGATTCGAACCTCCGGCCTCTACGTCCCGAACGTAGCGCTCTACCAGGCTAAGCTACACCCCGATTAGGACCGCGGAACACTGGAACCAGTGTCAGTTATCGCGGCTCAAAAGCTGATCGGCCAATTGTATCAAACAGCTGGCATGGGCTCCCGAAGGCAGCAGTCGTGCTGCTGAAATGGCGCGCCGGGCCTCTGCCGCGGCCGCCTGACGCGAGAACTCGAGCGCGCCGGTTTGCCGGACGATCGCGATGACATCCTCCAGCTTGTCGACGGCCCCCGTTTCGATGGCGCCCTGGATCACTGCACGCTGGCCAGCGTTGCCCCGCTGCATCGCGGAAATCAAGGGCAAGGTTGCTTTCCCCTCTCGAAGATCATCCCCCAGGCTCTTGCCCATCACGCTGGCGTCGCCGGCGTAGTCGAGCACGTCGTCGATGACCTGAAAGGCCGTGCCAAGGGCCTGCCCGTACTGGGCGCTCGCCTCTTCCTGTTCAGGGGAGGCCTTCGCAAGAATGGCGCCGACGCGGGAGCTCGCCTCAAACAGCTTGGCAGTCTTCGAACGGATGACGTGCAGGTACTCTGATTCGTTGATCGCGGCGTTGTGCATGTTCATCAACTGCAGCACTTCGCCCTCTGCGATGACATTGGTGGCGTCGGCGAGCACCTCCATGATGCGCATGTCCTGCGCCTCAACCATCATCTGAAACGCTCGGGAGTACAGGAAGTCCCCGACCAGCACGCTGGCGGGGTTGCCAAAGGTTTCGTTGGCTGTCGCATTTCCGCGACGCATGACCGATTCATCGACCACGTCATCGTGCAACAGCGTCGCCGTATGGATGAATTCGACGACCGCGGCCAGGTTGTAGCACTGGGTACCCCGGTAACCCAGTGCGCCGCAGGTCAACAGCAGCAAGGCCGGACGCAGCCGCTTGCCACCGGCCGCAATGATGTAGCGCGAGACGCTGCCAACCAGCGGGACGCCGGATTCCAGGCGTCGCGTGATCACGGCATCCACCTCCGCCATCTCGGAGGAGATCAGGGCAAGCGATGACGCTGCAGAAGGCGAGGGAGGGGATTGCAAGATGGGTGGCCGCAACTACGGGCTGATTATAGGAACGAGCGCGACGCTGGCTGGTGGATGGATTGCGTCGTCGGACAAGCATGGTCCAGACACCCAGTGGGGCGTGCTACACTCGCGGGCTGCGCGAATTTTCTTTGGCGCAGTTCAACGGAAGAGGTTCATATGTACGCGGTCATAAAAACCGGTGGCAAGCAGTATCGCGTTGCTGCCGGCGAAAAAATCAAAGTAGAACAGATTGCTGCGGATGTAGGCCAAGAGATTGTCATCGATCAGGTGCTTGCGGTCGGAAACGGCGCAGACATCCGGGTTGGCTCTCCCCTGGTATCCGGCGCAACAGTCACAGCTACCGTGCTGGCCCATGGCAAGCACGACAAGGTCGGCATCTTCAAGATGCGTCGTCGCAAGCACTACCAGAAGCGCCAGGGTCACCGCCAGCAGTTCACAGAACTGCAAATCGGCGCGATCGCTGGCTGAATGCTTAGGGGCTGGCGGCAACGCTACCCGATCATCAGGAGAGAAACATGGCACAGAAAAAAGGCGGCGGCTCTACGCGAAACGGGCGCGATTCCAAGCCCAAGATGCTGGGTGTGAAGGCCTTTGGTGGCGAGTCCATCACCGCAGGTTCGATCATCGTGCGCCAGCGTGGAACCCGTTTCCATGCAGGCACAAACGTCGGTATCGGCAAGGATCACACGCTGTTCGCTCTGGCGGATGGCAAGGTGTCCTTTGCGGTCAAAGGTGCGCTGAACAAGCATACGGTGAGTGTCACCCCGGCCTGAGCCATCATTGCTCCGGCACCGAACCCTGCGCATCGCGCAGGGTTTTTCGTTTATAAAGCGCATCGAATTCCGAGGCGCGGGCAGGTCGGGTCGGGCCGCGATGTGCGACCCCGCCCAGGCGCCGTTCCCGGCGTAACAGCAGCGGTCGTCCCACCATGAAGTTTGTTGACGAAGCCTTTATCGACATCTCTGCCGGAGATGGCGGAGCGGGGTGCGTCTCGTTCCGTCATGAAAAGTACAAGGAGTTCGGCGGGCCGAACGGGGGCGACGGCGGTCGCGGTGGACATGTGTTTGCCGTCGCAGACCCGAACCTCAATACCCTGGTGGACTACCGCTATGCCCGCCGCTATGACGCCAAGCGCGGTCAGCATGGCATGGGTTCCGACATGTTTGGGGCGGCCGGCGAGGACATCACCTTGAAGATGCCGGTCGGCACCATCATTACAGATGCCCAGACCGGTGAAGTGCTCTACGAGTTATTGGTTCCCGGCGAAGTGATCACGATTGCCAAGGGCGGCGATGGCGGATTCGGCAACATGCGCTTCAAGAGCGCGGTCAATCGGGCACCTCGGCAAAAGACACCCGGCTGGCCAGGCGAGAAAAAGAGTCTCAAGCTTGAACTGAAGGTGTTGGCTGACGTCGGGCTGCTGGGCCTCCCCAA
>JAEUOX010000258.1 GCA_016790475.1 Rhodoferax sp. | reverse complement strand
TGGATCCAGGCCTTGCGGGTGTCCGCCGCCAGCCGCACGACCTCCTGCGCCGCCTGCAGCCGGGCCAGTTCGGCCTGCTGCCCGGCCCAGCGCGTGCGCCAGGGCAGCGTCAGCAGATCCATCAGGTTGAAACGCAGGGCGCGCTCGATCTCGACCTTGTCGCCCTCGACCATGCGCCCCAGCGACAGGTGGGGATTGCCCAGGCTGCCGGCCTGCGCGCGATCCGCCTCCCGCAGGCCCAGCGTCGCCAGTGCGGCCTGCAGGCCCGGGTTGTTCAGCAGTGCGATCTGCACCGCCGCGTCGACGTCCAGCGGCGCCTGCAGCAGTCGGTCCACCGTGGCGCGGGCCGCGGCATCCGGCTCGGCCGCGACGCGAACCGCCACGCCCTGCACACCGGGCTGGCTGAGCGTCTGGACTTCGGCCACGCCGGCGTCGGGCGACACACTGGCGCAAGCCCCCAGCAGGCTGACGCTGCCCGCCAGCAGCAGCATGCGCAGCGCGGCCATCAGTGCTTCCCCTCATGCCGGGATTCCCAGCGCAGGATGTCGATGTGCCCGCGCGGGAATTCACCGACCGCCTGATTAGCCTTGCGCCAGTCGGTATCGGTGGTTTCCACGCCGGTGGGCAGGTCGGTGAAGACACTGCGGTACACCACCGGAGGCACCGGTGTGGCGGCATCAACCAGCGCACGCAGGTCCGCACGCAGGGACGCAGGGGATGCGGGTGCCGGGTCGGGCCGCGCGGGGGGCGGGGTCTGGGCGGCGATACAGGGGGCCAACAGGACCCCGCACAGAGGCGCGGCCCAGCCGCGGATACGGCTGCAGAACATCATGAAAACTCCAAGGCCAGGGGGAACACAGCCTGCCGTGCCGGCGCGGGCCGGCGGAGGGCAGACGGACTACGGGCGTCGGAGTCAGGAAATGGGCGGCTTGAAGCCACGCCGCGCAGCGGCGCTGTGGAAGGCCTCCCCGGCGGACGGGGGCAAGGCGTGGGGAAGCGAGAGGCTGGGCGGAACGGACTCTTGCACGGCCAGCGCCGCGGACGAGCAGACCATGCAGGAGGCACAGGTCGGGCAGTTGTCGTCGGCGGCGACGACCGGATCGTCTGCCGGGGCAGCCGACGCGTCGGCGATCACGGCGTGCTCCTCGCAGTCCGCATGCTGCACCGGCGCAGCCTGGGGCGCGATGGCCTGCAGGCTGGTGGCGGGGGCCCAATCGGGCATCGACAGGGCCATCGTGATGGCCATGGCATCCGCCGCGATGCCCCGCAAGGGCATGATCAGGACCATCAGCAGGACGAGCCATCGGCGCATG
>JAEUOX010000250.1 GCA_016790475.1 Rhodoferax sp. | reverse complement strand
GCAGGTCAGGAAGCCGTTGCGCTCCAGGTAGTGCTCCGGGCCGTGGATCTCCACCGCGCGGGCCTCCGCCAGCGCGGTGCCGATCGCGTTCGTGCCGCGCTGGTTCTCGGCCCAGGTCGCACCGAAGGTCAGCGCGACGCGATCCGCCTTGCTGAGGAAATCCAGATCGCCCAGCGTGCGCATCAACACGCCCTGCGCGTCGGCCAGCACCACCATGCTGTGGCTGTGGCGCACCTGCTCGAAGAGGTGCTCCATCACCGGCTCGGAGTGGCTGATCAGGTCGTGGTTGCGCGTGCGCACACGTTCCAGTGCGGCGCCGGCCAGGTTGTCCTGGCAATCGATGCGGCCGATCGGGGACAGCCCGGCCCGCAGGCTGCGCGACCAGGAGCGCGCCACCAGATCGTTGATCGCGCCGCCCGGCGGGATGCCCTGCTCGACGAGCTGCAGGCGAGCCTTGCGCACCAGCGCGGGTGGAAAGGAAGCAGGGTGGGGCATGGGCTTGTCTCCGGGCGGATCATGGGGGCCGCTCTCGATGCGGCGCAGTCTAGCGGGGCGACCCTGGCCCCGGCTTGATCCGGCGCAGAGGGCTGTCCGACTGTCGCGAAATGTGACACCTGTTGCTGACAGGCCGCGGACAGGTGGACAGCTTCCGGTCCACCGCATGCATCCGGGTAAACCCGGAGTACCGGTGGGCTTTGTCAATCCAATCAAGCACTTGCGCCAGCCGGCAGGCACGCCGCGGTGCTGGCACCGCTTTTGCGCTAACCCCTGCGCCCGGAGGACATGGTGTCCGCCGGCACCATCCACCCTCAGGAGACACCCATGCTCTACGCAGCCCCCGGCCAACCCGGCGCCAAGATCCAGTACAGGCCCCGCTATGACAACTTCATCGGCGGAAAGTGGACGCCCCCGGTCAAGGGCCAGTACTTCGACGTGATCACGCCGATCAGCGGCAAGGTCTACACGCAGGCCGCGCGCTCCGACGCGGCGGACATCGAACGCGCGCTGGACGCCGCCCATGCTGCCGCCGACGCCTGGGGCCGCACCGACGCCGCGACCCGCAGCAACCTGCTGCTGAAGATCGCCGACCGCATCGAGCAGAACCTTGAACTGCTGGCCTATGCCGAGACGGTGGACAACGGCAAGGCGATCCGCGAGACGCTGAACGCCGACATCCCGCTGACCGTCGACCACTTCCGCTACTTCGCCGGTGCGCTGCGTGCGCAGGAAGGCGGCATCAGCGAGATCGACGAGAACACCATGGCCTACCACATCCATGAGCCGCTGGGTGTCGTCGGCCAGATCATCCCCTGGAATTTCCCGATCCTGATGGCGGCGTGGAAACTGGCGCCTGCGCTGGGCGCGGGCAACTGCGTCGTGCTCAAGCCGGCGGAGTCCACCCCGATCTCGATCCTGATCCTGGCCGAGCTGATCGCCGACCTGCTGCCGCCGGGCGTGCTGAACATCGTCAACGGCTTCGGCCGCGAGGCCGGCATGCCGCTGGCCAGCAGCAAGCGCATCGCGAAGATCGCCTTCACCGGCTCCACCAGCACCGGCCGCGTGATCGCGCAGGCCGCGGCGAACAACCTGATCCCGGCCACGCTGGAGCTCGGCGGCAAGTCGCCTAACATCTTCTTTGCCGACGTGATGGACCGCGACGACGGCTTCCTGGACAAGGCGATCGAGGGAATGGTGCTGTTCGCGTTCAACCAGGGCGAGGTCTGCACCTGCCCGAGTCGGGCGCTGATCCAGGAAAGCATCTACGACCGCTTCATGGAGCGCGTGCTGCAGCGTGTGGCCGCGATCCGCCACCAGAACCCGCTGGACACCGACAGCATGATGGGCGCGCAGGCCAGCAAGGAGCAGCTGACCAAGATCCTCTCCTACCTGGACCTGGGCCGCCAGGAGGGCGCGCAGGTGCTGGCCGGCGGTGCGCAGGCCGACCTGGGCGGCGAACTCTCCGGCGGCTACTACGTGCAGCCCACGCTGTTCAAGGGCCACAACAAGATGCGCATCTTCCAGGAGGAAATCTTCGGCCCGGTTCTGGCCGTGACCACCTTCAAGGACGAGGCCGAGGCCCTGGCGATCGCCAACGACACGCTGTACGGCCTGGGCGCCGGCGTGTGGAGCCGCAACGGCAACGTGGCCTACCGCATGGGCCGCGCGATCAAGGCCGGCCGCGTCTGGACCAACTGCTACCACGCCTACCCGGCGCATGCGGCCTTCGGCGGCTACAAGGAGTCCGGCATCGGGCGCGAGACGCACAAGATGATGCTGGACCACTACCAGCAGACGAAGAACCTGCTGGTGAGCTACAGCGAGAACAAGCTGGGGTTCTTCTGATGTCGCGCGGCAGGGGCGGCCTGCGGTCGCCCCCTGCCGCGCGCTTGCCGGTGTCGGCCCGGGCAAGGTTGACAAGCCCGCGCTGCAAAACGCATTGCGCCGGATCGGCCAGGTGACCGAGGACTCCTCCGCCGGCTTATTGCGCCAGCGCTCTCAATGCAGTCACTCCGACGGGCGGCTGGGCCTGCCAAGGCAGCACGAACAGCTGTTGGGCCAGCCGGCCCTGGCGGATGCGTTCGATCTGGCGAGACTCCCCCGACAGCCTGGCCTGCAGCAGAGGGTCCCGCGGGCCAGCGGCCAGCAGCGAGCGGTTGAGCACCCAGGCATAGGGCTCCACCCCTGCACGACGCAGGTCGTCCTGCAGGGCGCTGGCCTGCGACACCGGCGTGGTCTCGGGCAACGTGACCAGGATCACCTGGGTGTACTTCGGGTCCTGCAAGCGCATCAGCGGCGTGACGATCCGGGCATTGGTGCGTTCACCCAGGCCTTGAAGCATCTGGCGGTGGTACGCCCCGGTCGCGTCCATGAGCAGGAGGGAATGTCCCGTGGGCGCGGTGTCCATCACCACAAACCCACTCGACGCCTGGGCCACCATGTGCGAGAAAGCGTGAAAGACAGCCACTTCCTCGGTACAGGGTGACTTCAGGTCTTCGAGCAGCAAGGCGCGCTCCTGGGCATCGAGGCCCTTGCCCTTGGTCGCCATCATCTTGTCGATGTAGCGCCGGGTCTCGGCCTTTGGATCAATGCGACTGACCTGCAGGCCATCGACGCTGGCTTCCAGTGTCAGCTCCAGGTGGGCCGCCGGATCGGTCGTGGTCAGCCGAACGGTGTGCCCCTTGGACACCAGGCCCAGCGCCAGGGCGGCGGCGATCGTTGTCTTGCCGACACCGCCCTTGCCCATGACCATCACCAGTCCGCGACCCTGGCCGGACAGTTGTTCGATCAGCCGCGCCAGGGAGGGCAGGTCCATCGCCTCGGCCGACGCAGGGGCCTCCGCGGCTGGCAGCGTGCCCGCCAGGTCATCGTTCAGAAGGGCGCGCAGGGCAGGAAGCCCGACGGAATCGAACGACCGCAGCGGCACCCGGGCCTGGGGCAGGGTCCGCAACACCGCCGGCATGGCCGCCAACGCCTGCTCACCCTGGCGTGCTACCGCCTGCGATACGGGGTCGTCCGCGAGGGTGGGCTGGTAGACCGCGTTGAGCACCAGCCATTGGCGGGTCAGCTCCAGCTCCTGCAACTCCTTGGCGGTGCGGCCCGCCTCGGCCAGGGCGCCGGCCTCCGGTCGCGCCACCAGCACCACGCCCGTCAGCGAGGGATCGGTCAGGGCCTCGAGGGCCTGGTTGAAGCGCGCCTCCTGCATCTTGAGCCCGGAGTGCGGACCCAGGCAGGAGGCGCCCCGGTCGTTGCCCTCCAGGAAACCGCTCCAGGCCTTGGGCAGGCTCAGCAAGCGAAGGGTATGCCCACTGGGCGCCGTATCGAACACGACGTGGTCAAAGCGCTCGGCGCCACCTGCCAGCAGGCTGGAGAACTCGTCGAAAGAGGCGATCTCGGTCGTGCAGGCACCAGACAGTTGCTCCAGCACCTTGGATTGCTCCTCAGCGGTCGCGTTGGGCATCTGCGCGAGCACCCGGCTGCGGTAATGATCAGCAGCCGCGTCGGGGTCGATATTGACCAGTTCCAGACCTGGTACGCCGGGCACAGGCACCGGGGTGTTGGACAGCGTCACCCCCAGCATCTCGTCCAGGTTGGAGGCCGCGTCCGTGCTGACCAGCAGGATGCGCTGGCCGGCATCAGCCAAGGCAATGGCCGTGGCGGTGGAGATGGAGGTCTTGCCGACTCCGCCCTTGCCGGTGAAAAAGAGGAAGCGGGATGGGTGTTCAAGCCAGTTCATGGAGGCTCCTTGACCACCATGATGCCCGAACGGAAGAGCCAGGAGGCTGACGCAGATCGAACGAGCGCCTGATCGCCGCCTTGGATCACGCAGCGGCCTTCTTCACCAACTTCTTCTGTATGTAGGCCCGCCGCTGTTTCGTGATTTCGTACAAGACGATGCCTGTGCAGGTTCCAAGATTCAGGCTCTCCACGA
>JAEUOX010000478.1 GCA_016790475.1 Rhodoferax sp. | reverse complement strand
CTGGTCTGGATCGCCCGGGCCAGCGTCATGACCTCGCCGCCGGTGGCCTGCCCCCGGTTGACCAGCACCAGCGCCTGCCGCTCATAGACAGCCGCCTGCCCCACCGCCTTGCCCTTCCACCCGCAGGCCTCGATCAGCCAGCCGGCGGCCAGCTTGACGCTGCCGTCGTCCAGGTGGTAGTGCACGATGCGCGGCTCGCGCTGGATGATGTCGGCACACTGCTCCGGCGACACGGTCGGGTTCTTGAAGAAGCTCCCGGCATTGCCCAGCACCGCCGGGTCGGGCAGCTTGGCACGCCGGATCGCGCACACCCATTCGAAGATCTGCCGGGCGTCCGGGCTGCTGACGCCCTGCTCCGCCATCTTGCGCTCCAGGTCCGCATAGCCCAGCACCGGCTTCCAGGGCCGGGGCAGCAGGAAGCGCACCTGCGTGATCAGCATGCGGTCCTTCAGGCCGAAGCCGCCGGCGGACGCATGCTTGAACACCGAATCCCGGTAGCCGAAGCCGCAGCGGGCCGCGTCCAGCGTCACGGTCTGCCCTGTCTGCAGGTCTACCGCATCCAGCGAGTCGAAGCGGTCCTGCAGCTCCAGGCCATAGGCGCCGATGTTCTGGACCGGCGAGGCCCCCACGGTGCCGGGGATCATGGCCAGGTTCTCCAGGCCGCCCCAGCCCTGCGCGATCGTCCAGGCGACGAAGTCGTGCCAGTTTTCGCCGGCACCGGCCTCCACGACCAGCCCGCGCGCCGTCTCACGGACCACGCGGCGACCCAGGATCTCGACCTTGAGCACCAGCGCGCGCACATCCCCGGTCAGCACGATGTTGCTGCCCCCGCCCAGCACGAACTTCGGCTCGTCCTTCCAACGGGGATCCGCCAGCAGTTCCAGCAGGCCCGTGACATGCGTCACACGCGCCAGCGAAAACGCCTTGGCCACGATATGAAAGCTGTTGTAGGGCTGGAGCGGGACGTTTTTCTCGACTAACATGCCGGGATTGTCGCATCGGCCCCCAGGCGGCCGGGCGCGTGTTTGACAGGTCACAACATGCCTTCTTTTGACACAGTGTGTGAAGCAAACCTGGTCGAGATCAGGAACGCGGTGGACAACACCATCAAGGAGATCGGCACCCGTTTCGACTTCAAGGGAACGGCCGCCGCGATCGAGCTCAAGGACAAGGACATCACGCTGACCGGTGACGCCGAGTTCCAGCTCGGCCAGGTCGAGGACATCCTGCGCAACAAGCTGACCAAGCGCAACGTCGACGTGCGCTTCCTGGACCGCGGTGACGTCCAGAAGATCGGCGGCGACAAGGTCCGCCAGGTCATCAAGGTGCGCAACGGCATCGAGACGGAGGTCTCCAAGAAGATCCAGCGCCTCATCAAGGACAGCAAGCTGAAGGTGCAGGCGGCGATCCAGGGCGATGCGGTCCGTGTCACCGGCGCCAAGCGCGACGACCTGCAGGCGGCCATGGCCCTGATACGCAAGGACATCGCCGACCTGCCGCTGAGCTTCAACAACTTCCGCGACTGAACGGCCATGCCGACACCCCGCCGCCACCGGACCCTGCAGACCCTGCGGTTTGCCGCGGCCGGTGCGGCCGGTCTGGCCTGTGCCACGGTGGCCTGGGCGCAGGCTGCCACCGCGCCGGCCGTTGCGCTGTCGGGCATCCTGGGCGGCAAGGCGCTGCTGGTGGTGGATGGCAACGCCCCCAAGGCGGTGGCACCCGGCGAGAGCCATCGCGGTGTCAAGGTGGTCTCGGCGCTGGGCGACAGCGCCACCGTCGAGATCGCCGGTCAGCGCCAGACGTTGCGCATCGGCGGCGCGCCGGTCAATGTCGGCCAGCCGATCGCGGCGCCCAGCGGCGCGCGGATCGTGCTGTCGGCGGATTCCGGCGGGCACTTCATGGGCCAGGGCGCCATCAATTCCAAGCCGGTGCAGTTCCTGGTGGACACCGGGGCGACGGCGATCGGCATCAGCCTGTCGGATGCGGAGCGCATCGGCCTGGACTACAAGAAGGGCGAGCCGGTGAACGTCGGCACCGCCAACGGTGTGGCCCGCGGCTGGCGCATCCGGCTGGCCTCGGTGCGCATCAACGACGTCGAGGTGCGCGAGATCGAGGCGGTGGTCACGCCCAACGCGATGCCCTTCGTGCTGCTGGGCAACAGCTACCTGTCCCGCTTCCAGATGACGCGCAACAACGAGCAGATGGTTCTCGAGAAGCGCTTCTGACGTGAACGTCCAGAACGAGAGCGAATACGAGGATCTGCTGGGCCTGTGGTCGGACCTGGAGGCCGGGCTCGGCGTGATCCTGACCCACCCGCAGAGCGTCCAGGAGTTCGAGCTGCGGGTGTGGCAGTACGACCGCTGGATGCGCGAGCTGCTGGAGCGCGACACCGACGTCGGCCTGTACCTGCTGTTCCAGCTGGCAACGAACTCCCCGGTCGGCTACAGCGCGTCGCACGCGCTGGTCTGCGCGGTGCTGTGCCATCTGATCGCAGTCGAGCTGAATCTGGAGCCCGGCGAGCGCGACAGCCTGGTGCACGCGGCCTTCACGATGAACATCGGCATGACCGCACTGCAGGACGTCCTCGCCACACAAATGGAGCGTCCGGACCAGCAGCAACAGGACGCGATCCGGGCCCACCCGGTCAAGGGTGGCATGATGCTGGCCAACATCGGCATCGTCGACGAGCTCTGGCTGGACATCGTGACCAGCCACCACGACGAGGCGACCGGCAAGGGCGAGCTGTGGCAGGTGTCGCCGGCCCAGCGGCTGGCGCGCATCGTGCGCGTCGTCGACCGCTATGCCGCGATGATCAGCCCGCGGCGCTCCCGGGTCGGGCGCAGCGCCAGCGAGTCGGTCCGCTCGATCCTGGGCGATACCGGCGACGCCTCCGACCTGATCGGGCACTCGCTGGTGCGCACCGTGGGTCTGTGCCCGCCAGGCACCTATGTGCGCCTGGACAACGGCGAGATCGCGATCGTGATGCGGCGCAGCAGCAAGGCGAACTACCCGCATGTGGCGATCGTGCTCAACGAGATCGGCGAGTTGCTGCCGCAGCCGCGGCTGCATCGCACGGCGCTGGGCAGCCCGCAGATCCGCAGCGCGCTGGCCGCCTCGTCCGTCCGGGTGCAGCTCAACCACCATCTGGTGCTGCAGCTCGGCGCCTACGCGGCGCAGCAGTCCTGAGCGCCGGTCAGCCGGCCTTCTTGGCACCCAGCCGGGACTCGGTCCCCTTCACCAGCCGGTTGATGTTCTGCGCATGGCGCCAGACCAGCAGCAACGCCATCACGACGATTGCCACCAGGATGCCCCGGTCCATCGACCAGGCCACACCGTCGCCGAACACATAGTAGAGCGGCGCAAACAGCGCAGCCACCAGCGACGCGAGCGAGGAGTAGCGGAAGAACCAGGCGATGATCAGCCAGGAAGCCGCGGTCGCCAGCCCCAGGCCCCAATGGATGCCGAACAGCACGCCCAGCGCCGTGGCCACGCCCTTGCCGCCCTGGAAGCGGAAGAACACCGGAAACAGGTGCCCGACGAAGGCCGCCAGCCCCGCCATCGCCATCGTGCCTTCGGCCAGCCCCCAGGCCCGGCCATACCAGGCCACCAGCGCGACCGGCAGCCAGCCCTTGGCGGCGTCCAGCAACAGCGTGACCACGGCCGCCGGCTTGCTGCCGGAGCGCAGCACATTGGTGGCGCCGGGGTTCTTGCTGCCGTAGGTGCGCGGATCGCTCAGGCCCATCAGGCTGCTGACGATGACGGCAAACGACAGCGAGCCCAGCAGGTAGGCGGCCAGCGCAGTCAGAACGGGCAATAGCGGGGTCAGGGCATCCATGGGCGGTCTTTCGGGGAAGGCGGGCCCTATTCTGCCAGCGCACACTGCACCGGCCGGGCCTCCAGCAGGCGCATCGCGGCCACCGGGTCGAGCTCGACCAGGTAACCGCGCCGCCCGCCGTTGATCAGCATGCGCGGCAGTTCCAGGATGGTCTGCTCCACATAGACCGGCATGGCGCGCCGGGTCGCGAACGGGGAGGTACCGCCGACCAGATAGCCGCTGTGGCGGTTGGCCGTCTCCGGGGTGCAGGGCGTGACCGACTTCACGCCGATCTGGCGCGCCAGCGCGCGGGTGCTGACGGTGCGGTTGCCGTGCATCAGCACCAGCAGCGCTCGCGCCTGTTCGTCCTGCATCACCAGCGTCTTCACGACGCAGAACGGATCGACACCGAGCACCTTGGCGCTGTGCTGCGCACCCCCCTGCTCCAGGTACTCGTAGACATGCTCGATGAATGGCAGCTTGTGCGCCCGCAGGAACTGCGTCGCCGGCGTCTCCGACACGTGCGTGCGACGGGCCATCTCAGCGCGGCCCCTGCGCGGCGGCGCGCGCCTGCTCCTGCAGCCGCAGCACGCGGCGCTGCACCTTGCCGGTCGTGGTCATCGGCAGTTCGTCCAGGAACTCGATCTCCTTCGGGTACTCGTACGGGGCCAGTTTGTCGCGCACATGCTCCTGCAGGGCAGCGACCAGCGCGGCGTCGAAGGCTGCGGTCGCCGGGCCCTGGCTCGCCCGGGCCTGCGCGGCCTCCGGCGCGAGCACCACATAGGCCTTCACCAGCGCGCCGCGCTGCGCGTCCGGCTTGGGCACGACAGCCGCATTGACGACCGCCGGATGCTTGACCAGACAGTTCTCGATCTCGCCCGGCCCGATCCGGTAGCCGGCAGACTTGAACACGTCGTCCGTGCGGCCCTGGTACCAGAGGTAGCCGTCCGCGTCCTGCACCGCGACGTCCCCGGTGCGGCACCAGTCGCCGGTGTACTTGGCCTGCGTCGCCGCCGGGTTGTTCCAGTAGCCCAGGAAGAATATCGGATCCGGGTGCCCCTGCCGGTCGAAGCGGTGCAGTGCCACGTCGCCCGGCTCGCCGACGGCGCACTCGCGACCCGCCCCGTCGAGCACCGCGATCCGGTGCCCCGGGTAGGCCCGCCCCATGCTGCCGGGCCGGGCCGGCCAGCCAACGCCCTGGCTGCGGTCGTCGTTCATCGCGCAGTTGCCGACGATGTAGTTGATCTCGGTCTGGCCGAACATCTCGTTGACGACCACGCCAAGCTCGTCGCGGCAGTAGGCGAACACGGCGTCGCCCACCGCCTCCCCGGCACTCATGATCGCCTGCAGTCCCAGCCGGTACTGCTGCCGCGGATGGGGGCAGGCCTTCATCATGGCCTTGAGCGCGGTCGGGAACAGGAAGGTGTGCGTCACGCCGTGGCGCTGCATCAGGTCCAGCGCGGACTCCGGCGTGAAGCGGCCGTTCCAGGCCACAATCGGCCGGCCGAAATACAGGCTGGGCAACAGCGCATCCATCAGCCCGCCGGTCCAGGCCCAGTCCGCCGGCGACCAGAACACCGCCTCGGACCCGGGACGCCGCCCGGTCGGATCGAAGCCGAACCAGTTCTGGCTGCAGATGAAGCCGCTCAGGTTGCCGATCAGCGCCCGGTGCGGGATCAGCGCCCCCTTCGGTTGCCCGGTGGTGCCGCTGGTGTAGATCAGCACCGCCGGATCGTCCGCGCGCGTCGGCACCGCGATGAACTCCGCCGGCTCCTGCCCCAGCAGCGCGTGGAAATCCTCCTCTGCCTGGCTGGGCCGCCCACCGACCCGCAGGATCGCGCGCACGGCGGGGCAATCCTCCCGCAGGCCATGCAGGCGGTCCACCGCCTGGCCGTCGCAGATGGCGACGACCGCGCCGCTGTCCTGCAGCCGGTAGGCCAGCGCCTCCGGGCCGAACAGCATCGACAGCGGCATCGCCACCGCCCCCATCTGCAGCACCGCCATGTAGGCCACCGCGGTCTCGAAGCGCTGCGGCAGCACGATCGCGACGCGGTCCCCCGCGCGCACGCCACGCAGGTGCAGCACCCGGGACAGCCGGTTCGCCCACTGCTGCAGTTCGGCATAGGAATAGGTGCGCGCCCGCGCATCCGGCGCGTCGGCGATCACCGCGACCCGCGCGGACGCACCGGCGGCCCGGGCCCAGCGCGCAGCGCAGACCTCGGCCATGTTGAAGTGCTCCGGAACCTGCCAGCCGAAGCCGCCATGCAGGACCGCGTAGTGGTCCTGCGGTCCGGCCGCGGGCTTGTCATTCAGTTGACTGCGTGCCAAGCGATGCCTCCTTATGATCGTGCGAATGTACCAAGTTCGACGCGCCGCCCGCAGTCTCTTCGTGCCGATCCGCACGCACAGCTACCACGTCTGGGTCTGGGGCGAGCCTTCGGCTTCGCTGCCGCCGCTGGTGATGGTGCACGGCTGGATGGATGTCGGCGCGTCCTACCAGTTCGTCGTCGACGCGTTGTCCGACGCATTCGCACAGGGGCGGCAGATCATCGCCCCGGACTGGCGCGGCTACGGCCTGACCACCGGCCCGAAGACCGACAACTACTGGTTCGCCGACTACCTGGCCGACCTGGACTTCCTGCTGGACCATTTTGCGGGCGACCGGCCGATCGACCTGGTCGGCCACAGCATGGGCGGCAACGTCGTGATGCACTACGGCGCCGTGCGGCCGCAGCGCATCCGCCGCCTGGTCAACATCGAGGGCTTCGGCGGGCCGGGCGGCCAGGCCGACCAGGCCCCCGGCCGCTACGCGCGCTGGATCGATGAGATCAAGGCCTTCGAACGCGGCGAGATGAACCTGCGCCCCTACGACAGCGCGGACGGCGTCGCGCGCCGCCTGACCAAGACCAACCCGCGCCTGGCCCGCGATGCCGCCGGCCGCGACAAGGCGCAGTGGCTGGCCACCCAGTGGGCCCGCGAGAACGCGCAGGGCCAATGGGACATCCTGGGCGACCCGGCGCACAAGATCATCTTCGCCAACCTGACGCATGCCGACGAGATCCTGGCCCACTACCGCCGCCTGACGATGCCGGTGCTGGCGGTGGAAGCCTCCGACGACCCGATGGCCAGCTGGTGGAAGGGCAAGTTCACGAAGGCCGAGTACCACGAGCGGCTCCAGCTGCTCGCCGACTGTCGGATCGCGGTCGTGGAGGACGCCGGGCACATGCTGCACCACGATCAGCCGCTGGCACTGGCCCGGCTGCTTGAACAGTTTCTGGCCTGACCCCGCACGCCCGCCGTGGCGGGCATGAGAAAATGCGCCCGCCTCGGGCCACCGCCCGCCAGAACCCCCACCCAGGACACCTCCCATGGACGCAGAACACATCAACCAGATCGGCACCCAACTCGCATCGCTGAGCGCCCGCACCGAAGACCTCCGGAGGTATCTTTGACTACGATGCCAAAGCCGAACGCCTGAGGACCGTCAACGCCTCCCTCGAAGACCCGACCGTCTGGAACGACCCGAAGCGCGCGCAGGAACTCGGCCGCGAGAAGAAGGCGCTCGACGGCGTGGTCGTCACGCTGGACCACCTCAGCACCGAGCTGGCCGACAACTCCGAGCTCTACACGATGAGCAAGGACGAGGGCGACACCGACAGCCTGCTGCACATCGAGGAAGAGACCGCCAAGCTGACGGCCGAGATCGAACAGCTGGAATTCCGGCGCATGTTCAACAACCCGGCCGACCCGATGAACTGCTTCCTGGACATCCAGGCCGGCGCCGGCGGCACCGAGGCCTGCGACTGGGCCAGCATGCTGCTGCGCCAGTACCTCAAGTACGCCGAACGCAAGGGCTTCAAGACCACGATCGAGGACGAATCCCCCGGCGACACCGCCGGCATCAAGGGCGCCACGATCAAGATCGAGGGCGAGTACGCCTTCGGCCTGCTGCGCACCGAGACCGGCGTGCACCGGCTGGTGCGCAAGAGCCCCTTCGACTCTTCCGGCGGCCGGCACACCAGCTTTGCCAGCATCTTCGTCTACCCGGAGATCGACGACTCGATCGAGATCGACATCAACCCGGCCGACGTGCGCGTGGACACCTTCCGTGCCAGTGGCGCGGGCGGCCAGCACATCAACAAGACCGACTCCGCCGTGCGGCTGACGCACATCCCGACCGGCATCGTCGTGCAGTGTCAGGACGGCCGCAGCCAGCACAGCAACCGGGACGTCGCCTGGAAGCGCCTGCGCAGCCGCCTGTACGACCATGAGATGCGCAAGCGCCAGGAAGAGCAGCAGAAGCTGGAGGACAGCAAGACGGATGTGGGCTGGGGCCACCAGATCCGCAGCTACGTGCTGGACAACAGCCGCATCAAGGACCTGCGTACCAACGTCGAGGTCTCGGCCACGCAGAAGGTGCTCGACGGCGACCTGGACGTCTTCATCGAAGCATCGCTCAAGCAGGGGGTCTGACACATGCCGGTCCGCGGAATCATCTTCGACATGGATGGCACGATGATCGACTCGATGCGCCACCACGCGCAGAGCTGGATCACCTTCGCCGAGCGCCACCGGCTGACGATCGAGGTCGACGAGCTGATGCGCCGCACGACCGGACGCACCGGCGCCGAATGCATGGAGGTGCTGTTCGGTCGCCCGATGGATGCCAAGGAATCCTGGGCGCTGGTGCACCAGAAGGAAGAGATCTACCGCGAGCTGTTCGCGCCGGTCTTTGCGGAGGTCGCCGGCTTCAAGGCCTTCTGCGCCGACGCGATGGCGCGTGGGCTGCGCATCGGCGTGGGCACCGCCGGCGACAAGCACAACATCGCGTTCGCGTTCTCGCACCTGCGCATGGACCCGATGCCGCATGCGGTGGTCGGCGGCGACGAAGGCCTGGCCGGCAAGCCGGAGCCGGCGATCTTCCTGGAGGCGGCCCGCCGCATCGGCGTCACTCCGGAGGACTGCGTCGTCTTCGAGGACGCGCCGTTCGGCATCGAGGCCGCCCGCCGCGCCGGCATGCGCGCGGTGGCCATGTGCACCAGCCACACGGCCGAGCAGCTCGCCGGCCCGCATGTGCTGGCCAGCGCCCGCAACTACCACGAACTCATCGCAGCCAATTTTCTGGGGAACCTCCATGCCACATCTGCTTGACGGACAGGGCCAGACGGTCAGCGTCCAGCGCCTGGACTACCAGCCGCCCGCGTACTGGATCGACACGGTCGACCTGACCTTCGATCTGGACCCGGCCAAGACCCGCGTGCTCAACCGCATGCGCGTGCGCCGCAATCCGGCCGTGCCGGCCCAGGCGCTGCGCCTGGATGGCGAGGAGCTCAACCTGGCCCGGGTGCTGGTCAACGGCAGCGGCACCTCGTTCCGGATCGACGGCAACCAGCTGGTGCTGGAGAACCTGCCCGCCGGCGACGACGCCGCGTTCGATCTGGAGATCTTCACGACCTGCGCCCCGGCCAAGAACACCAAGCTGATGGGCCTGTATGTCAGCAACGGCTCCTTCTTCACGCAGTGCGAGGCCGAGGGCTTCCGGCGCATCACCTACTTCCTGGACCGCCCGGACGTCATGGCCAGCTACAGCGTCACGCTGCGCGCCGACAAGACGCTCTACCCGGTGCTGCTGTCCAACGGCAACCTGGTCGAACAGGGCGATCTGCAGGGCGACGGCAACCAGGGCCGGCATTTCGCGCGCTGGGTCGACCCGCACCGCAAGCCCTGCTACCTGTTCGCGCTGGTCGCCGGGCAGCTGGTCTGCCGGCAGCAGCGCATCACGTCGCGCGCCGGGCGGGACCACCTGCTCGAGATCTATGTGCGCCGCGGCGACATGGACAAGACCGAGCACGCGATGCAGTCGCTGATGGCCTCCATCGCCTGGGACGAGGCCCGCTTCGGCCTGTCGCTGGACCTGGAGCGCTTCATGGTGGTGGCCACCAGCGACTTCAACATGGGGGCCATGGAGAACAAGGGCCTGAACATCTTCAACACCAAGTACGTGCTGGCCAGCCAGGCCACCGCGACCGACACCGACTTCTCCGGGATCGAGTCGGTCGTCGGCCATGAGTACTTCCACAACTGGACAGGCAACCGCGTGACCTGCCGCGACTGGTTCCAGCTGAGCCTGAAGGAGGGCCTGACGGTCTTCCGCGACCAGGAGTTCTCGCAGGACCTGTGCGCCGACGCCTCGGCGCGCGCCGTCAAGCGCATCGAGGACGTCCGCGTGCTGCGCACCGTGCAGTTCCCGGAGGACGCCGGCCCGATGGCGCATCCGGTGCGCCCCGACAGCTATGTGGAGATCAACAACTTCTACACCGTCACGATCTACGAGAAGGGTGCCGAGGTCGTGCGGATGATGCAGACCCTGGTCGGCCGCGAAGGCTTCGCCCGTGGCATGAAGCTCTACTTCGAGCGCCATGACGGACAGGCCGTGACCTGCGACGACTTCGCGCAGGCCCAGGCCGACGCCAACCCCGGCTCCGACCTGGTGCAGCTGCTGCCGCAGTTCAAGCGCTGGTACGGCCAGGCCGGCACGCCGCAGCTGCGGGCGCACGGCGGTTACGATGCGGCCGCCCGCACCTACACGCTGACGCTGGAACAGAGCTGCGCGCCCACGCCGGGGCAGGCCCACAAGGAGCCCTTCGTGATCCCGCTGAGCCTGGGCCTGGTCGGCCCCGACGGACGCGACCTGCCGCTGCAGCTGGCCGACGAGTCCCTGCCCGGCGCCGGCTCGCGCACCTTTGTGATCAGCCAGGCCAGCGAGACGCTGACCTTCACGAACGTCGACGCCGAACCGGTGCCCTCGCTGCTGCGCGGCTTCAGCGCGCCGGTCGTGCTGCAGTACGACTACACCGACGCGCAGCTGCTGCACCTGCTGGCGCACGACAGCGACCCGTTCAACCGCTGGGAAGCCGGCCAGCGGCTCGCGATGCGCGCGACGCTGCAGGCCATCGCCGCCGGCGGCAACGCGCCGGCCCTGGGCGACGACTTCCTGCAGGCGCTGCGCGGCATCCTGCGCCACCCGACGCTGGATGCGGCCTTCAAGGAGCTGGTGCTGACACTGCCCTCGCAGACCTACATCGCCGAGCAACTCACGGTGGTCGACCCGCAGCAGGTGCATGCCGTGCGCGAGGCCATGCGCCTGCAGCTGGCCCGTGCGCTGCGCGACGACTGGCAGTGGGCCTGGGAGACCCACAAGGACAGCGGTGCCTACCGGCCGGACCCGGTGTCCTCCGGGCGGCGTGCGCTCAGCGGCATGGCGCTGTCGATGCTGTGCCTGGACGCCGTCCATGGCGGCGAGGCGCAGG
Source organism: Rhodoferax sp. (assembly GCA_016790475.1). GTDB lineage: Bacteria > Pseudomonadota > Gammaproteobacteria > Burkholderiales > Burkholderiaceae_C > CAISIP01. The sequence goes on along the minus strand of JAEUOX010000478.1, from coordinate 1,747 downwards.
ACGTCTGGCCCGGCCGCGCCTACCAGCGCTTCAAGACCGCCAGCAACATGACCGACCGCATCAACGCGCTCGGCGCCCTGGTGGCCAGCGGCCACCCGCTGGCCCAGGAGGCGCTGGCCCGCTTCCACGCGATGTTCAAGGACGAGGCGCTGGTGCTGGACAAGTGGTTCGCACTGCAGGCCGGTGCCCCGGACCGCGGCGGCAACGTGCTGCCGCTGGTGCGCCAGCTGCTGACCCACCCGGACTTCAACATCCGCAACCCGAACCGCGCCCGCAGCGTGATCTTCAGCTACTGCAACGGCAACCCGGGCGCCTTCCACCGCGCCGACGCCGCCGGTTATGTGTTCTGGAGCGAGCGCGTGCTGGAGCTCGACGCGATCAACCCGCAGGTCGCCGCGCGGCTGGCCCGCGCGCTGGACCGCTGGAGCCGCCTGGCCGAGCCCTACCGCAGCGCGGCACGCGAGGCGATCGCCCGCGTGGCCGCCAAATCCGACCTGAGCAACGACGTGCGCGAGGTCGTGTCGCGCGCGCTGGCCGACTGAACAAAGGACAAGCCATGACGAGCCCCATCTCCCTGACGCGCTACCTGGTCGAGCAGCAGCGCATCCAGTCCCACATTCCGGCCGACCTGCGGCTGCTGCTGGAGGTGGTGGCGCGCGCCTGCAAGAGTATCAGCCGCGCCGTCAACAAGGGCGCGCTCGGCGATGTGCTGGGCACCGCACAGAGCGAAAACGTGCAGGGCGAGATCCAGAAGAAGCTCGACATCATCGCCAACGAGGTGCTGATCGAGGCCAACGAGTGGGGCGGCCACCTGGCGGCCATGGCCAGCGAGGAGATGGAGGGCATCTATGTCGTGCCCAACCGCTACCCGCAGGGCGAGTACCTGCTGCTGTTCGACCCGCTGGACGGCTCCAGCAACGTGGACGTGAACGTCAGCATCGGCACCATCTTCAGCGTGCTGAAAAAGCCGGATGCGTCGGCGGGCGTCAGCGAGAGCGACTTCCTGCAGCCCGGCAACCGCCAGGTCGCAGCCGGCTACTGCGTGTACGGCCCGCAGACCACGCTGGTGCTAACCGTCGGCGACGGCGTGTCGATGTTCACGCTCGACCGTGAGCAGGGCTCCTTCGTGCTGACGCAGGAGCGCGTGAAGATCCCGGCCGACACCAAGGAATTCGCGATCAACATGAGCAACATGCGCCACTGGGCCGACCCGGTGAAGCGGTATGTCGACGAATGCCTGGCCGGCAGCACCGGCGTGCGCGGCAAGGACTTCAACATGCGCTGGGTGGCCAGCATGGTGGCCGACGTGCACCGCATCCTGACGCGCGGCGGCATCTTCCTGTACCCCTGGGACAAGCGCGAGCCGGGCAAACCCGGCAAGCTGCGCCTGATGTACGAGGCGAACCCGATGAGCTGGCTGATCGAACAGGCCGGCGGCGCCGCCACCGACGGGCGCCAGCGCATCCTGGACATCGAGCCGACGCAGCTGCACCAGCGCGTCAGCGTGGTGCTGGGGAGCAGGAATGAGGTGGAGCGGGTGACGGGGTACCACGCCGGGCTATAATCGCGCCCGGAAATGCCGGTGTAGCTCAGTCGGTAGAGCAGCTCATTCGTAATGAGAAGGTCGGGTGTTCGATTCATCTCTCCGGCACCACACGCAAAAGGCCCCTGGCTGTCATGGTCAGGGGCTTTTTCACGTAACCGACGCGTAACCCTGGGTTCGATAGTATCCGGACGCTCCTGGTTA
>JAEUOX010000239.1 GCA_016790475.1 Rhodoferax sp. | reverse complement strand
GTCGATCCGCAACCCGGCCGCCACGACAGCGCCGATCCGGGTCGGGGACTTCTTCGACGCGATCACGAACATCGCGACCTGGTCCAGCGTGACGACCAGCGGCACCGCCACGGCCAACCTGCCGATCCAGGTGCAGGGCGGGCTGTTGCCGCTGGGGCCGAATCCGCGCGTCGCGGTGAGCATGAGCAATGTGTTCAACCCGACGACGCTCAGCGTGACTTTCCCGGACCTGACGGCACTCACCAACTACAAGAACCTGGACCTGTCCGACGTGCTGGGCGCGCTGAACCAGGTCGTCACCTACCTCGGCACGATCGAGAACTTCTCGTTCCTGAATCTCGATCTGCCGATCATCGACAAGAGCGTTTCCGACCTGCTGTCCTTCGTCCCCGGATTCGCGACCGACGTCAACGACCTGCAGGCCCTGGGCGTGCAGAACCTGCAGGCCCTGGAGGCCCGCATCGAGCAAGCCTTCGGGCTGAACCCCTCGGACCTGACGATGAGCTTCGCAGGCAGTGATCTGCGCTTCGCGTTGCACCTGAGCGAGTCGTTGCCGGCGGAGTTCCAGAACCTGCACATGAACCTGGACCTGGCGCAGCTCGTCGGCTACGTGGCCGGCGGCGTGCCGAACCTTGCGGGCGTGGGCAGCCTGATCGACGTGGGCGGAAGCGCCGACCTGTCGGTGACCGGCAGCGCCGCGATGGACCTGATCTTCGGCTTCGATTTCGCGAACCCGGCCTCGCCGCGGGCCTACATCCATGACGACTCGAACCTCGGGCTGAACCTGCGGGTGGTCGGCAGCAACCTGGATTTCGACGCCGCGATCGGCCCGCTGGGCCTGTTCATCCGCGATGGCGTCGTGAACCTGGGCAATGGCGTCGGGCCGGCGGCCTTCGCGGTCGGCTTCAAGCCGGTGGCGGGCGACAAGTACTACAGCAACCAGTGGACCACGTCGATCCTGAACACCTCGCTGACGGGGCAGGCTTCGGCGACGCTGCCGGTGTACTTCCCGACCGAGTCGAACTTCGCCGGCAACATCGCGCTGAACATCGGCAATCTGGGCAACATCGCCGGCAGCACCACGCTGACCGCGCCCAACCTGGCAGCCGAGATCGGCTCGATCGATCTCTTCAGCGACCTGGGCAGCCTGATCGACGGCATCGACCTGGTATTGGCCGGCATCGAAGACGCGATGGATGGCCGTGTCTGGGGCATCAACCTGCCGATCGTCGGCGACAACCTGAAGGACGCGGCGAACTTCATCTCCGACCTGCGCACCCAGATCGTGCCTAGGCTGGAGGCGGCGTTCGCCGGCGGCGACAAGAGCGCCACGATGGTCAAGAACATCCTGTTCGACGTGCTGGGCAACGGTGTCGGGGACCTCAACGTCATCCTGGACTTCAACAACGACGGCGTCATCAGCGCCGACGACATCGGCGTCGTGAGCACCGGGCCGGCCGGCAACGTGAGCCAGATCCAGTTCAACATGAAGCTGGGAAAGACCTACACCGCATCGGTGCCGATCGGCTTCGACATCGGTTTGCCCGGTCTGGGGCTGCAGGCCAGCGACAACAGCGCGGTGCAGGTGGCCTTC
>JAEUOX010000228.1 GCA_016790475.1 Rhodoferax sp. | reverse complement strand
TCGAACGGTTGGAGGCCAGCACGCTGCCGGTGCACATCTGGCTGTCGCACCAGCGGCGCGACGACTACTGGAAACCCGGCTCGGTGTGCGAGGACTACCGTCGCATCCAGATACCGGTGTATGCCGTCAGCGGCTGGCAGGACAGCTACTCGCGCAACCTGCTGCCGTTGCTGGAGAACCTGCAGGGGCCGAAGAAGGCGCTTGTCGGTCCGTGGGCGCATTCCGTGCCGCATCTGGCCCAGCCGGGCCCGGCCATCGGCTTCCTGCAGGAGGCGCTGCGCTGGTGGGACCACTGGCTCAAGGACATCGACACCGGCATCCTGGACGAGCCGATGCTGCGGGTGTGGATGGGCAGCTGGACGCGCCCGTCCAAGCTGGTGCCGGCCTGGCCGGGGCGCTGGGTGGCCGAGCCAGTATGGCCACCGGTGGGTCGCGCACCGCGGGTGCTGCATCTGAACGCCGAGGGTCTGCGCGATCAGGCCGGTGCGGGCCTGCAGCGCGCCGTCTGCAGCCCGCAGACGACCGGCCTGCGCGCCGGCTACCAGTGCTCCTACGGCCTGGGCCCGGACCTGTCGGACGACCAGCGCGCCGACGACGCGTTCAGCCTGTGCTTCGACACCGAGCCGCTGGAGGCGCCGCTGGAACTGCTCGGTGCCGCCGAGCTGGAACTCGATGTGTGCAGCGACCAGCCGCAGGCGCTGCTCGCGGCCCGCCTGTGCGACGTGGCCCCCGATGGCAGCTCGCTGCGCCTCGACTACGGCCTGCTCAACCTGACGCACCGCGACTCCGCCGCCGAGCCGCAGCCGCTGGTGCCCGGCCAGTGGTACCGCGTGCGCATCCCGCTGTGCGGCATCGCCCAGCGGATCGACGCCGGCCACCGTCTGCGGCTGGCGCTGTCGACGAGTTACTGGCCGATCGCCTGGCCATCGCCCGCCCGGGCCACCGTCACGGTCCGCTGCGGCAGCAGCCTGCTGCGCCTGCCGCAGCGCGTGGTGGACCCGGCACGGGAGCCCGCGCTCGCGCCCTTCGGCGAACCGGAAGGCGCAGCGCCGCAGGCGCTGGAGGAGACCCGGGCGCGCAGCACGACGCGTTCGCTGGACCATCTGGAGGAGCGCCTCGGCGAGGGACGGGTCGACCTGCGCCGCACCCGCGACCGCGGGGCCTGGCGCACCGTGGACACCGACGTGGAATACGACACGACCGGCGAGCTGCGCTTCTCGATCCAGGCCGACGACCCGCTGAGCGCCGAGCAGGCCATCGATCTGCACACGACGATGGGCCGCGAGGGATGGCGCATACGGACCCGGGCGACGACCGTGATCCGCTGTACGGCCGAAGCCTTCCTGCTGGAGGCGCAGCTGCAGGCCTGGGACGGCGACGCGCCGATCTTCGAGCGCCGCTGGGAGCACCGCGTGCCGCGCGACCAGGTCTGATCCGCACCGGCGCCCGCGCCAGGAGAACCCACGATGCCATCCGCCACCTTGAACCTGCAACCCTTGTCGCCGGCCTGCGGCGCCGAGATCACCGGTCTGGACCTGACGCAGGCCGATGAGGGCGCGATGCAGGCCGTGCAGGCTGCGCTGGCGGTGCACGGCGTTCTGTTCTTCCGCGGCCAGCAGCTCACGCCGGAGCAGCAGCTGGCGGTGACGCGGCGCTTCGGCACGGTGCTGCGCGTGCCCTACATCCGGCCGATGGAGGCCTACCCGGACATCATCGCCGTGCTGAAGGAGGCCGACGAGCGGCGAATCAGCACCTTCGGCGGCACCTGGCACAGCGACTTCTCCTTCCTGGACGAGCCGCCGGCGCTGACGCTGCTGTACGCGATCGAGCTGCCGCCGGTCGGTGGCGACACGCTGTGGGCCAGCCAGGTGGCGGCGTATGAGGCGCTGTCGCCGGGCATGCAGCGCCTGCTGGACCCGCTGCGCTGCGTGCAGACCGCCTGGCCGCACGGCACGCGCGGCCCGGGCATAGACGCACCGGTCAGCCGATCGATCGGCATGGTGCGCGGCGACCCCTCGGCGGACCGGGAGGTGCTGCACCCGGTGGTGCGGGTGCACCCGGTGACGGGCCGCCGGGCGCTGTTCGTCAACCCGGTCTACAGCCAGCGCTTCGAGGGCATGACCGAGGCGGAGTCCCGGGCGCTGCTGCAGTTCCTGTTCCAGCACGCGACCAGCCCGGAGTTCTGCTGCCGCCTGCGCTGGGCGCCGGGCACCTTGGCGGTGTGGGACAACCGCTGCCTGCTGCACATGGCCATCAACGACTACGACGGCAGCCGGCGGCTGCTGCATCGGACCACCGTGGCGGGGGAGCGGCCTCGGGGGCCGTGAGCCTGGGGGCCGCGCGCTGTCATGCCCGCAAACACCATCGCGTCCCGCTGACTGTGCGCGCCACCAAGGATCTGGATTTCCTGGTGGAGATCGAGGCGGCGCAGAACATCCATGACGCGCTGCTGGAACTGGGCTACCAGTGCCTCTATCGAAGGTCTGTGAATCCCGACGGTCTGCAGCCTGTCGATCGTTGGGGCATCTCCTCAATGCTGCAGGCGCAACAGGCGAGCCGGGGCCAGCCGCTCGGACAGGGGCGTGTCGGCTATCTCGGTATCGGGCACGAATCCCACGCCGCTGGTATGCCGCAATTGCAGGTAGACGGCGTGGGCCTCCCCGACGGTGAGCGCAGCGGTGCCCATGACCTTGGGCTGGCTGAGCAGGCGCACCAGACCCAGCATCGTTGCGCGACAGAACCAGATCTGTGGTCCCACGACGGCAGGACCGGGACGGACCTTATCCCAATAGCGCCGGGCGGCTGCATGGTGCGGGTGATCGGCCAATACCAATGCGAGCCAGACGTTCAGATCGGGGAGATCGCCGACCAGAGGAAATTTTGGCAGTGCCCACGCGGCAGATGATTCGGCAACGCGCAGAACCGTCATTCGTCCGCCAGGGTGCTGAGGTCGGCGTGGTTCAGCATTTCCCGCGGCAAGACGAAGGCGCATCCCAGCCGCAGCGTGGGCAGGTCGACCGCGGCCGGAGCAGGCGCTGTCGCCGGGGCCTGCAGACCGCGCTCGACCAATGCAAGCACCAGATCGCGCAGGCTGCGGCCCTCCAGGGCGGCGCGCGCCTTGAGGTGACGCATCAGATCGTCAGGCAAATCCAGGGTGGTTCGCATCAATGCATATTAGCATCAAGGTGTGCATGCCGCGCTGTCTTGGAACGGTTCGCCGAGACGCTGTTACGCTTCAGAGACATTTCGCCACAGGAGGCAACGATGGATTCGAGTCCCGCTCGCCGGCGCCTGGCCTGCTGGGTCACGGCAGGGGCCCTGATGCTTGCAGCGCTGCCCCTTGCCGCGCAGTCCCAGACGCAGACCTACCCGAGCCGTCCGATCCGTCTGGTGGTGCCGTTCACGCCCGGCGGCAGCACCGACATCCTGGCGCGTGCCATCGGACAGGAACTGGCCAAGGCCTGGAGCGTGTCGGTGGTCGTGGACAATGTGCCCGGCGCCGGCGGTGCGATCGGCGCCGAGCGGGTGGCGCGGGCAACGCCCGATGGCTACACGCTGCTGATGGGCCACATCGGCACGCTCGCCGTCAACCCGAGCCTGTACCCCAAGCTGCCCTACGACCCGCTCAAGGACTTCACACCGGTCGCCTGGGTGGCCAATGTGCCGAACGTGTTGGTGCTCCATCCCGCGACGCCGGCGACCAACCTGAAGGCCTTCGTGGCCTATGCCCGGAGCAACCCCGGGCGGCTGAACTACGGCTCGGGGGGCAACGGCAGCGCGGCCAACCTGGCGACCGAATACCTCAAGATGCGCACCGGGATTTCGCTGGTGCACATCCCTTACCGGGGCACGGCGCCGGCCGTCGTCGACCTGGTGGCCGGCCAGACGCAGGTGCTGTTCACCGGTGTGCCGGCGGTGATCGGCCAGGTCCGCAGCGGCCAGCTGATGGCGCTGGCGGTGTCGGGGCGGCAGCGTGTGGAAGCCCTGCCGGACGTGCCGACGGTGAACGAGGCGCTGGGCCTGAAGGACTTTGAGGCCGACCAGTGGTATGGCATCGTAGCGCCGGCCGGTACACCTGCAGAGATCGTGGCAAAGCTCAATCAGGCGATCAACGCTGCGCTGAGCAGCCCCGAGCTGAAGAAGCGGCTGGCGGCCGAGGGCGCAGTCGCCAACCCCGCGACGCCGCAGGCCTTCGGCCAGTACATCGCAGCCGAGATCGCGCGCTGGAAGCCGGTGATTGCCTCGGGGCGGGTGAAGGCGGATTGAAGCCGGGATGGCCCGGTCGTCCGGCGCGACCGACCGCTCACGCCGCCGGCCGCTGCCCCCGCGCCAGCCACGCCTGAACGCCTGGGTGCGCGCCCACCTGTCGGAACAGGCGCAACAGCTTCGGGCAGTGGTCGAGCACACTGGTCGGCACATGGTCCATCGTGCCGGAGGTCAGCCAGCGCACGACCAGGTACAGCTTGATGTCGACGACCTGGATCTGGTCGCCACCCACAAAGGCGCTGTCCCCGAGCTGGCGTTCGACCTGGCGGCCCCAGTTCGCCAGGACGGTGCGGGCCAGTTCCTCGCGCGCAGCCCGCTTCTGGGCCGGGTCCGTGATGCGCAGCACCGGGCTGATCTGGTGGCGCAGTTCCTCCGCGTAGCTCATCAGCGCCTCGTGGAGGGCCGCCTGCAGGTCGTCCTTCGGGTGCAGTCCGTGCTGGCGCCCGATGTAGACCAGGATCGCGTTCGACTCGGCCAGCGGCGGCTGCCCGGGCAGTTCCAGCACCGGCATCGCGCCGAACGGCGTCCGCGGCTTGTAGGCGGGCCAGTCGGCATCGGTGATGCGCACATCGTCGAAATCGACGCCGGCCAGGTGCAGCGCGATGCGGCATTCCTCGCCGCGGCTGCCGGCGAAATCAAAGTAGACGAGGCGGGGTCGGGTCATGCGAGGTCCTGGTTCAAGGGGGCTGAGATGGGATGGCGCGGCGCATTGTCGGCTAACGGCCTCCGCCCGCCGCCGGTGCGCCCTGCGCTGCATAGCGCTGCAGCGTAGCGATCAAGGCGTCGTCCACCGCCACACCGGCCGCATGGCGGGCGCGTGCCTGCAGCCGCCGGTCCCCCGGCAGCCGTACGCCCGGGCCTTCCTGCATGGCGTCGAGCATGCGCTCCAGATCCTCCGCAAAGCCCGGGCCGCGCAGCCGCTCGGGATCGAAGGCCACGACCAGCTGTCCGCTGCAGGGCGGGCCACCGGTGGTGTCGCCGAAGGACGAGACCTCGTGCGAGTAATGCGCACCTGTCAGCCCGGCGGCCAGCACGTCGACCATCAGCGCCAGCCCGGCACCCTTGTAGCCGCCCAGCGGCATCATGCTGCCCTGCATGGCGGCCTGCGGATCGTGCGTCGGCCGACCCTCGGCATCCAGCGCCCAGCCATCGGGCAGCGGCACGCCACGCCGGTGGGCGTCGAACACCGCAACCCGCGCCACGGTGCTGGACGACTGGTCGATGACCAGCGGGGCCCGGCCTGCGCGTGGTACGCCAAAGGCGATCGGATTGGTGCCGAAGAAGGGCCGCTTGCCGCCCCAGGGCGCGATCGACGGCGACGCGTTGGCGGCCATCAGTGCGACCAGGCCTTGCGCGGCCAGGTCCTCCACGAAGTAGCCCAGCGACCCGCAGGCGTAGGAGTTGCCCACCGCCAGCACCGCGATGCCGTGGCTGCGGGCCGCCTCGGCCAGCGGTGCCAGGCCCAGCGCCAGCGCGGGGTGCGCGAAGCCGGCGGCGGCATCCACATGCAGTGCAACCGCCGAGCGCTGCGACAGGCGCGGCTGGGCCTGGCCGTCGACCTTGCCGCAGGCGGCATGGTCGCAGTAGGTCGGCAGGTAGGACAGCCCGACGATGGCCTGGCCGTCGCGTTCGGCACAGGCGATCGAATGGGCGACGGCGGCGGCGTTGGCCTGGTTCACGCCGCATCCGCGCAGCGCGGCGCCGGCCAGGGCAAGGATGTCGTCGAAGGGCAGCAGCGAGGTGCTCATGGGAGGCCTCAGTTCAGCGGCAGCCGCCGGTAGGTGCCCGGACGCGCCGGGTCGTGGTACTTGTTCATCGGCCCGTGGTCCAGGAAATCCTGGTGCAGGCGCTGCAGCATCGCGCGGTCCAGCGTGACACCCAGGCCGTGGCCCTCCGGCACGCGGACCGTGTTGTTGCGCGGCCGGAACGGCCCCTCCTGCACGATGTCCACCGGCTGCATCCGGAACAGCGACTGGTTCGGTTCGCGGATCCAGCCCAGCGCGGCGCACAGGTGCAAATAGGCGGCGCTGCCGATGCCGGAGTCGCCGCTGTAGCACCAGAAGTCGATGCGGGCATGCTCGCAGGCGCCGACGAAGCGCATCAGCCGCCCGATACCGCCCACCAGCGTCGGGTTGCCGACGATCGCGTCCGGCACCCGCAGCTCCATCGCGCGGGCGATGTCCAGGTTGTGGGTCGAGAACGGAATGGAGCAGTGCTGGCGCAGCTCGCGCATCTCCTCGATCGTGCCGACCGGGTCCTCCCAGTTGCGCACGCCCAGATCCTCCAGCGGGCGCACCAGGCGGCGCGCCGTGGCCAGTGAATAGGCATGGTTCGAATCGATGCGCAGCATGATCTTGTCGCCCAGACGCTTGCGGATCAGTTCCAGCATGCGCAGCGACTCGGCCGGGTCGGGGGTCGAGAACTTGCCCTCGAAGAACGTGGTGCCGCAGGTCTCGTGCAGCATGACGCAGTAGTCCGCCACTTCCTCAGGCGTCTTCTCGCCGCGCACCGCGGGCAGCCCGGCGAGGATCGGGCCGTCGCCGCGCAGCGAGAAGTAGTCGGTGAAGGGGATGTCCTTGCGCACCGCGCCGCCAAGCAGCTGGTACAGCGGCTGCTTCCAGGCCTTGCCGCGGATGTCCCACAGCGCCATCTCGATGGCGCCGAAGGCGGCGATGCGGCCCATGTCGTTGATGCTCTGCACACTGGTCCAGAACGGCAGGCATTGGAATTCTGCGCCGGCGATGTCGATCGGGTCGTGGCCGACCAGGCGCGGCCCGAGTACGTCGTTGATCAGCGTCGCGGCCCCGGCACCGGAGGCCTCGCCCAGGCCGGTGATGCCCTCGTCCGTCTCGACCTCGACGATGCTCTGCGAGAAGCCGGGCAGTTCCCCGAAGACCCAGCCGTAGGGGGCCTCCAGCGGGAAGTTGATCGGGGTGGCGGTGATGCGGCGGATTTTCATCGGGTGGCCCGGGCAGTGGTGCGTTGTGCGGGGTGTGGATCGTGCAGGCGCAAGCCGGCGGCAGCCATGGCGTCAGCGCGCATGCAGGTCGAACAGCGGCGCACCGAAGGCCGCCGGGTCCACCGTCACACCCAGACCGGGCAGGCGGGGCGCGTCCATCTGCCCGCC
>JAEUOX010000182.1 GCA_016790475.1 Rhodoferax sp. | reverse complement strand
ACCGACCAGGCCAGCTATTTCACCTGCACCAACCGCAACAAGCGTGCGATCACGCTGAACCTGGCCGATCCGCAGGGCCAGGCGCTGGTGCGCCGGCTGGCGCTGCAGAGCGATGTGCTGGTCGAGAACTTCAAGGTCGGCGGCCTGGCCGCCTACGGGCTGGACTACGCCAGCCTGCGGGCGCTCAACCCGCGGCTGATCTACTGCTCGATCACCGGCTTCGGCCAGAACGGCCCGTACGCGGAGCGCGCCGGCTACGACCTGATGATCCAGGCGATGAGCGGCATGATGAGCATCACCGGGCGGGCCGACGGCGTGCCCGGCGGCGGCCCGCAGCGCGTCGGCGTGGCGCTGACCGACCTGTTCACCGGCACCTTTGCGGCCACGTCCATCCTGGCCGCGCTGGAGGTGCGCAACCGCACCGGCCAAGGCCAGCACATCGACATGGCGCTGCTGGATGTGGGCATGGCCATCCTGGCCAACCAGGCCAGCGGCTTCCTGAACACCGGCCGGGTGCCGCAACGCCAGGGCAACAGCCACCCGAGCCTGGCGCCCTACCAGGACTTCCCGACGCAGGACGGCGCGATGCTGCTGGCGATCGGCAACGACGGCCAGTTCAGCCGCTTCTGCCAGGCGGCCGGCCGGCCGGAGTGGGCGCAGGATGCGCGCTTCAAGGGCATGTCCGGGCGCGTCGTGCACCGCGAGGCGCTGGTCGCGCTGATGGAGGAGGTCACGCGCACCCGCACCACCGCCCAGTGGATCGCGCTGCTGGAGGACAAGGCCGTGCCCTGCGGCCCGATCAACCACATCGGCCAGGCCTTCGCTGATCCGCAGGTGCAGGCGCGCGGGCTGGTCGTCGAGCAGCCGCGCGCGGCGGATCGGGTGGCGCAGGACGGCATCGCCTCCGTGCGCGGCGTGGCCAGCCCGATGCGGCTGGCGGACACGCCGCCGGTGCTGCGCCGACCGCCGCCGGCGCTGGGCGAACACACCGACGAGGTGCTGGCCGAGCTGGGGCTGACGCCGGCGGACATCGCGGGGCTGCGCTCCGCAAAAGTCATTTGAGCGTGCGCTGACTTTCCTGCTCACGCAGGCTGGACGGGCTGGTGCCGTATTGCGCGCGGAAGCTGCGCGCGAAATGCGAGCGGTTCACGAAGCCGCACTCCAGCGCGATCTCGCTGATCGGCTGGCGCGTCGCGCGCAGCAGCTGGTGCGCGTGGGCCAGCCGCAGCTGCAGCGCGAAGCCGGCCGGGCTGGTGCCGAGCTCGGCCTTGAACAGCCGCTCCAGCTGGCGCGTTCCCAGCCCCACATGCTGGGCGATGAACTCGGCCGACAGCGGGTTGGCCAGGTTGCGTTCGATCAGCAGCATCGCCTTGCGCACCCGGTGCTCGCGCGTCTGCGTGCTCATCAGCGGCGGAGGCTGGGGCGCCATCGGCGGCAGCGGCGCCTCCTCGATCATGATGCGCAGCGCCTTGCGTGCCGGCGCCGGGCCGCAGTGCTGGGCCACCAGGTGCGAGGCCAGGTGCACGACGCTGGTGCCGCCGGCGCAGGTCAGCCGGTCCTGGTCGACGATGAAGAGCTCGTCCGAGCTGGCCGGCACCTGCGGAAAGCGGGCCTCGAACTCCGCATGGTGGAACCAGCTGACGCAGCAGCGCCGGCCCTGCAGCAGGCCGAGCCGCGCCAGCACGAAGCTGCCGGTGCACACGCCGACCAGCGGCACCTGCCGCTGCGCGGCCAGCCGCAGGTAGTCCAGCATCGCGTCCGGCATCGGCGGGCCGTCGAGCAGGCCGCCGACCACCACCACATAGTCGTGGTTGCGCGGGTCATCCAGCTCGCCGGTGGGCAGCACCTCCACGCCGCAGCTCGAACGCACCGGCCGCATGTTGTGGCTGGGCACGACCCAGCGGCACAGGATCGGCCGGCTGCGGTCGCCCTCGTCCGCCGCCAGCCGCAGCGTGTCGATGAACGCGGAGAAGGCCAGCAGCGTGAAGCGCGGCGCCAGCACGAAGGCCACCCGCAACGGCGCACCCGCCGGCGGGCGGCCGGAGGCCGCGCGGGGCGGTGGGGCTGCCGCGGGGCGGGCGCGGCTCATGACGGGACTGGGGACGGCATGGCCGGTGCAGCTTACCCGAAGACCGCGGCCCGGCTGGCCATAATGCCGCCATGCCCCGCCCCTCCGAGCTCGACCAGCGCCTGATTCTGGGCCTGTCGCTGGCGCAGCTGATCACCTGGGGCAGCGTCTTCTACACCTTCGCGCTGCTGGTCGAGCCGATCGAGCGCGATCTGGGGCTGGGGCGTGCCCAGACGGCACTGGCCTTCAGCCTCGCGCTGCTGGTGGAGGGCTTCTGCGCGCTGCGCATCGGGCGCTGGATCGACCAGGGCCAGGAGCGGCTGGTGATGACCGGCGGCTCGCTGCTGGTGGGCTGTTGCCTGCTGCTGCATGGGGCGATCACCGCGCCCTGGATGTTCTATGCGGTCTGGGCGCTGCTGGGGGTGGGCATGTCGGCGACGCTGTACGCGCCGGTGTTCGCGGTCGTCACGCGCCGCTTTCCGGACCAGTTCCGCCGCGGCATCATCACGATGACCTTCCTCGGCGGACTGGCCAGCACGGTGTTCATCCCGCTGTCGGGCTGGCTCATCGCGGCGGCGGGCTGGCGCCATGCGCTGTGGTGGCTGGCCGCACTGCACTTCCTGGTCTGCGCGCCGCTGCATGCCTGGTTGCTGCGCGGCGCGCCACCCGGCCATGCCGCCGGGCCGGCGCGTGCGGCCGGCACCGACTTCCGCCAGCACCTGCGCAGCGCGCCCTTCCTGCTGATCGGCGTGTTCGTCGTGCTGGTGATGGGCGTCACCTCCGCGCTGCCGGCCCACATGGTGAGCCTGCTGCGCGAGAACGGCCTGTCGCAGGCCTGGGCCATCACGGTACCGGCCAGCATCGGGCTGGTCCAGGTGGTGGGCCGCGCGCTGCTGTACTTCTTCGAGCACCATGTGGACGTGCACACCACCAACCGGGTGATCCCCTGCCTGCTGCCGGCCGGCCTGGCCTGCCTGCTGGCCGCGCCCTGGCTGGCCGGCTGGATCGACGGCGGGCCGCTGGCGCTGACGCTGCTGTTCGTGCTGCTCTACGGGCTGGGCAATGGCATGGTCACGATCGTCAAGGGCACCGTGATGGCACAGTACATCGACCGCCACCATGTGGCCAGCCTGAACGGCGCGCTGGGCGTGCCGACGGCGCTGGCGCGTGCGGTGGCCCCGCTGATGCTGGGGGTGCTGTGGACCCGTGAAGCCGGCTACAGCCACGGCCTGATGGTGCTGCTGGCGCTGGGCATCCTGGCCGTGGCGGCATTGATGCAGGCCCAGCGCCTCGCGCTGCGGCGCGCGCGCTGAGCCCCTATTGCTTGGTCAGCGTCGTCCCGTCGACCTTGACCACGTTGCCGGCGGCCCAGCCGGGCTGGGCTTCCTGCTCGAAGGTCTTGACCGAGCCGTCCTTCATCTTGACGCTGGTGACCCAGACCTTCTTGCTGGTGACCTTCTTCTGGATCTCGTTGCCGATCACGCCGCCGGCCACGGCGCCACCGACGGTGGCGATGGTGTTTCCGGTGCCCTGGCCGATCTGGTTGCCGATCAGGCCGCCTGCGGCAGCACCGCCGACCACGCCCACCATGCCGCCCTTGCCCTTGCGCTTTTCCTGAGCGACCTTCTGCACGGTCCCGCAGGTGTCGCACAGCGTGACGGCGATGGCGGCGGTCTTGGCCTTGTCGGTCAGTGCCTTGGCCTTGACGGTGGCCGACTCGACGGCGCCGGACTGCGCCCAGCTGGCGGTGGCGGCCAGCACGAGGCTGGCGATCAGCAGTTTTTTCATCGGTGTTCTCCTGAAGTGATATCCGGTATTGGACATGCTTTCAACGCCGCCGTGACCCTTCCGGCTGACCGCGGAATGTAAACATCGCGCATTCCGGGCCGCGCGCGCCAGCCTTCGGTGCCGATCAGGGGCGGTCCATGTTCGGCGGGTAGGTCGATACCACCATCGGCCGGGCCGCCGGCCGCGACGGGGCCGGCGCGGCGGCCTGCGATCCTTCGGCACGCATCTGGTTGCCCTCGACCGTGACGCGGGCACCGACGGTCGCCGGGCTGCTCTGCTCCAGCGTGCGCAGGCTGCCGTCCTCCATGCGCACCTGCACCTGGTAGACGGTCTGCTTCTTGATGTTCTTCTCGATCGCATTGCCGGCCAGGCCGCCGCCGACTGCGCCGATCACGGTGGCCAGCACGCGTCCGGAGCCCCTGCCGATCTGGTTGCCGACCACGGCACCCAGCGCGCCGCCGGCGACGGCGCCCACACCGCTGCCCTGGCTCACGTTGCGCTGGATCGGGGTCACCGCCTCGACCGTGCCGCAGGTGCTGCAGACCACGCGCTGCGGCGCCGGCTGGCTGACCAGCACCCCGGATTCGGTCACCACCGACGG
>JAEUOX010000171.1 GCA_016790475.1 Rhodoferax sp. | reverse complement strand
GGTCGAGGGGCTGCATCCGGTGGTGTTCAAGGAGCGCACCGACATGCTGTTCCTGCGCCGCGAGACGCTGCCCTTCCACACCAACGGCGTGCGGCTGACGGCCTTCGCCGAGGACGGCAGCGTGCTCGAGGAGCGCCGGTACTTCTCGGTCGGCGGCGGCTTCGTGGTCTCCCAGGAGGAGGCCGACGCATCGGCCGATCATCCGCGGACCGTGGTGGACCCGACAGTGCTGGAGTTCCCGTTCACGACCGGCGACGGCCTGCTGGCGATCACCCGGGCCACCGGCCTGTCGATCGCGCAGGTGATGCGCCGCAACGAGCACGCCTGGCGCACCGACGCCGAGCTCGACGCCGGCCTGGACCGGATCTGGGACACGATGCAGGCCTGCGTCGCGCGGGGCTGCCGCACCGAGGGCCACCTGCCCGGCATGATGAAGGTGAAGCGCCGCGCCGCCGAGATGCAGCGCATGCTGGCCAGCCGCCCGGAGCAGGCACTGCGCGACCAGCTGACGACGCTGGATTACGTGAACCTGTACGCGATGGCGGTGAACGAGGAGAACGCGGCCGGCGGGCGCGTCGTCACGGCGCCGACCAACGGTGCGGCCGGGATCATCCCGGCGGTCATGCACTACTACGACCGCTTCGTTCCCGGCGCCAGCCCTACGGGCATCCGGGACTTCCTGCTGACGGCCGGCGCGATCGGCCTGCTGTACAAGGAGAACGCCTCGATCAGCGGCGCCGAAGTCGGCTGCCAGGGCGAGGTCGGCGTGGCCTGTTCGATGGCGGCCGGCGGGCTGGCGGCGGTCATGGGCGGCACGCCGGAGCAGGTCGAGAACGCGGCCGAGATCGGCATGGAGCACAACCTGGGCCTGACCTGCGACCCGGTCGGCGGGCGCGTGCAGATCCCCTGCATCGAACGCAACGCCATGGGCTCGATCAAGGCCCTGAACGCGGCGCGCATGGCGTTGCGCGGCGACGGCACGCACTACGTCTCGCTCGACAAGGTGATCAAGACGATGCGGGACACCGGGCGCGACATGATGACCAAGTACAAGGAGACCAGCCGTGGGGGCCTGGCTGTCAATGTCATTGAGTGCTGATCTTGCGTCGCGCCTGTCTGCGGCGTGGTTGTTTGCTGGTACGTCGCCCTCGGCGTGGTTGTTTGCTCTTGCGTCGCTCAAGGCGTGTTTTGTAGCGGGTGCGTCGCCCAAGGCGTGTGGGGGCCCGGTGCGGCGCTTCGGTGGGGCGGTCGGCGCTGAACGCGCCGACT
>JAEUOX010000116.1 GCA_016790475.1 Rhodoferax sp. | reverse complement strand
CCGTTCGGCGCATAGGCCCCGGTGCGGTACGGCAGGCCGGGGAAGAACTGCTCCTTGGCCTGCGCAAACGCCCCGGCCGCGGTTGCGGCGAGCACGCTCGCCAGCACGATGTTGCGAATCTTCATGAAAGTCTCCTGAGTGATTGGCACTCGCATGCCATGGGTTGACGAAAGGGAAAGCGGAACACGGGGGAACTCAATGCGGGAATGGCCACAGGCGCAGCTTCTGCTTGCCGATCGACCACAGCTTGGCCAGACCGTGGGGCTCCACGATCAGGAACCAGACGATCAGCGCACCGAACACCATCAGCTCGGCATGGGAGATGCCCGCGGTGGACACCTCGATGCCCAGCAGGCCACCCAGCAGCGGCAGCGTGCGGTTCAGGAAGATCGGCAGGATCACGATGAAGCCCGCGCCGAAGAAGCAGCCCATGATCGAGCCCATGCCGCCGATGATGACCATGAACAGCAGCCGGAAGGACAGGTCCACCGAGAAGGCCGCCGGCTCCCAGGAGCCCAGGTAGACGAAGCCCCACAACGCACCGGCCACGCCGACGATGAAGGAGCTCACGGCGAAGGCGGTCAGCTTGGCATACATCGGGCGGATGCCGATCACGGCGGCGGCGACGTCCATGTCGCGGATCGCCATCCACTCGCGCCCGATCGCGCTGCGCACCAGGTTCTTGGCGAGCAGCGCCAGCACGACCAGGATGCCCAGGCACAGCAGGTACTTGGAGATCGGCGAGTCGATCGGCATGCCGAGCACCTGCATGCCCGAGACCGAGACCGAGCCGGACGGCGCATCGTTGGTGAACCACTTGATGCGCAGGAACATCCAGTCGCTGAAGAACTGCGCCGCCAGCGTGGCCACGGCCAGGTACAGGCCCTTGACGCGCAGGCTGGGCAGCCCGAACAGGATGCCGAACAGCGCCGAGCAGCAGCCCCCCAGGACCAGCGCGAGCAGCAGCGGGATGCCGGGCACGCGGACGAAGAAGTTGAACGCCGCGTACGCGCCCACCGCCATGAACGCGCCGGACCCGAGGGAGATCTGGCCGCAGTAGCCGACCAGGATGTTCACGCCCAGCGCGGCCAGCGCCATGATCAGGAACGGAATCAGGATCGCGCGGAACAGGTAGTCCGAACCGGCCATCGGCACCACCAGGAAGGCCGCCGCGATGATCAGCAGCACCGCCCAGCGGTCCTGCGCGATCGGGAAGATCTGCTGGTCGGACCGGTAGGAGGTCTTGAACTGGCCGTTTTCTCGGTAGAACATGGTGCAGGCCTCTCAGACGCGGTCAATGATTTTTTCGCCGAACAGCCCCTGCGGCCGGAACAGCAGGAACACCAGGGCCAGCACATAGGCGAACCAGATCTCGATGCCGCCGCCGACATAGGGCCCGAGGAAGACCTCGGAGAGCTTTTCGCCGACGCCGATGATCAGCCCGCCGATGATGGCGCCCGGCACGGAGGTCAGGCCGCCCAGGATCACGACCGGCAGCGCACGCAGCGCCACGGTGATCAGCGAGAACTGCACACCCAGCTTGCTGCCCCAGATCATCCCGGCCACCAGCGCGACCACGCCGGCCACGCACCACACGATGACCCAGATCCGGTTCAGCGGGATGCCGATCGACTGGGCCGCCTGGTGATCGTCCGCCACCGCGCGCAGTGCCCGCCCGGTTGCCGTCTTCTGGAAGAACAGGCTCAGCAAGGCGACCAGGAAGGCGGCGATCAGCGCCGCATACAGGTCTTCCTTGTTGATAAGGATGCCGCCCTCGAACACGCCGTCGAAGGCCATGATCGGATCTTTCGGCATGCCGATGTCGATCTTGTAGATGTCGCTGCCGAACACGGTCTGGCCGAATCCGTCGAGCAGGTAGCCGATGCCCAGCGTGGCCATCAGCAGCGTCGTGCCTTCCTGGTTGACCAGATGCCGCAGCACGAAGCGCTCGATCAGCCAGGCCACCAGGAACATCACCGCGGCCGCCAGCAGGAAGGCTGCCATGTTGGCGACCACCGGGTTGTCGATCCCGGACCAGCGCGGGAACCACTCCGCAAAGCGCGCCATCGCCAGCGCGGCGAACAGCACCATCGCCCCCTGCGCGAAATTGAAGACGCCGGAGGCCTTGAAGATCAGCACGAAGCCGAGCGCCACCAGCGAGTACAGCATGCCGGCCATCAGACCGCCCAGCAATGTTTCGAGAAAGAATCCCATGATTGGCTGTCCTGTCGTCTAGTGGGAGGTGCCGAGGTAGGCGCTGATCACGTCGGGATTGCTGCGCACCTCTTCCGGCGTGCCGTCGCCGATCTTCTTGCCGTAGTCCAGCACGACGACCCGGTCCGAGATGTCCATCACGACACCCATGTCGTGCTCGATCAGCACGACGGTGGTGCCGAACTCGTCGTTGATGTCCAGCACGAAGCGGCTCATGTCCTGCTTCTCTTCCAGGTTCATGCCGGCCATCGGCTCGTCGAGCAGCAGCACCTGGGGCTCCATCGCCAGCGCACGGCCGAGGTCGACCCGCTTCTGCAGACCGTAGGGCAGCTGCCCGACCGCCGTCTTGCGATGCGCCTGGATCTCCAGGAAGTCGATGATGTGCTCGACGAACTCGCGGTGCGCGATCTCCTCCCGCTCCGCCGGCCCGATGCGCAGGGCCTGCAGGAACAGGTTGCTGCGGATGCGCAGGTTGCGGCCGGTCATGATGTTGTCGATCACGCTCATGCCCTTGAACAGCGCCAGGTTCTGGAAGGTGCGGGCGATGCCCATCGTGGCGACCTGCCGGCTGTTCATGTGGCTGAAGGTCTGGCCCTTGAAGCTGATGCTGCCCTGCTGCGGCGTGTAGACCCCGTTGATGCAGTTCAGCATCGAGCTCTTGCCGGCGCCGTTCGGCCCGATGATGGCGCGGATCTCGTGCTCGCGGACATTGAACGAGATGTCCGTCAGCGCCTTGACGCCACCGAAGGACAGGCTGATGTTCTTGACGTCCAGAATGACGTCGCCGATCTTCTTGCCGGCGGGCTGCGGCGTTGCCGGCGCGGCCATGGCGCCGGGCGCGTCCCCCTTCGCGGCCATCGCCGCCTCGATCGTGCTGCTCATGCTGCTTCCTTGACCGGCGCAAAGGTCTTTGCGTCGGAGATCTTCAATGTGGCGCTGACGCTGCCGGTGCGGCCGTCCTCGAACTTCACGGCGGTCTCGATGTACTGCTCGGTGCGGCCGCCGTACAGCGCATCCACCAGCGGCTGGTACTTCTCGGCAATGAAGCCGCGGCGGACCTTGTTCGTGCGGGTCAG
>JAEUOX010000095.1 GCA_016790475.1 Rhodoferax sp. | reverse complement strand
CCCGGGCTTTCGCGCCGGTACAGCTGCAGCGTGCGCAGCACATCCGGGTGCCACGCATAGATTTCCGAGATGCCCAGGCGCAGACGCCCGACATGGCCCCGGGCCACCAGCGTTGCCAGCGCGGAAGCGGCGCGCCCCTGGTCGATCAGCTGGCGCGCACTCTGGCAATAGGCGCGCCCCGCCGGCGTCAGCGCCATGCCCCGGGCCGTACGCTCCATCAGCGGGACGCCCACCTGCTCTTCCAGCAGGCGGATCTGGCGGGACAGCGCCGGTTGCGCGACATGGAGCACCTCCGAGGCCCGGCCCAGGCTGCCGAGGTCGGCCACGGTGATGAAGTAGTGGAGCCTGCGGCCGTCGAGGTACATCCAAAAATTGTATGACTTGGCTTCAAACATTGTATTTGTGCGAAGGGGCGGCGTTCTCTACATTGCAAGGCCGACACCGCCCAGCCCATGCAGCCCAGCCAGCCACCCACGCCCCACATCGAACACCTGAACGCACCGGCATTCCACGCGCTGGGCCTGCCGTTCTCCGAGATCGTCCGCGCCGGCGACACGCTGTACCTGTCTGGCCAGATGGGCACGCTGCCCGGCACGCTCCAGCTCGCCCCGGGCGGGCTGCCGGCCGAGGCCCGCCAGGCCCTGCACAACATCCGTGCGGCGCTGGAGGCCCACGGTTACTCGCTGGCCCATGTCGTCAAATGCACGGTGATGCTGGCGGACATGGCCGACTGGCCCGCCTTCAACGCGATCTACCGGGAGTTCTTCACCGGCACGTTGCCCGCACGCAGCGCCTTCGGCCATGCCGCGCTGGCGATGGGCGGCCGCGTCGAGATCGACGTGATCGCCGCCACCCGGCTCTGACATCCAACCCTCCCGCGCCAACCCATGAGCCTGAACTTCCACGAATACCGCCAATTTGACGCGCTGGGCCTGGCGGACGCCATGCGCCGCGGCGACGTCTCCCGCCGCGAGGTGATGGATGCGACGATGGCCCGCATCGCCGACGTCAACCCGCGCGTCAATGCCGTGACCTACCTGCACCCCGGCGCGGCGGACAACGCGGCGCTGCAGGCGATCGATGCGCAGGCCCCGTTCGCCGGCGTGCCGTACCTGATCAAGGACCTGCACGCACCGGTAGCCGGCATGCCGCTGACGCATGGCAGCCGGCTGTTTGCGGGCGACACGCACCCGTTCGACAGCGAGACCGTCGCGCGGCTGCGCCGTGCCGGCTTCGTGATCCTGGGCCGGACCGCCTCGCCGGAGTTCGGCATGAGCGGCTCCACGGAGCCGGCATCCACCGGGCCGACCTGCAACCCCTGGAACCTGGCGCACTCGGCCGGCGGCTCCAGCGGTGGCGCGGGTGCCGCGGTCGCCAGCGGCATGCTGCCGGCCAGCCATGCCACGGACAGCGGCGGCTCGATCCGCATCCCGGCCTCCTGCAACGGCCTGGTCGGCCTGAAGCCCACCCGCGGGCTGCTCGCGACCGGCCCGCACCGGGGTGAGGCTTCGCATGGCCTGAGCCACGAACACGCGGTGACGCGCTCGGTACGCGATTGCGCAGCCATCCTGGATGCCACCGTGGGCCCGGACGTGGGCGCGCCCTATTTCACCCAGCCCCACCCGGGCGGCTATCTGGCTGCGCTGGCGCACCCGCCGCGCCGGCTGCGCATCGCGTTCACGACCACCACGTTCGGCGGCAAGGCGGTCGACGCCGAGTGCCAGGCGGCGGTCGCAGCCACCGTGCGCGTGCTGCAGAGCCTGGGCCATCAGGTCGACGAAGGCCGCCCGGTGTTCGATGGCCCGACACTGGGGGCGGCCTGCGGAACGCTGCTGGTCACCGGGCTGTCGGCGTCGGTCGCCGCGCGCGAGCAGCAGCTCGGGCGCCCGGCCCGCGAGGACGAGCTCGAACCGGTCACCCGCGCCGCCATCGCGATGGGCCAGCAGGTCACGGGCATGCACTACGCGTCGCGCTTTGGCGTGATCAACCGCGAGGTGCGCCGCATCGGCCAGTTCTTCGAGACGGTCGACATCCTGGTCACGCCCTCGCTGGCGGCGCCGCCGGTGCCGCTGGGCACGCTGTCGACCCAACGGCTCACGCTGGACCAGTTCCAGGAGGCCATGTCGGCCTACTGCCCGTTCACCGGTGCCTTCAACGCCACCGGGCAGCCGGCGATCAGCCTGCCGCTGCACTGGAGCGCCAGCGGCCTGCCGGTGGGCGTGCAGCTGGTGGCCGGCTTCGGGGCGGACGCCCTGCTGCTGCAGCTGGCCGCCCAGCTGGAGCAGGCCATGCCCTGGTTCCAGCGCACCGCACCGGTCTGAGGCGGCGGATGCTCTGGCTGGTCCTCACCGTCATGATGGTGCTGCTGGCGGCCGGTACGGCGGTCGCGTACGCGCTGGGGGCCTCCTCGGTGCTGGCCTTCATCGCCAGCGACAACCTGCGCTACCTGGCCATCATGCCGCAACGCATCTTCAGCCAGATCGACGTGTTCTCGCTGATGGCCATGCCGCTGTTCATCCTGGCCGGAGAGATCATGAACCGCGCCGGCATCACCCGCGCGCTGGTGGACTTCGCGATGGCGATGCTGGGCCGCCTCAAGGGCGGCCTGGGGCACGTGAACGTGCTGGCCAGCGTGTTCTTTGCCGGCATCTCCGGTTCCGCGGTCGCAGACGCCGCGGCGCTGGGCAATACGCTGGTGCCGGCGATGGTCGCGCGCGGCTATTCGCCGAGGTATGCCGCCGCGATCACCGTGGCCTCGTCGGTGATCGGGCCGATCATCCCGCCCTCGATCGTGATGATCTTCTACGGCGCGGTGATGCAGACCTCGGTGGCGGCGCTGTTCGTGGGTGGCGTGATTCCGGGGCTGATGCTCGCCGGCGTGCTGTTCGCAGCCAATGCCTGGTTCGCGCACCGGGACGACCACCCGGGCGGCCGCGCGGAGGACGTGCCGCCGTTCTGGCCGGCGCTGCTGCGCGCGCTGCCCGCGCTGTCGCTGCCCGTGATCATCATGGGTGGCATCGTGTTCGGTGTCGTGACCCCGACCGAAGCCGCCGGCCTGACGGTCGTGGCCGCGCTGGCGGTGGGCGCCTGGTACGGCGGCATGGGCAAGGGCGCGTTGTCCGAAAGTCTGGTGCAGACCGCCGCACTGACCGGCGCCATCTTCATGATCCTGGGTGCGGTGGCCTGCTTCGGCTGGCTGGCCGGACATGAGCAACTCCCATCCCGGCTGGCGAGCTTCGTCACCGAACTGGGGCTGGGGCGCGTCGAATACCTGCTGGTGGTCAACCTGATCTTCATCGCCGCCGGCATGTTCCTGGATCCGCCGGTCGCGCTCGCGCTGCTGGTGCCGTTGCTGGGTCCGCCAGCCATCGCGCTGGGTGTGGACCCGGTGCACCTGGGCATCGTGCTGTGCCTGAACCTCACGATCGGACTGATCACGCCCCCGGTGGGCGGCTGCCTGCTGACGGTGTCCACCGTCTGCAAGATCGACTACTGGACACTGGCGCGGGCGATCGTTCCCTTCGCCGTGCTGGAGGTCGTGCTTTTGTTCGTGCTGGTTCTGGTACCGGAGTTCAGCCTGTTCCTCCCCCGCTGGTTCGGATTGCTCAAATGACCGCTTCTCCCCTGCAACGCCATCACCCTCCCCAAGAAAGAGAGACTCCCATGAAATTGCTCGCAAGCCTGACCGCCGTGCTGCTCGCCCTGGCCGGCACCGTGAATGCCCAGGAAGTCAAGATCGCGCTGGACTCCGCACCCGACGTCGCCCGATCCGGCAGCTATGTGTTCGCCAAGGCCCTGGGCGACCACCTCAAGAGCGCCGGCTTCACCGTCAAGGAGCTGCCGGTCAACTCGATCGGTGGCGAGGCGGAGCGTCTGGACCAGACCACCCAGGGGCTGCTGGAGGTGAACCTCGCCGACCTGGCCCGTGCGGCGCAGCTCAACAAGCTGACCTTCGGCTTCAGCATGCCCTATCTGTTCGAAAGCCTGGCCCACCTGGACAAGGCGGACGCGGCCGGCGGCCTGCTGGCCAAGGTCAACGAAGGCGTGACACCCAAGGGCGCCCGCGTCGTCGCACTGATGGCCGTGGGCGGAGGCACCGGCATCTTCAATACCAAGCGCGAGATCCACAAGCCCGACGACATGGCCGACCTGCGCATCCGCGCACTCGACGAGAACCAGATGAAGCTGTTCAAGGCCTGGGGCACCAATGGCGTGGTGATCACGATGCCCGAAGTCGCCAACGCGCTGCAGACGGGCATTGCGTCGGGCTACATCAATCCGCCCTTCGTGCCCTTCCTGTTCGGCCACGGCTCGATCCTGAAGTTCTACACCGCCGCCAACGTGAGCCAGCCGCTGCGCGCCGCGATGGTGTCCGAAGACTGGTACAAGAAGCTCCCGGCCGACCGCAAGGCGGCGTTCGATGCCGGCGTCGCGAAGGCGGTGGCCGCCAACCGCGAATGGGTCAAGACCAGCGACGCCCAGGCCTACGAGCAGCTGACCAAGGCCGGCATCAAGATCACGCAGCTCACGCCCGACAACCGCAAGACCTTCCAGGACCGCTCGCGCGAATCCTGGGGCGCGATCCTGTCGCCGCAGGAGGTGAAGCTGTTCGTCGACGCCGCCGCCAAGGCACGCTGACCGATGGACTGGCTTGCGCGCCTGAGCCAGCGGGTGGACCAGGCCTGTCGCCTGGGGGCTGCCGGCTTCCTGGCCCTGATGGTGGCGCTGATCGCCATCCAGGTCGTGGCGCGCTACCTGTTCTCGGAGCCACCCGGCTGGACGGAGGAAGGTGCCCGCTACGCGATGGTGTGGTCGGGTCTGCTGGGGGCGACCGTGGCCTTCAAGGCCGGGGGCGATCCGGTGCTGCTGCGGCTGCAGGCCCTGGAAGGCCGGCCGGTCATTGCGTGGCTGCGCGCCGCCGCGGTGTTGTTGTTTCTGGGGCCGATCCTGTACTTCTGCATCTTCGGGCCGGGCATGGACCTGGCCCGCGGCTTCCTCGCGCGCTCTGCGTCGCGCAATACCGAGGCGATGGGGCTCTCGATGGTGTGGTTCTCCGCGGCCCTGCCCTTGAGCATCATGGCGATCTTCGTCCACCTGGCGGCCGGGCTGACTGGCGGCAGCGCGGGCGCTGCCCGCCCGCACGGCTGAGCGTTGCTCAGAATGCCGGGTCGCGCATCTCCCGGCGAATCCGGTCCACACCCTCCAGCAGCTCCGGGGACAGCCGGGTGCCCCAGACCGCCACATCCTCCTCCAGCTGTTCCAGCGTGCGCACGCCGATGATCGTGCTGGCGACACGCCAGTTCGTGTAGCAGAAGGCCAGCGCCAGCTGCACCGGCGTGAGGCCGTGCTCGCGGGCCAGTGCGTTGTAGCGCCGCGCCGCGGCCAAGGCCTCGGCCCGGCCCCAGCGCCCTTTGCGCACCGATTCGAAACGGCCGATGCGCGCGTCGCGCGGGGTGTCGGGACCGTCGGTGCCGCACGGGTCGTACTTGCCGGTGAGCAGGCCGAAGCCCAGCGGCGAATAGGCCAGCAGCGACACGCCCAGCCGGTGCATCGTCTCGTCCAGCCCGTTGTCCACGGCGCGGTTGATCAGGCAGTAGGTGTTCTGGACCGTGGCCACCCGCGGCAGGCCATGCTGCTCCGCCAGGCGCACGAACTCGTGCACGCCATAGGGCGTCTCGTTGGACAGGCCGATCGCGCGGATCTTGCCGGCCCGCACCAGGCCGGCCAGCGCCTCGAGCTGCGCATGGATGGATGTCTGGGACTTCTCCTTCGACGGGTCGTAATACAGCGAGCCGAACGAGGGCACATGGCGCTCCGGCCAGTGGATCTGGTAGAGATCGATCACGTCGGTCTGCAGCCGCCGCAGCGAGTCGTCGCAGGCGGCCACCATCTCGGCGGGCGTCATCGTCTCGCGCATCCAGGCCATGCCGCGGGAAGGCCCGGCCACCTTGCTGGCCAGCACCAGCTTCTGCCGCGCGCCGGGGTTCTTCGCGAACCAGCGGCCGATGATGGTCTCGGTGATGCCATAGGTCTCGGCGCGGGTCGGCACCGAGTACATCTCGGCGGTGTCGATGAAGTTGATGCCCAGCGCCAGGGAGCGGTCCAGGATGGCGTGGGCGGTGGGCTCATCCACCTGCTCGCCGAAGGTCATCGTGCCCAGGCAGATCGGGGTGACGTGCAGGTCGCTGTGGCCCAGTCGGAGTGTGTCCATCGCTCGGGAATCCGGAAGTGGAAAGGCCTGCAGTTTACGGGCAGGCATACTGGCGGCCTGGCACGACTGTCCTGCACGCGAGGTCCCATGAACGCATTCACCGAACTGATGGCATTCCAGCGCGACACCGAAGCGCTGGGCGAGATCGCCGGCCGCCTGGGCTGGGACCAGGAAACCATGATGCCGCGCGGCGCGGCGCTGCAGCGGGGCGACGAGATGGCCGCCATCGAAGGCGTGCTGCATGCCCGCCGGACCGACCCGCGTGTCGGCGAATGGCTGGCGCAGGCCCGCGCGGACGATGCCGCGGGCCAGCGCGCGCTGGCGCTGATCGGGCGCGCCTACCAGCGCAACGCCTGCATTCCGGCACGGCTGGTCTCCGAGATCGCCCGCACGACCAGCGTGGCGCAGGGCATCTGGGCCGAGGCGCGGGCACGCAACGATGTGGCGCATTTCCTGCCCTCGCTGCGCCAGATCATCGCGCTCAAGCGCGAGCAGGGCCAGGCGCTGGTCGCCGGCGGCTTCGGGCGCGATGCCTACGACGCCCTGCTCGACGAGTTCGAGCCCGGCATGACGGCCGCGCAGCTCGACGCGCTGTTTGGCCGAATGCGCCCGCGTCTGGTGGCGCTGCGCGAGGCGGTACTGGGTGCGCGC
>JAEUOX010000068.1 GCA_016790475.1 Rhodoferax sp. | reverse complement strand
CGCCTGGAGCAACGCGGATCTCAGCCTGCAGATCCACGGCGGCAATGGCTACGCGCTGGAGTTCGAGATCAGCCGCGTGCTGTGCGACGCCCGGATCCTGAACATCTTCGAAGGGGCCGCCGAGATCCAGGCGCAGGTGGTTGGCCGGGGCCTGCTGACGCGCAGCGGCTGAGAGGCCAGGATGAAGCGGTTTGGCAGACATTGGCTGGCAGGGCCTGTACATCGAGCCGGTCGCGGACTACGCGAGGCGCTGCTTCCTGCGGCGTCAGAAGAACGCCGGCCTGAAGGTGCTGCACTGCGCGATTGGCGCCGAGGAGAAGGAGATCGAGATCCATGTCGGCGGGCCCCTGTCCACGATCAGCGACGCGATGGTCGACAAGTGCAATGGGCTGTCCTGGGCCCAGGGCTACCACCAGGGGCATGTCGAGAAGGTGCGCCAGTACCCGCTGGAACGCGTGCTGCGTAAACATGGCGTGCCCCGCAACTTCGACGTGATGAGCATCGACGTCGAGGGCTATGAATGGCAGGTCGTCCAGAACTTCCCGATCCAGCAGTGGGCACCCAGCCTGGTGATCGTGGAATTGCACGACACCAATCCGGAGTACCAGGAGGAATGGCCCTCCAACAACCTGGTGGCCAGCTACTTCCGCGACAACCACTACGAGGTCATCTACAAGGATTTCTCGAACACGGTCTACCGGTATCACACCGTGCGCCAGCGCGCGCTTGGATGACCCAGCACCCTACCCCGGAATCCGATCCCCCCACTTGCACGCCCGCGCGATTTGGCGCATTCTTGCCGAAGGTATCTGCCTGAGCCCCTGGAGCCGTGCATGCGCATCCTGAACCGCTGGAGCCTCTGGTCCCTCGCCGCCCTGCTGGGCTTTGCACTCGGCGCCCCTGCCGCCGTCGCCGCGACGCCAGCCACCGACAACGTGCAGGCCGCGATCTCGGCCTTCGCGAAGGCCAATGCGGCGGTCGTGGGCTTGCGGGTTGCGGTCGCGGCGGACGCCGCCTCCGCCGAAAGCCTCGGCAAGGAGCGGGCCGGCTCCGGTGTCGTGATCGGCCCCGACGGCCTGATCCTGACGATCGGCTACCTGATGATGGAGGCCGATTCCATCCAGATCATCACGCAGGACAACAAGACGCTGCCGGCGCAGGCGGTGGCCTACGATCTGGCCACCGGCTTCGGCCTGGTGCGGCCGCTGCTGCCCTTGCGGGGCATCGAGCCGGTGGCGCTGGGCAGCCTGCAGGACCTGCAGCCCGGCACGCCGCTGATGGCCGCGATCGGCGCGCAGCCCGACAACGCCGACGGCGAGGTCGCGATGACGCAGCTGGTCAGCAAGCGCCCGTTCTCCGGCTACTGGGAGTACCACATCGACGCGGCGGCCTTCACCAGCCCGCCGATCGGCAACCACTCCGGTGCGCCCCTGTTCAACCAGAAGGGCGAGCTGATCGGCATCGGCAGCCTTTATGTCGGCGACGCGATGGGCGGCAACCGGCGCTTCCCCGGCAACATGTTCGTCCCGGTGGACCTGCTCAAGCCGATCCTGGCGGAAATGCAGCGCACGGGCGGCACCGCCATCAGCCGCCGTCCCTGGGTCGGCGTGACGTCCGCGGAACAGGGCGGGCGCGTGCAGATCGTGCGCGTCAGCAAGGAAAGCCCGGCCCAGAAGGCCGGCCTGGCCCCCGGCGATCTGGTGCTGGCGGTGGATGGCGCGCGTGTCGCCACGCTGGAGGAGTTCTACAAGAAGCTGTGGGCCCGCGCCCGGCCTGATGCGGAAGTGTCGCTGACGGTGTTGCAGGGTGCGGACCTGAAGACCATCGTGCTCAAGCCGGTCGACCGGCTGAACACGATGCGCAAGCCCGCCGGGATCTGAGCGCCCCCCAGCCGGGCTGCGTCAGTGCGGGTCCTGGCGCACGGAGGCCAGTGCGGCCTCAAGCCGGGCCACCAGCGCCTCCCCTGCGGCGTGGGAGGTCTCGGCGCAGAAGGCCCGCACATACTTGATCGCGAACTCGATCTCGCTCTGCAGGATGCCCAGCTTGACCTCCAGCTGCTGCCGCGCATGGGCCTGGTCGGCAAACATCTCGACCAGCCGGTCCGATTCGCGCCGGCCCGGCTCCTGCGCCCGACGCGTCGTATAGCGACCCACCAACACGTCGAGGCTGGAGAACTGGCTGTCCAGATCGGAGGGCGCGAATGGCACACTGGCGCGGCGGTCCCGCGCAGCACCGACCGGTCGCTCTCCGCCAGCGCGGCGGCTCACGGCGGGTGCGTCATGGTCCGGCAGGTAGCGCGCATAGAGGCCGCGCTCATCCCGCACGGTCACCAGCCCGCCACAGCCGCATTGGCAGCGGCCATAGCCCTGCTGGAACTCGGCAGTGCGCTCGCCAAAGCGGGGGATGCGGCTGGGGGTGGTCATGGTGGCGCTCCAAGGTGTCGGAAAGCCGACGCTGCGGGGGTGCTCCGATCCTAGACCGATCACGCCCCCAGGCCAAGCCCGGGATCGCCACCGCCACGCCAACTAAGTCACGCTTTGGGCGCAGGAATCTGCCGCAGGCCGTCGCGGACGTCGGGATAGCGCAATGCCAGCCGCAACTCGCGCTTCATCCGGGTGTTGTCGAGCCGGCGCGATTCCGACATGAAACTCAGCAGCATCAGCGGCAGTTCGGTCTGCGCCGTTGACCGGGGCACGCGCGGGGGCCGGGGCAGGCCGAACAGGTCGGCCGCCAGGTCGAAGTAGTCACCCATCTTGAGCTGCGTGTCGTCATTGACGTTGTAGACCCGCTGCGCGCGCCCGCGCCAGAGCGCGGCGATGCAGGCGCGCGCCAGGTCGTCCGACTGGATATGGTTGGTGTAGACATCGTCCTCCCCCCGCAGCGCCGGCGTGCCCTTCAGCAGCCGGGCCCGCGGCGTGCCGCCCTCCCGGTCCATGCCATAGATGCCCGGGATGCGCAGCACCTGCACCCGCGCGCCGCTGGCCCGGCCGAAGAAGCGCACCACCTGCTCGGCGTCCGCCCGCCGGCGGGCCCGCGGGCTGTCGGCGCGCAGCGGTCGGGTCTCGCGAACCCATTCGCCGTTGCAATGGCCGTAGACGCCGCTGGTGGAGCCGTACACCACGGCACCGGGCACCGGGCGGCGCCGCAGTGCGGCCATCAGCGCCCGGGTCCGCGGGTCGGTCCAGCCTTCGCCCGGGGGCGGTGCCAGATGCACCAGGTGCGTGGCCAGGCCGGCCAGCCGGCGCAGGGAGGCCGGATCGTCCAGGTTCGCCAGCAGCGGGCGGATGCCGCGGGCGCGCAGCGCGTCGCGCCGCTGCGGGCTGGAGGTGACCGCCGTCAGGCCGATACGGGCCGGCAGCTGCGCGGCGACCCGCAGGCCGACATCGCCGCAGCCGACCAGAAGCACCCGAGGGCGGCGGAAGCGCGCCGGCAGCGCGCCGAGAGGGGACTGGTTTGAGGGCAAAATCGAGGGCTGCGCAAAGCGGACCCCGCGAGGATAACGAAAAGATGAGTTTCCAGATTTCCATCCAGCCCAGCGGCCGGAGTTTCACCGCCGACCCGGGCGAGGCCATGCTGACCGCGGGCATCCGCCAGGGCATCGGGCTGCCCTACGGCTGCAAGGATGGGGCCTGCGGCTCCTGCAAATGCCGCAAGATCTCCGGCACGGTGGTGCACGGCCCGCACCAGAGCAAGGCGCTCAGCAGCGACGAGGAAGCCCAGGGCTTCGTGCTGACCTGCTGCGGCGTGGCCCACAGCGATGTCGTGCTCGAGTCGCGCCAGGTCACCGAAGCCGGTGCCTTCCCGATCCGCAAGATGCCCGCCCGCGTCAGCAGCCTGGAGCGCAAGTCGCACGACGTGATCCTGCTGCGGCTGCAGTTGCCGGCCAACGATCCGTTCAACTACCGGCCAGGCCAGTACGTCGAGTTCCTGCTGCGCGACGGCTCCCGGCGCAGCTACTCGATGGCGAACGCGCCGCACAACGGCCCCGGCCTGGAGCTGCACATCCGGCACATGCCGGGCGGCAAGTTCACCGACCACGTCTTCAACGTCATGAAGGAAAAGGAGATCCAGCGCATCGAGGGCCCGTACGGCAGCTTCTTCCTGCGCGAGGACTCCGAGCGGCCGATCGTGCTGCTGGCCTCCGGCACCGGCTTCGCGCCGATCAAGGCGCTGATCGAGCACATGCAGTTCCAGGGCATCCAGCGCCCCGCCACGCTGTACTGGGGCGGCCGCCGCCCGGAGGACCTGTACATGGACGCCTGGGTGCGCGAGCGCCTGGCGGAGATGCCGCACCTGCGTTATGTGCCGGTCATCTCCGACGCGCTGCCGGAAGACGGCTGGACCGGCCGCACCGGCTTCGTTCACCGTGCCGTGCTGGAGGACCTGCCCGACCTCTCCGGCTACCAGGTCTATGCCTGCGGCGCCCCGATCGTCGTCGACTCCGCCCGCCGCGACTTCAGCGAGCTCGCCGGCCTGGCCGAGGAGGAATTCTTCGCAGACGCCTTCACCACCGAAGCAGACAAGGCCACACCATGACACTGCACCGCCGCCCTGCCCTCCTGCGCCTCGCCGCCCTGGCGCTGGCCGCCGCCACCGCCACCGGCAACCTCTGGGCCCAGGCCTTTCCGTCCAAGCCGATCCGCTGGATCGTCGTCGCACCGGCCGGCTCCTCGCTGGACGTGATCGCCCGTGCAATGCAGGACAAGCTGAAGGACAGCCTGGGCCAGCCGATCGTCATCGAGAACCGCGCCGGCGCCGGCGGCACCCAGGGCACCAATGAGGTCGCCAAGAGCGCGCCGGACGGCCACACCTGGCTCATGTCCTTCAACGGGCCGCTGGCTTACGCGCCCTTCCTGTATAGCAAGCTGCCCTACAACCCGGCCAAGGACCTGCAGCCGGTGGTGCTGACCACCTCGCAGCCGAACCTGATCGCGGTGCATGCCGGCTTCCCGGCCAGCACGATGAAGGAGCTAGTCGAGGTGCTGCGGGCGAATCCGGGCAAGTACAACTTCGCGTCGGTGGGCAACGGCAGTTCGTCGCACCTGACGATGGAGTATGTGAAGGCGCTGACGAACACGTTCGCCGTGCATATCCCGTTCAATGGCGGGCCGCCGGCCGTGCTGTCCACCGCCAGCGGCGACAGCCAGATCCTGGCGACCGTGCCCACCGTCGTGACACCGCACATCGCGGCCGGCCGCATGAAGGCGATCGCGGTCACCGGCGCGCAGCGCTACCCGCTGACGCCAGGTGTGCCGACGGTCGCCGAAAGCGGCCTGAAGGAACTGCAGGGCTTCGAGGCCATCGCCTGGAACGGCATCCTGGTGGCCGCCGGCACGCCGCGCCCGATCGTCGACCGCCTCAACGCGGCGATGAATGCCGCGATGAACGACCCGCAGGTGCGCGAGCGCCTGAAGGCCGCCGGTCTGGATCCGGCCGGCGGCACGCCCGAGCAGTTCGCCAAGCTGATGGCCGACGAGGCCGCGAAATGGGAGCCGGTGATCCGCCGCACCGGCGCCCGTCTGGACTGACCCCGCCCCTGGAGACCCTCCGATGTCCCTGAACAAGCGCCAATTCCTGCACCGCCTGGGCGGCGGCCTGGCCCTCGCGGCCACCGGCCTCGCGCCGCTGACAGCCGCCGCACAGTCCGGCGGCGGCGCGCCGATCCGGCTGATCGTGCCTTATGCGCCCGGCGGCCCGATCGACGTGACGGCGCGCGTGCTGGCCGAGCGCGTGCGCGACAGCCTGGGCACCGTGGTCATCGAGAACCGCCCGGGCGGCGGCGGCAACATCGGCACCGACCTGGTCGCCAAGGCCGCGCCCGACGGCCTGACGATCGGCATCTCGGCACTGGCCACGCACGCGATCAATCCCTGGCTGTTCAGCAAGATGCCCTACGACGCGGTGCGCGACTTCGCGCCGATCACGCAGATGGTCCGCGTACCGAACGTGCTGGTCATGAACACCGACACCGCAAACCGGCTCGGCATCCGCACGCTGGCCGATCTGGTCCGCTATGCCAAGGCCCACCCGGGGCGGCTGAACTACGGCTCCGGTGGCAATGGCAGCGGCGGCCATCTGGCCGGCGAGATGTTCAAGGCGCAGGCCGGCATCTTCGCGGTGCACATCCCCTACAACGGCGGCAACCCGGCGCAGTTGGCGCTGCTGTCGGGCCAGGTGGACTTCAACTTCGACAACCTGGCGACCGCGGCCGCGAACATCCGCTCCGGCAAGCTGCGCGCACTGGCGGTCACGACCGCGCAGCGCAGCCCGGCCCTGCCGGACGTCGAGCCGGTCAGCGACACCTACAAGGGCTTCGCGGTGGACACGTGGTGGGGGTTGGTCGCACCGGCCGGCACACCGCGCGACGTGGTGGCCCGGCTCAACCAGGCTTTCGTGGCCGCGCTGAACAGCCCGGAGGCCCGCAGCCGCTTCGCCGGCCTGATGGCCGAGCCGGTGCCCACGACGCCGGAGCAGTTCGGCAGCTTCATGGCGGCTGAACTCGCCAAGTACGAGAAGCCGGTCAAGGCCTCCGGCGCAAAGGTCGACTGAGCGGCCCGGCTCAGGACACGACCGGCCGCACCTGGAAGGCCAGGTCCAGGCAGTTGCGCTCGCCGTCCCGGGCGTAGCGGAACTCGTCGGCCAGCCGGTAGACCATCAGCAGGCCGAGGCCGCCCGGCGGCCGCTGGTCCAGCGGGTTCTCGGTGCGTTGCAATGCCTCGCGGAGCTTGTCGGCCGGGTCGAACGCCGCCAGATCATCTTCATAACGCAGGTAGACGGCGCCGCCGTGGCAGCGCACGGACAGGCCCACCTGGCTGCCGGTCTGCGCGGACGCATGGCCATGCGTGACGCTGTTGGTCAGCAGTTCCTCCAGGGCGGTCTGGGCCCGCAGCACGACGTCCTCGGGGGCGGCGGCGGCGTCCTGACGCAGCGCCTGCAGCAGCGCCGGCAGGGATTCCATTCGCGCGGGGAAGCTGTATAGTGTTTTCGGCGCCATCTCGGCGAATTAGAACAGCCAAACGGAGGCAGATCAAATGCAGGCCCTTGCCCGACTCCTGTGTGCAGTGTCCCTCGGCCTGGGGGGCGCCGGCGCGCTGTGGGCCGCCGGCGAGGCCGGCACCGTCAAGACCAGCAAGGGCAGCGTGACGATCGAGCGGGCCGGACAGAAGCTTGCGGCGCCGGTCGGCACACAGATCTATGCCGCGGACGCGGTGCTCACCGGCGCGGACGGCGTGGTTGGCATCACGCTGCGCGACAACACCATCCTGTCCGCCGGGCCGAATTCCCGCGTCGAGCTGAACAAGTTCGCGTTCGACAGCACGACGCATGCCGGCGCGATCGATGCCAGCGTGCGACGCGGCACGCTGTCGGTCAGCTCCGGCAAGATCGCCAAGGCCTCGCCGGGCAACGTGAGCTTCTCGGCGCCCGGCATGACGCTCGGCGTGCGCGGCACCACCTTCCTCATCGACGCCGGCCAGTAGGAGCATCACTCCATGGGTTTGCTTGTCGTGGGCCTGGTCGGCTTGGCCATCGCCGTCTTCCAGACCCAGCCCACCAGCCGTGTCGTGCTGCTGCCCGACGCCGACGGCAAGACCGGCGAGGTCATCGTCCGCGCCGAGGGCCAGGAACAGCGGGTCGCGACGGCCTACGGCAGCGCCAGCGTGAACCGCCTGGGCACGCTGCAGGCCAATGCCACCGACGCCGCGCAGGTCGCGCAGCTTTACGGCAGCATGCTGGCTGCCCGGCCGGCTGCGCCGGTGTCGTTCACGGTGTTCTTCGAGTTCGGCTCGGCGGTCGACATCGCGCCGGTGTTCCAGCCGACACTGGACAAGCTGCGCGCCGCGATGGCGGATTTCCCGGCGGCCGAGGTCACCGTGATCGGTCACACGGATCGCGTGGGCACGCTGGAATCCAATGACCAGCTGTCGCTGCAACGCGCGCAGACCGTGCGCGATCTGATCCTGCAGGCCGGCATCCGCCCGCTGGTGCTCGAGATCGCCGGCCGCGGCGAACGCGAGCCGCTGGTACCCACCGCCGACGAAGTGCCCGAGGCGCAGAACCGCCGCGTCGAGATCAACCTGCGCTGAGCGGGCCGGCGGCCGGGGCACCCGGCCCCTTCCAGTGCAGCACCAGGATGGCCAGGTCGTCCGAGGGCTCCGCCCCTGCCACGAAGCGGCCGACATCCTGCCGCACCTGCTGCGTGATGCCGTGCGCCTCGGCCCTGCTGTCCAGCACGGCCAGCGCATCGTGCAGGCGGCGGCTCCCGTAGAGCTCCTGCGCCGCGTTCGCGGCCTCGGTGATGCCGTCGGTCACCATGCACAGGCGGTCACCGGGCTGCAGTTGCAGGTGCTGCACGCCGTAGTCGAAATCCTCCACCATGCACAGCGGCGGCCCGCCGTCGGTCGCGCTGCCCACCAGCTGCTGCAGCCCGCCGTCCGCGCCCAGGCGCCAGGGGCCGTCATGGCCGGCATTGACCAGCTCCAGCCGGCCGGATTCGACGTCCAGCACACCCAGCAGCAGCGTGACGAACAGCGTCTCGACGTTCTCGCGCGAGAGATCGCGGTTGGCCGCCGAGACGATCTCGGCCGGGCCGCCCGCCAGGCGCGTCGCGAAGCTGCGTGCCAGCGCCTTGGTGACCGCCATGAACAGACTGGCCGGCACCCCCTTGCCCGACACATCACCGATCAGGAAACACAGGCGACGGTTGTCGATCAGGAAGAAGTCGTACAGATCGCCACCGACCTCGCGCGCCGGCTCGATCAGCGCGTCGACCGCGAAGCGCGTCTCGCCGGGAAACGCGCGCGTCGCGCTGGGCAGGGAGCCCAGCTGGATGCGCCGGGCTGCCTCCATCTCGCCCGCCAGCCGGGCGGCCTGCTCGCGCAGTTGCTGCTGCTCCTGGGCCAGCCGCCGGTTGTCGCGCTCGACCTCCAGCGTGGAGCTCGACACCAGGCTGGCCAGCAGGATCGCGAAGCCGACGCTCGGGCCCGCGCCATCCATCAGCAAACCCCACTGGACGAACAGCCACAGCCCGGCCAGCATCAGCGCCACACAGGCCAGCAGTACCCAGGCACCCGGCGGTACGCGCAGCCGGCCGCGCGCGGCGGCCGCGCGGCGCAGGCCGTTCGGGGCGGCCCAGACCATCGCCGCGCCGCCGGCCAGCAGCAGCGTGCACTCCACCCAGGGCATCCACCAGGGCCGCAGCAGCAGGCGGCCGTCGAACATGCTCTCCAGCACCTGGGCCTGGATCTCGATGCCGGCCACACTCTCGCGCAGCGGCGTCACGCGGCGGTCGTTCAGGCCGGAGCCGGTCAGACCGATCAGGACCAGCTTGTCCTGGATGCCGTCGGCGCCGATGCGGCCCTGCAGCAGGTCCAGCGCCGAGATGTTGCGGTGGCTCTCGCCCTGGCGCTGGGGCGCAAAGTGCAGCCACAGGTCGCCGCCGGGCTGGGTGGGATAGCGCTGGTCGGCGACCCGCACCGCGCGCACGCCATGGCGGTCCGTCTCCACGGTGATCGGACCCTGGTTGTAGCCCACGCGCAGCATTTCCATCGCCAGCGACGGCGTGACCTGTGCGCCGACGCGGGCCAGCAGCGGCACCCGCCGGACCACCGCCGTGGGCTCGACCGACACCAGCGCCTGCCCATGCGCGGCGGCCTGCAGCGGCGGCAGGCTGGCCAGCACGAACGGATAGTGCGGCAGGAAGGGGCGCGGATCCGCGCCGTCCTGGAGCACGTCGAAAGTGCGCATCCCCACCGTGGTTGCCAGCGTCTCGAACTGGAATCCGGCCGCCCCCAGCACGCTCGGCGCGCTGCGCAGTGCGCTGGCCAGGCGCGCATCATGCGACGGCAGCGCGCGCAGTGCCTCGGCCAGCGCAGCCTGGTCCGGCGCCAGCCGGGCCGCGGCCTGCTCCGGCGAGGTCTGGTCCGATTCCGGGAAATAGATGTCCAGCCCCACGGCCGCCGGCCGGTGCTGCGCGATCGCGTCTATCAGCGCAGCCAGCCGGTCGCGGGGCCAGGGCCACTGGCCCACCACCTTGAGGCTGTTCTCGTCGATGCCCACGATGGCGACCGCCTGCGCCTGCCGCTGCCGCGGGAACAGGCGCTGGTAGCTGTCGAACACGAACTGCCGCGCGGTGGCGACCGGCGCGGCGACCGTGGCCGCCACCTGCCGGCGCAGGTCCGGCGCGTCCGCCGGCTCCAGCAGGTCGTCGGCCAGCGCCATCAGCAGCGCATACAGCAACAGGAACAGCACGGCGACCACGCGGCCGCGCTGGTACAGGAAGGCCCGCCCGAACAGCGCGGTCCAGCGGTTCACAGGGTCAGCTCGAGACCGTCCCAGGCGGAGATCACCTCCAGGCGATGCCCGTCCCGGGTGATCTCCTCGAAGCGGCGGGTTTCCTGCAGCACGCGCTCGATCTGCGTATCGCTGTAGCCCGGCTCATGGTGGAACATCGCCAGCCGGCGCGCCCGCGCCGCCTGGCACAGCTCCACGCCGACGATGTTGCTGGAGTGGCCCCAGTCCGCCTTGACCGAGATCGCGTCGGCCAGCGAGTACATGGCGTCGAAGATGACCAGGTCCGCCTGGTCGAAGAAGCGGATGAACCCGACGCGCTCCTCCTCGTCCTCCAGCCGGTGCTCGGAGTCGGTCGAGTAGACGACGGACTTGCCGCCACCGTCGAAGCGCCAGCCGTAGGAGTCGCCGGCATGGCGCTGCGCATGGGCCGTCACCGTGGTGCCGGCGATCGGGGCGGGGACGCCGGGCTGCATCACGTCGAACTCGATGCGGGCGGCGAACTGGTCGAAGCGCACCGGGAAGGAAGGCTCCGCCTGCTGGCGCCGCAGTGCGAACTCCGCATGGGCATGGCAGCTGTGGATCACGATCCGGTTGCCCGGGATGTAGACCGGCGTGAAGAACGGCAGCCCCATGATGTGGTCCCAGTGCAGGTGCGACAGGAACACATGGTAGGTCTGCGGTGTGGCCGGCCCGTGGCGCGCCAGCATCTGCTGGCCCAGGGGCCGCACGCCGGTGCCGAGGTCCAGGATGATGTGCTCGGCGTGCCCGACGTCCAGCTGCACGCAGCTGGAGTGCCCGCCGAAGGTGCCCGCCACGTCGAAGCCCAGCGCATCCACATAGGCTTCACGTGCTGCGGGGGTCGACAGGTCGACGTCCCGCGCCCCGGCCAGCGCATGCAGGATCTTGGCGCGTACATCCGGCGCGGTCAGCGAGACCGGAATCGATCCGCGGGTGCCCCAGAAGCGGACCTTCATCGCGCAGGCTCAGCCGGCAGTGAGATGGGCCACGGCCGCAGGGACATCCGGGAAGACCTGCAGCACGAGGTTGAAGTGGCTGACCTGGAACACCTCGGTGACGATCGGCGTCAAGGCGGCAACGACGATCCGGCCCTGCTGCGCCTTGGCCTGCTTGGCCGCGAGCAGCAATACGCGCAGGCCCACGCTGCTGATGTAGACGACACCGGAGAAGTCCAGCACCAGCGCGCTGCCGTCCTTGCGGCAGTCGGCCAGATGCGGCGCCAGGGCCGCCTCGAAGGCCTTGGCCTGCCCGTGGTCCAGCCGCCCCTGCACGTCGAGGATGCGGACCGGGCCCGATTGACGGGAAGGAATTTCCAAGCTTGCCTCGCGTGGTGGGTTCTGGCGCGAGTATAGCCATCGGACCTTCCGCGCGGTGGGGCACGGAAGGCGCCTGCGGTGGCGCTATAGTTTCTGCCTTCCCATCACCACGGACCTCCCATGAAAAGCAAAGCAGCCGTCGCCTGGAAGTCGGGCGCCCCCCTGACGATCGAAACCGTGGACCTGGAAGGCCCGCGCTTTGGCGAGGTGCTGGTCGAGATCAAGGCCACCGGGATCTGCCACACCGATTACTACACCCTCTCCGGCGCGGACCCGGAAGGCCTGTTCCCGGCCATCCTGGGCCACGAGGGCGCCGGCATCGTCGTCGATGTCGGCCCCGGCGTGACCGGCCTGCGCAAGGGCGACCATGTCATCCCGCTGTACACGCCGGAGTGCCGCTCCTGCAAGTTCTGCCTGTCGCGCAAGACCAACCTGTGCCAGCTGATCCGGGGCACGCAAGGCAAGGGCCTGATGCCCGACGCGAGCAGCCGTTTCAGCATCGACGGCAAGCCGATCCTGCACTACATGGGCACCTCCACGTTCAGCAACTACACCGTCGTGCCGGAGATCGCACTGGCGAAGATCCGCGAGGACGCGCCCTTCGACAAGGTCTGCTACATCGGCTGCGGCGTCACGACCGGCATCGGCGCGGTGCTGTTCACCGCCAAGGTCGAGGCTGGCGCCAATGTCGTGGTGTTCGGGCTGGGGGGCATCGGCCTGAACGTGATCCAGGGCGCGCGCATGGTGGGGGCGGACAAGATCATCGGCGTGGACATCAACCCGGCCCGCGAGTCCATGGCGCGCAAGTTCGGCATGACGCACTTCCTGAACCCGAAGGACATCGAGGCCGCCGGCGGCAACCTGGTGGATCGCATCGTGCAGCTGACCGACGGCGGGGCCGACTACAGCTTCGAGTGCATCGGCAACACCCGGGTGATGCGCCAGGCGCTGGAGTGCACGCACAAGGGCTGGGGCCGCAGCATCATCATCGGCGTCGCCGAGGCCGGTGCGGAGATCAGCACCCGGCCGTTCCAGCTGGTGACCGGCCGCAAGTGGGAGGGTTCCGCCTTCGGTGGCGCGCGCGGTCGCACCGACGTGCCGCGCATCGTCGACTGGTACATGGACGGCAAGATCAACATCGACGACCTGATCACGCACACGATGCCCCTGGAGGACATCAACCAGGGCTTCGACCTGATGAAGCGCGGAGAGTCGATCCGCGGCGTCGTGATCTACTGACGCCGCGCCGGCCGCCGTCTAGTTCGAACGCGGCTGCGGGCCCGGCCCGCGGCCGGCGATATGGCGGAACGTGATGCGGCCCTTGGTGAGGTCGTAGGGGGACAGCTCGATGGAGACCTTGTCGCCGGCGATGATGCGGATATGGTGCTTGCGCATCTTGCCGCCGGTGTAGGCGACGAGCTCGTGCCCGTTGTCCAGGGTGACCCGAAAGCGCGAATCCGGAAGCACTTCGGTGATCAACCCACTCATTTCGATCAATTCTTCTTTGGCCATGGCCAGTACTCCGGTGGGTTTGTGCAAAGGGGGAACGGCGGCGTGAGCCTGGCGCGGATCCCGGGATTGCGCCGACAACGGGCTGACCGTGCGGGCGCGCATCACAAGGTCGGATCGCGCCTTGCGAGGTGAAGCCGTCTTCACGGACGCTGCCTTCACCCAAGCCCAAAATTATAGCCCTGCCGCCGCAGCGCTCTCTGGTAGCCTCTGCCCCGAGGGAACCCGATGGAACTGAACACCGAAACCGTCAACACACCGCCACGCCCGGCGGCCACCATCGTGCTGCTGCGCGACGCGCACGCCGGCCTGGAGGTGCTGCTGCTCAAGCGCCATGCGTTGTCGGATGTGCTGGCGGGTGCGCACGTGTTTCCCGGTGGCAAGGTCGACCCGCAGGACGCCGCACCGGCCCTGCAGGCGCTGCTGCAGGACAGCCCTGCGGACCTGCAGCAGCGGCTGCAGGAGTCCGCGCTGCAGCCTGCCGCGGCCGCCGCCCTGCATGTGGCGGCGATCCGCGAGGCCTTCGAGGAATCCGGCATCCTGCTGGCGCAGGACGCGAGCCGCCAACACGTGGAGACCGCCCGGGCCTGGCTGCGTGAGGGCGTGCCCTTCGCCGAGGCGCTGGCCCGGCTTCAGCTGCGGCTGCCGACCCGCGCGGTGCAGCCCTGGTCGCGCTGGGTCACGCCGCGCGTGCCCACCGTCACGAACAAGCGCTTCGACACCCGCTTCTTCATCGCGGCCGTCCCGCCGGACCAGGAGGCCGTGCACGACAACCACGAGGCCACCGAGGCCCTGTGGCTGCAGCCGCGGGAAGCCCTGGAACGCTACCGGCACCATGCGATCGACCTGGCGCCACCGCAGATCATGAGCCTGTCGCTGCTGACCCACTTCCGCGACGTTGCGCAGGCGCTGGAACATGCGCGCGCCAAGACTCCACCGCTGGTGGAGCCGGAGCCGTTTCTGCAGGACGGCGTGCGCTTTGTCGCCTATCCGGGAGATCCGCGCCACAGCCGACCGAAACGGGCCTTCCCCGGCCCGACCCGGCTGGCGTTTCGCGACGGGCGCTTCGAGCCGCCGGACGGCTTCGACACGCTGTTTGACCGCGCGCCGGGCTATTTCGACGATGCCTGAGCCGCGCTGGCACCGCGCAGTTCCAGCGGCAACGCGGTGGTGCTCTTGATCTGCTCCATCGAGAACGCCGAGGACACGCCCGCCAGGCGGGCGATACGGATCAGGCGCTTGTAGAAGCGGTCATAACCGTCGATGTCGGTCGTGACGACCTTCAGCAGGTAGTCCACGTCGCCGCTCATCCGGTGGAACTCCTGCACCTCCGGCATCGCGACCACTGCAGCGGCGAACTGCGCCAGCCACTGCTCGTCGTGCTGGGCCGTGCGCAGGCTCACGAACACCGTGACCGGCAGACCCACCTGGTGCCGATCGAGCACCGCGACACGGCGGGCAATGACGCCGGCGTCCTCCAGGCGCTTGACGCGCTTCCAGCAGGGCGTGGTCGACAGCCCGACCCGCTCGCCCAGGGCGGCGATCGACAAGGTCGCGTCGGTCTGCAGCGCTGCCAGCAGGCTCAGGTCCACCCGATCAAGTTCAATCATTCCCCAAATCTCGTCAAAAAGAGAATTGAATTCTCCAGTTTTTTATCCATAAGGCAATATTCGAATCAATTTTCTCCCAACCGATCGATAAGCTCTCGCATCCGCCAAGCAGGCCGGCCTACCCCCACCAGGAGCTCCGCGATGCAGACCCCGATCTATCTGGACGCCAACGCCACGACGCCGGTGCTGCCATGCGCCGCCACGGCCGCTTTGCAGGTCATGTGCGAGGCCTTCGGCAACCCGAGCAGCACCCACGCCGCAGGCCTGCAGGCCCGTGCAAGGATGCAGGCGGTGCGCGACCGCGCCACCCGTCTGCTGGATGCCGGCCAGGGGCAACTGCTGTTCGTCAGCGGCGCGACCGAGGCGATCCAGAGCGCGGTGCTGTCGGCGCTGTGCGATGTCCGGGATCGCCGCGCCCGGGGCGATGCGGCCGGCTCGGTGCTGGTGGTGGGCGCCACCGAACACAAGGCCGTGCCGGAAAGCCTGGCGCACTGGAACCGTGTGCTCGGCATGGGCCTGCAGATCGCGGTGCTGCCGGTCGGCGCCGACGGCCGCCATGATCTGGCTGCGCTGCAGGCCCTGGCGCCGCAGGCGGCCGTGGTCTGCACGATGGCCGCGAACAACGAGACCGGCGCGGTCTCCGACCTGGACGGCATCGACCAGGTGCTGCGACGGCACGCGCCGCAGGCGCTGTGGCTCGTCGACGGCGTGCAGGCGCTGGGCAAGCTGCCGCTGGCCCTGTCACGGCGGCGGATCGACTACGCCGCGTTCTCCGGCCACAAGTTGTACGCCCCCAAAGGCATCGGGCTGCTCTATGTGCGCAGCGGCGCGCCGTTCACGCCGCTGCTGGTGGGCGGCGCCCAGGAAGATGCGATGCGCGCCGGCACCGAGAACCTGGCCGGCATCGCCGCGCTGGGTGCGGTGCTGCAGGCACTCGAGGAAGGGGGAACCTTCCGGGACCCGGCCACGCTGGTCCGGATGCGGGACAGGCTGGTGGCCTGCCTGCGCAGTGCCTTCCCGGGCGTGGTGTTCAACACGCCGCTGCAGCATGCCCTGCCGACCACGATCAACTTCTCGGTCCCCGGCGTCCCGTCCCGGGCGCTGATGGACGTGCTGGACGCCGGTGGCGTCCAGGTCAGCGCCGGCAGCGCCTGCTCCGCGGCCAAGGCCGCCCCGAGCGACGTGCTGCTGGCCATGGGCGTGCCTGCAGAGCGCGCATCCTCGGCCATCCGGCTGTCCTTCGGGCCGGCGACCGACGAAGCCTGGGTCGATGCGGCCTGTGCGCGCATCCTGCATTGCGCCCGGGCGCTGGCTGACGCGGGCCGCGCCACGCCGGCACCGGCCGAGGCCGAGGCACCGCCGGCAGCCTCCGCGCCGGCGGTGGCGGACATGCCGGCCTTCCTGGCCGAGCATCCGCAGGCCCGGATCATCGATGTCCGGGAGGCCGTCGAGCGGCTGGCCAGCGGGCCGGTGCAGTTGTGCGGCCGGACCACGGCCCACGCCGCGCTGAGCCAGCTGACGCAACATGCCGGCTCCTGGATGCAGGAGCCAGAGATACCGCTGGTGTTCGTGTGCCGCAGCGGCGCCCGCAGCGCCCGTGCGGCCGGGCTGCTGCGCTCCCTGGGCCACGCCAATGCCTGGCACCTGCCCGGCGGCCTGGCACTGCAGGCGGCTCAGGCCGCGTAGTCGATCGCCAGGCGGTAGGCCGGGTCCTTGTGCCAGGCCCAATAGGTCTGCACGAGCCGGGTCGTGATCGGCCCGGGGCGGCCGTCGCCGATCACCTGCCCGTCCAGGCGCGTGACCGGCAGCACCCCGCCGCCGGACGTGGACAGGAAGACCTCGGCCGCACCGCGCAGCGTCGGCACCGGCACCGGGCCGATCGCGACCTCCAGCCCCAGTGAGGCCGCCATCTCGATCACGGTGCGCCGGGAAATGCCCTCCAGCATGCCCTCGCCCGGCGTCACGATCCGGCCGTTGACGACGCCGAAGACATTGAAGCCCGGTCCCTCGACCACATGGCCCTGGCCATCCACCAGCAGCACGCTGTCCGCCCCGGCATCCAGCGCGCCCAGCAGGCCCATCGTCAGATCGTTCCAGTGGTAGTTCTTGGCCGTGGGATCCACCGAGCGCGGTGAGATCCGCTGCACGTCGCTGATCATCACGTGCAGCCCCTGCGCGCGCTGCTGCTCGTTGGCCAGCCAGACGAAGGGCACCGCGAACGCGTAGAACCGGTTGACCGCCTGCCGGGGATCGCGCGATCCCCAGGGCGGCTGGCCGCGCGTGCAGATCATCTCGACATAGGAAGCCCGCAATCCGCTGAGCCGCACGCAGCGCGACAGGATGTCGGTGATCTGGGCGCGGTCCAGGCCCGGATCCAGCCGCCAGCGCCGGCAGCTGCGCTCGAAGCGCTCCAGGTGGGCGTCGAGCCGGAAATAGGCGCCGTCCCAGACCGTGACGACATCGTAGGTGGCGTCCGAGCGCAGGAAGCCCCAGTCGGTGATCGGTATCGCGGCCTCCGCGATCGGGACATAACGGCCGGCGACATAGGCCACGCCGTGGGAATAGTCAGGTTCCGAGGACATTCGCGCTCCTTGCTGGGTGGGCCGGATTATCGATGCGTGACATTTGTGCGCGTACCCGCCCCGGATTGCGGCGCGAAAGCGTGAAAAGGTGCCTTGGTCCTGTCACAGAGGCTGCCTAGACTGCTTCCCAAGGTGCCAGTTGGGCCCATCGCAATCGAACGAGGACATCACACCATGCATCCAGCCACCCCCAAGCTCCCTGCGCCGAGCGTCCCGACGGTCGGCTTCTTCCATCCCGCACTGCTCGCCACGGCCGGCCTGCTCGGGACGCTGTGGCTATCCACCTGGTGGTTCGAGGTCAACCACGCGATCGCGCTGGCCCTGGGGCTGGTCACGCTGGTCATCGGCCTGATGGCCTACGGCATCGGCCTGGCGCTGGCGCGCCGCCAACAGGAGCAGCTGCTGGCCGCCCGCCGCAACCCGCAGGCGGCAGCCAGTACCCCGCCCGCCACCCGGCGCCATGACGACCCGATCGCGCTGGCCGACGCCCCGCAATTCTCGGCCCGGCTCAACGGCAAGCGCTGGTCGCTGGATGTCTTCGAGGCGATCGACGCCCAGCGCTTTGCGGCCGTCTGCGAGACCTGGTTCGCCTGGGCCGGCTTTGACACCCGCTGCGAATCGCACCGGACCAACGAAGGCGTCGACATCTGGCTGCATGCCGCCAAGATGCCCGGGCCGGTGGCCGTCGTGCGCTGCAAGCACTGGCTCGACAAGCCGGTCGGCGTGCAGGAAATGCGTGAATTCGCCGGCCTGATGGCGACGCTGAAGTCGGTCCACGGTACCTACACCACCACCTCCACTTACACGCCCGAAGCACTGCAGCTGGCCAAGGAGCACGGCATCGACGCCGTCGACGGCCGTGGCCTGCTGCGCCGCATCCAGACCCGGACCCGCCAGCGCCAGCAGGCCCTGCTGGCCGTGGCCTTCAGTGGCCAGAACTAGCCCGGCAGAGGC
Source organism: Rhodoferax sp. (assembly GCA_016790475.1). Taxonomy (GTDB): domain Bacteria; phylum Pseudomonadota; class Gammaproteobacteria; order Burkholderiales; family Burkholderiaceae_C; genus CAISIP01. The sequence continues at coordinate 17,721 of JAEUOX010000068.1, read as the reverse complement.
TGCCCCGCGCGGTCCGGCCGCGCCATGCGCTAGGATGCGGTGGAAATCCACCGACACCCCCCGCATTCAAGGAGCAGCCCATGGCCATCAGCGTCTCGATCAATCTCGGCTACGAATTCGGCGTCAAGGCCAGCGCCAGCGAGGTCTTCGCGGTGCTGTCGGACGTGCCGGCGTCGGCCAGCCATTTCCCGAAGGTCGACAAGCTGGTCGACCTCGGCGGCAACAGCTACCGCTGGGAGATGGAAAAGATCGGGGTCGCGCAGGTCAAGCTGCAGACGATCTACGCCTGCAAATACGTGTCCAACAAGGCCAAGGGCACGGTCGTCTGGACGCCGATCGCGGGGGAGGGCAATGCCCAGGTCTCCGGCAGCTGGAAGATCACCGACAAGAAGAAGTCCACCCACCTGGTGCTGTCGATCCAGGGCGAGCTCACGCTGGCGCTGCCGGGCATGATGAAGATGGTGGTCGCACCGGTCGTCGAGGCGGAGTTCGAGAAGATGGTCGAGAAGTACATCGACAACCTGACCGCCCATTTCGGCGGCGAAGTCTGACCAGGCCGCCGCCGGGTCGGGCCGGCGGCGATCAAGCCTTGAGTCCCGCCCGCGCAGCAGACATAATGCCCCGCAGATTTACGTGATTTACCCCCTCCCCTCCCTCGTTCGACCATGAATCCCACCAAACCCCTGCTCACCGCCGTCTCGGTCCTGATCCTCGCTGGCTGCTCGTCGCTGCCCGGCGGCGGGCCAGAGGCCGACAAGACCTATCGCCTGACGATCCTGCACACCAACGACCACCACGGCCGCTTCTGGAAGAACGGTGACGGCGAGTACGGCATGGCCGCCCGCAAGACGCTGATCGACCAGATCCGCGCCGAGGTCAAGGAGTCTGGCGGCGAGACCCTGCTGCTGGACGGCGGCGACGTCAACACCGGCGTGCCGGAGTCCGACCTGCAGGATGCCGTGCCCGACTTCCGCGGCATGAACCTGATCGGCTACGACGCGATGGCCGTGGGCAACCATGAGTTCGACAAGCCGCTGAACATCCTGCGCATGCAGCGCGACCTGGCCCGCTTCCCGATGCTGTCGGCCAACATCTACGACAACGGCAAGCGCATGTTCGACCCGTACAAGGTGTTCAGCGTCGGCGGCCTGCGCGTCGGCGTCATGGGCATGACCACCGAGGACACCAGCAAGATGGTGAGCCCGGACAACATCAAGGGCATCGAGTTCCGCAGCGTGATCGCCGAGGCCGCCAAGGTGGTGCCCGAGCTGCGCGGCAAGGCCGACATCGTGATCGCCGCCACCCACATGGGGCATTACCAGAACGGCGAGGCCGGCACGCAGTCGCCGGGGGATGTCGAGATGGCGCGCGCCGTCAAGGGCATCGACCTGGTCGTCGGCGGCCACACGCAGAACCCGGCCTGCATGAAGTCCGAGAACGTCATTGACCGCGCCTATGTGCCCGGCACGCCCTGCGCACCGGACCGGCAGAACGGCACCTGGATCGTGCAGGCCCACGAATGGGGCAAGTATGTCGGCCGAGCCGACTTCGCCTACCGCAACGGCGTGCTGACGCTGCTGAAGTACGAACTGCTGCCGGTCAACCTGAAGCGCTCGGTGCGTGCCGCCGACGGCAAGACCAGCATGGTCACCTACACGCCGGAGATCGCGGAAGACAAGGACATGCTGGCCCTGCTCAAGCCTTTCCAGGACTTCGGCCAGGAGAAGCTCAACGTCGAGATCGGCTCCACCGACGGCCGTCTGGAAGGCGACCGCGCCGTGGTGCGGGCGCGCCCGGCGTCGATGGCGGTGCTGATCGGCCGCGCGCTGATGGAGCGCACCAAGGCGGACTTCGCGGTCGTCAATTCCGGCGGCGTGCGGGACTCGCTGGCCGCCGGCAAGCTGACCTACAAGGACATCCTGAAGGTCCAGCCCTTCGGCAACACCACCGTCACGGTGGACCTGACCGGTGCCGAGGTCATGAGCTACCTGAATGCCGCAGCCAAGATGAGCGTCGGCTCCGGAGCCTTCGCCCAGTTCGCCGGCGTGAACCTGGTCATCACCGGCGGCGTGGTCACCAGCGCCACGATCAAGGGTGCTCCGGTCGATCCGGCCAAGACCTACCGCATGGTCATCAACAACTTCATGGCCGCCGGTGGTGACGGCTACCCGCGCCTGACGGGGCACAAGAGCTTCGTCGACACCGGCTTCGTCGATGCCGACCTGCTGCGGGCCTACATCTCGGCCAAGAGCCCGCTCAAGGCGGCCGACTACGCACCGGGCGACGCCGTCGTGCGCCGCTGAGCGCCGCCGCGAACCGCCCCCCTCAGGAGACCGCCATGGCCAAAGGTCAGCAGCGCAGCAACAAGGAAGCCAAGAAGCCCAAGAAGGACACCTCGCCGCCCAAGCCGGTGTCCGCCGACGCCGTGCGGCCGACGATCACCACCGTGATCCCGCCGCGCGGCAAGCTCAAGAAGTAGGCTGGCGCATGCAGGCTGTCCCCCGGCTGGAGGGCCTGCCGACGCCGCCGTGTGCCTGCCTGCGCGTCTGACGCCATGGGCAAGCTGTCCCAGCGCCGGCGACCCGGCCAGATTTTCCGCAATGTGTCGGCCCTGGTCAGCGACGACAAGTCGCTGCCTGAGGTCATGGCGCAGGGCTATGCCTTGCCGCAGATGATCGAGGATCTGCGCAAGTACCAGGCCGAACTCGAGATCCAGAACAAGGCGCTGCGCTTCAGCCAGCGCGCGGCCGAGGGCGCCTCGGAGCGGTTCCTGACGCTGTTCTCCAGCGTGCCGCTGGCGCTGATGGTCGTGGACGAGCACGGCATGGTGCTGGAGAGCAACGCGATGGCGCTGCGCCTGTTCCGCCCGCGCGAGAGCGACCCGCCGCTGAACTTCCTGCTGCCGCTCGTCAGCGAGGCCCATTCGCTGCGTGTCTCCGAGGCCTTCTCCCAGGCCAAGTCCGCCGGAACCAGCGAGTCCAGCGAGGTGATCTTCCTGGCCGGATCCGCCGGCACCTTCGCCGGCGACCTGCACATCGCCCGCATCGACAACCCGCAGGACGACCTGGCCAACTTCATCTGCGCCATCATCGACCAGGGCCCGCTGCTGGCCGAGCGCCGAGCGCTGCAGGAAAGTGCGGCTGCGCTGCGCCGGCGCAACGAGGAACTGCACCTCAGCGAGAACCGGCTGGCCGCGATCATCAACTCCTCGCTGGATGCGATCATCTGCGTCGACGCCGGGCGCAACATCACGGTGTTCAACCCGGCCGCTGCGGCGCTGTTCCAGTGCCCGCCGACGCAGGCACTGGGCAGCCCGCTGGAGCGCTTCCTGCCGGACGCCGTCCAGACGCTGGCCTACAACCAACTGTCGACCCACGCCCAGCTCGGCGAGATGGAGGGCCGTACCAGCAGCGGGAAGCCGCTGGCGGTGGAGGTCAGCGTGTCGTTCGAGCACCGGCTCGACGGCGACATCATCACGGTGTTCGCGCGCGACCTGACCGCGCGCAAGAAGATCGAGACCCAGCGCAACGTGCTGGAGGCGCAGCTGCGCGAATCCCAGAAGATGCAGGCCGTGGGCACGATGGCCGGCGGCATCGCGCACGACTTCAACAACATCCTGGGCGCCATCCTCGGCAATGTGGAGCTCGCCAAGCAGGACGCCGGCGACGGCTCCCCGGCCCTGACCAGCCTGTTCGAGATCGAGAAGGCCGGCCGGCGTGCCCGCGACCTGGTGCGCCAGATCCTGACCTTCAGCCGCAACGAGACCCCGAAGCGCAGCGCGATCCACCTGGGCGAGGTGGTGCACGAAACCACGCGCCTGCTGAAGGTCACGCTGCCGCCTTCGATCGAGCTGCAGGTGCGCATCGACGCGCAGGTGCCGGCGGTGATGGCCGACGCCACGCAGGTCGAACAGGCGCTGCTGAACCTGTGCACCAATGCCATGCACGCGATCGGGACGGACAAAGGCGTCATCACGGTCAAGCTGGGCAGCACCTTCACGCAGTCGCTCAAGGAAGAACGCCGCGGCATCTCGCGCGGGCACCATGTGACGCTGTCGGTGCGCGACACCGGCACCGGCATCGACCCGGAGACGATGGAGCGCATCTTCGAGCCCTTCTTCACGACGAAGCCAGTCGGCCAGGGCACCGGCCTGGGCCTGGCGGTCGTGCACGGCATCATGCGCACCCACCAGGGGTCGGTCGGTGTGAAGAGCACGCCGGGCAAGGGCAGCATCTTCACGCTGTACTTCCCGCCAGTCGAATCGGCCCAGGTCGCAGCACAGATGGAGATCAGCTTCCCCAGCATGATCGACGGCCAGGGCAAGCATGTGATGTACGTCGACGACGACGAGGCGCTGGTATTCCTGGTCGAGCGGGTCCTGACACGCAAGGGCTTCAAGGTCAGTTCCTTCACCGATCCGCACAAGGCCTCCGACGTGCTGCGGGCGAATCCGGCCGACTTCGACCTGCTGGTCACCGACTACAACATGCCGGGTTTCTGCGGCGTCGACCTGCTGCGCGAGGCGCGGGTGGTCCGCCCGGACCTGCCGGTGGCGCTGGCGTCGGGTTATGTCACGGCCGACATCGAGCAGGAGGCACGCAAGGAAGGCGTCGGTGCGCTGATCCACAAGCCCAACGACGTCGAGGAGCTCTGCGACATCGTGCAGCAGCTGGTGCACGGCAAGAGTGCCCCCCACTGAGCCGCGGGTGCTGCATGCCGACGACGCGCTGATCGTCGTCGACAAGCCGGCCGGCCTGCTGGCCGTGCCGGGCCGCGGCCCGGACAAGCAGGACTGCCTGAGCGCACGCATCCAGCGGCAGTTTGCCGACGCGCTGGTCGTACACCGGCTGGATATGGCCACCTCCGGGCTGATGCTGATGGCGCGCGGCCCGCTGGCGCAACGCCGGCTGGGTGCGGCGTTCGAGCAACGCGAGGTCCACAAGCGCTACCAGGCGATCGTGCAGGGCGCGGCCGCCACCGGTCGGCCCCCAGGCGACTGGGCGCAGATCGACCTGCCGATCCTGCTGGACTGGCCGCAGCGGCCCCGGCGCGTGATCCTGCCCGGGCAGGGCCAGCCCAGCCTGACGCGCTGGCGCGTGCTCGGCCCCGCCGGGCCGGACTGCAGCCATCTGGAGCTCGAACCGGTGACCGGGCGCTCGCACCAGCTGCGTGTGCACCTGCTGGCAATCGGCCACCCGATCCTGGGCGACCCGCTGTACGCGCTGGGCGACTCGGCACAGGCCGCCGGGCGCCTGCTGCTGCATGCCACGCAGCTTGACCTGCCCCACCCCCAGACCGGGGAGCGGATGACCTTCCACAGCGCGCCGCCGTTCGTGGCTCCCTAGAATTTCGGCACCTTGCATTGCCCCGGGAGCCCACGATGCCCAGCCCTTCCCGCCCCCGCCCGCTGCCGCGCCGTACCGTGGCGGCGGCCCTGCTGGCCGCACCCGCCCTGTGGGGCAGCGCCCGCGCGCAGGCACCGGCCGAACGCCGTGCGACGCCGGGCCAGACCGAAGGCCCGTTCTACCCCCTGGAACTGCCGCGCGACAGCGACCACGACCTGCTGCGCAACGGCACGCTGGCCTATGGCCAGGGGCAGCCGGCCTGGGTCGAGGGCACCGTCACCGACCTTTCCGGCCAGCCGCTGGCCGGCGGCCAGATCGAGATCTGGCAATGCGATCAGGCCGGCCACTACCACCACCCGGGCGACGGCAACCGGGCGGATGCGGCCTTCCAGGGCTTCGGGCGGGTCACGCTGGACGCGGCCGGTGCCTGGCGCTTCCGGACGATCCGGCCGGTGGCCTACGGCAGCCGGGCCCCGCACATCCACCTGAAGATCCGCCTGGGCAGCCGCACGCTGCTGACCTCGCAGCTGTATGTGCAGGGCGATCCCGGCAATGCGCGCGATTTCGTCTGGCGCAACCTGCGCGACGACGCGGAACGCGCCAGCGTGACGGCGCCCTTCGTGCCCGGCTCCGACGGCCTGCGCGCCCGTTATGCGCTGGTCGTCGCGGCCGGCTGAGGCCGCCGCCGCGCACCGCGCGTAAGTCCGCCGCAATGCGGACGGGCGATACTTGGGGTTTTCCCCAACCTGCCTGAATCAAGGAACCACCATGAGCCGTGAAATCGTCGTAGTCAGTGCCGTCCGTACCGCCATCGGGACCTTCGGCGGCGCACTGAAGGATGTCGCCCCCACCGAGCTGGGCGCGCAGGTCGTGCGCGAATCGCTGCAGCGCGTCCAGGTCGCCGGCCAGGACGTCGGCCATGTCGTGTTCGGCCATGTGGTCAATACCGAGCCGAAGGACATGTACCTGTCGCGCGTGGCGGCCATCCAGGGCGGCTGCAGCCAGGAAACGCCCGCCTTCAACGTCAACCGGCTGTGCGGCTCCGGCCTGCAGGCCATCGTGTCGGCCGCGCAGGCGATCGCGCTGGGCGACTGCGACATCGCGATCGGCGGCGGCGCCGAGAGCATGAGTCGCGCGCCCTACGCCAGCCTGAACGCCCGCTGGGGCGCCCGCATGGGCGACACCAAGATGGTCGACATGATGGTCGGCGCGCTGCATGACCCGTTCCACACGATCCACATGGGCATCACGGCCGAGAACATCGCCGCCAAGTGGGGCATCACCCGGCAGGACCAGGACCAGCTCGCACTCGAGAGCCACCAGCGTGCCGAGCGTGCCACCCGCGAAGGCTATTTCAAGAGCCAGATCACGCCGGTGATGCTGAAGACCCGCAAGGGCGAGGTCGCGTTCGACACCGACGAGCACTTCCGCGCCAACTGCTCGATCGAGGACATGGCCAAGCTCAAGCCGGCCTTCCTGAAGGAGAACGGCACCGTGACCGCCGGCAATGCATCCGGCCTGAATGACGCGGCCGCGGCCGTGGTTCTGATGGACGCCGCCACCGCGAAGGCGCGCGGCCTGCAGCCGCTGGCCCGCCTGGTCGGTTATGCGCACGCCGGTGTGGACCCGAAGTACATGGGTATCGGCCCGGTGCCGGCCAGCCAGAAGGCCCTCAAGAAGGCCGGCCTGAGCGTGCAGGACCTGGACGTGATCGAGGCCAACGAAGCCTTCGCGGCCCAGGCCTGCGCCGTGACCCGGGACCTGGGCCTGGACCCGGCCAAGGTCAACCCGAACGGCTCCGGCATCTCGCTGGGTCACCCGATCGGCGCCACCGGCGCGCTGATCACCGTCAAGGCGCTGCATGAGCTGCAGCGCATCCAGGGCCGTTACGCGCTGGTCACGATGTGCATCGGCGGCGGCCAGGGCATCGCGGCGATCTTCGAACGCACCGCCTGAGGCGGGCGCGCTCCATAATGGGGCGATGACGCCGCGCAAGCAATGGAGCCTGGGCGCCAAACTGGCGCTCGTCGCCTCGCCGTTCCTGGCGTTGGCGCTGCTGTCGATCGCACTCACGCTGTGGGTGTCCTGGCAACTGGAGGGCGGCGCCGCCGCCGTCAACGAGGCGGGCCGCATGCGCATGCAGGCCTACCGGATGGCGCTGTCGGTCGGCACGGCGCAGCCTGGCCGGCTGCCGGAGCAGGTGTCCGAGTTCGACCGCAGCCTGGTGCTGCTGCGCCAGGGTGATCCGGAGCGGCCGCTGTTCGTCCCCTGGGACGACGACGTCCGCGGGCATTTTGCGTCGGTCGAGCGCGACTGGGCGGGTTTCCAGGCCCGCTGGATCCGCGGCGGCGCGACGGCCGACGGCGTGGACCTGAACCACGACACGGCCGCCTTCGCGGCCCATGTGGATGCACTGGTGCACAGCATCGAGACCCACATGTCGCGCTGGACGGCCCTGCTGCATCTGGCACAGCTGGCCACGATGGCGCTGGCCGTCATCGGCACGTCGGTCCTGGTCTACACCGGCTACCTGTTTGTGCTGGAGCCGGTGGGCACGCTGAAGCAGGCGATCCGGCGCATGCAGGAAGGCGACTTCTCGACGCGCGTGGAGCGCGTCAGCTCGGACGAATTCGGCACGCTGGCGGAGGGCTTCAACGGCATGGCCGGTCATGTGCAGTCGATGTACCAGCACCTGGAGTGCCGCGTGGCCGAGAAGACCGCCGAGCTGCAGGAGAAGCGCGAACGTCTGGAGGCGCTGTACAGCGTGACCTCGCTGGTCGGCAGTGCCGCGACGCTGCAGGACCTGGCCCAGGGCTTCGTGCAGCGCGTGCGCACCGTGGCCCGCGCGGATGGTGCGGCGCTGCGCTGGTCCGACGAGTCGAACGAGCGCTACCTGATCCTGGCCGCCGAGGGCCTGCCGGCGGAGATGCAGCAGGCCGAGCACTGCGTGCAGGCCGGCGACTGCCATTGCGGCAACCTGTCTGGCACGACCGGGCTGCGCGTGATCCCGATCCGCGAAGCCCACCCGGCCCGCATGCCGCACTGCGCGCGGGCCGGTTTCGAGACGATCGTGTCGATCCCGATCCGCGTGCATGAGCGCCTGATGGGGGAGCTCGATCTGTTCTACCACGCCCAGTGCGAGGTCGGCGCGGCCGAACGCTCGCTGCTGGAGGCACTGGGGGCCCACCTGGCCGCGGCGATGGACAACATCCGGCTGTTGGCCCTGGAGAAGGAGGCGGCGGTCTCGCAGGAGCGCAGCTTCATCGCCCGCGAGCTGCATGACTCCATCGCGCAGTCGCTGGCCTTCCTGAAGATCCAGGTCCAGCTGATGCAGGAGGCGCTGGACCACCAGAACCTGGTGCAGGCCCAGGGCGTGCTGCTCGAGATCGGTGCCGGCGTGCGCGAGAGTTACGCCGACGTGCGCGAACTGCTGGTGCACTTCCGCACCCGCGCGAGTTCGGAGGACATCGAGCCGGCGCTGCTGACCACCTTGCGCAAGTTCGAGCAGCAGACCGGCATGCCAGCCACGCTACAAATGGAAGGCAGCGCGCTGCCGCTGGCGCCCGACCGACAGATCCAGGTGCTGCACATTCTGCAGGAGGCGCTGTCCAACGTGCGCAAGCATGCCGGTGCGACGCAGGTCTGGCTGGACGTGCAGCAGCAGCCCCAATGGCGCTTCGAGGTGCGCGACAACGGCCATGGCTTCGACGCGCAGCAGGGGCAGGATGAAACCCATGTCGGCCTGCGCATCATGACCGAACGCGCCCAGCGCATTGGCGGCCACCTGGAGGTGCTGAGCCGCCCCGGGCATGGCACCTCGGTGCTGCTGACGCTGGCGCCGGAGGCCGCCGGCACGCCACCGCTGCCTGCCGCGGAAGCCGTCGCGTCCTCCTGAAGCGCCCCACACCCGCTCATGCCATTGACCCGCATCCTGATCGTTGACGACCACACGCTGTTCCGCCGCGGGCTGACCGCGCTGCTGGCGCGCGACCCCCAGTTCACCGTGGTCGGCGATGCCGCCGACGCCGGCGAAGCCCAGCACCGGGCGCTGGAGTGGCAGCCCGACGTGATCCTGCTGGACAACCACCTGCCCGGCGTGCATGGCGTGGACGCGCTGCCGGCGCTGCGGCAGGCCGCACCCCGGGCCTGCATACTGATGCTGACCGTCAGCGAAGATGCGCAGGACCTCGCCACCGCCCTGCGCAACGGCGCCAGCGGCTACCTGCTCAAGACCATGGAAGGCGACGCGCTGGCCAGCGCGATCCGCCGCGCCGTGCTGGGCGAGCCGGTCGTGGCCCCGGAGATGACCGGCAAGCTGGTGGCGGCCTTCCGCCACGCCGCCGATGGCGCCCCGCCCACGCCGGACCAGCCGCCGCTGGCCGACGGACCGGCGGCATCGCTGTCGCCGCGCGAGCTGGAGATCCTGCGCCTGATCGCGGCCGGCGACAGCAACAAGGAGATCGCCCGCACGCTGGCGATCGCCGAGACCACCGTCAAGATCCATGTCCAGCACATCCTGCGCAAGCTGGACGTGAGTACGCGGGTGCATGCGGCCGTCTGGGCCACCGAGAACGGTCTGGCCTGACTTGATCTGGCGCAAACCTGCGCCAATCACCGGCGCAGGTAGTTCGAAAGAACGATGGGGGGCCGTTGCCCCCTAGTCCCTCTGCTGCACGCGCCCTGCCCGTCCGGTGGATGGCGGACCCGGGGGGTGACTTCTAGAGTCAAGGCATCCAACAAGGAGCTTTGACATGACCCGAAGAGGACAGGCGTTGTCGGTGCTGATCGTCAGCACGCTGGCATTCACCGTGTGTTTCATGGTGTGGATGATGTTCGGCGTCATCGGCATACCGATCAAGAAGGCGCTCAACCTGAATGCCACCGAGTTCGGCCTGCTGACCGCCACGCCGGTGCTGACCGGCTCGCTGATCCGCGTGCCGCTGGGCATCTGGACCGACCGCTACGGCGGGCGCATCGTGATGGCGATCCTGATGGCCATCACCGTGCCGGCGATCTGGCTGATGGCCTATGCCACCGCCTATTGGCACTTCCTGGTGATCGGCCTGTTCGTCGGCCTGGCCGGCGGATCGTTCTCAGTCGGCACACCCTATGTCGCGCGCTGGTTCCCGAAGGCGAACCAGGGCTTCGCGATGGGGGTGTACGGCGCCGGCAATTCCGGCGCGGCCGTCAACAAGTTCGTCGCGCCGGCCCTGGTGGTGGCCTTCGGCTGGACGATGGTGCCGCAGGTCTACGCCGCGATCATGCTGGGCACGCTGGTGCTGTTCTGGCTCTTCAGCCACAGCGACCCGGCCCATCGGGTGCCCTCGAACACCCGCTTCAGCGACCAGCTCAAGATGCTCAAGGAGCCCAAGGTGCTGAAGTACTGCCAGTACTACTCGATCGTGTTCGGCGGTTATGTCGCGCTGTCGCTGTGGATGGTGCAGTACTACGTCGGCGAGTTCGGCCTGGACATCCGCGCCGCGGCGCTGCTGGCGGCCTGCTTCTCGCTGCCCGGCGGCGTGCTGCGCGCGGTCGGCGGCTGGCTGTCGGACAAGTACGGCGCCCACAGCGTGACCTGGTGGGTGCTGTGGGTCAGCTGGATCTGCCTGTTCCTGCTGAGCTACCCGCAGACGGACCTGACGATCCTGACGACCGAGGGCCCCAAGACCTTCCATATCGGCCTGAACGTCTACGGCTTCACCGGCCTGATGTTCCTGCTGGGCATTGCCTGGGCCTTCGGCAAGGCCAGCGTGTTCAAGTACATCAGCGATGACTACCCGACCAACATCGGCACCGTCAGCGGCATCGTCGGCCTGGCCGGCGGCATGGGCGGCTTCGTGCTGCCGATCCTGTTCGGCGTGCTGATGGACCTCACCGGCGTGCGCTCCAGCGCCTTCATGCTGATGTACGGCGTCGTCTGGGTCTCGCTGATCTGGATGTATTGGACCGAGGTGCGCCGCACCGAGGTCATGGGCCGAAACGCCACCGAATTCGCCCTCAAGGGCTGAGCCAAGGAACACCATGAACACCACCAACCGCCCCAGCGGCGCCGACGTCGCCGACTGGCGCCCGGAGGACAACGCCTTCTGGGAACAGACCGGCCGCAGGATCGCCTACCGCAACCTGTGGATCTCCGTGCCCGCCCTGCTCTGCGGCTTCGCCGTCTGGGGCATGTGGGGCATCATCACCGTGCAGATGCTGAACCTGGGCTTCCCGTTCACGCAGGCCGAGCTGTTCACGCTGACCGCGATCTCCGGCATCGCGGGCGCCACGATGCGCATCCCGGCCTCCTTCCTGATCCGGCTGGCCGGCGGACGCAACACCATCTTCCTGACCACAGCGATGCTGCTGGCGCCGGCCATCGGCACCGGCATCGCGCTGCAGCACAAGGAATGGCCGCTGTGGGCCTTCCAGCTGATGGCGCTGTGGTCCGGCGTGGGCGGCGGCAATTTCGCCAGCTCGATGTCCAACATCAGCACCTTCTTTCCGAAGCGGCTGCAGGGCACGGCGCTGGGCCTGAACGCCGGCATCGGCAACTTCGGCGTCACGACGATGCAGATCGTGATCCCGCTCGTGATGACGGTCGGCCTGCTGGGCAGCTTCGGCGGCGAGCCGATGACGCTGATGAAGGACAGTGGCTGGATCTTCGGCAAGATCGCCGCCGGCACGCCGACCTGGATCCAGAACGCCGGCTTCGCCTGGGTGCTGTCGCTGGTGCCGCTGTCGCTGCTGTGCTGGTTCGGCATGAACAACCTGAAGACGGTCACGCCGGATGCCGGGCACCCGATCACCGCGTTCGCCAAGATCACCTGGCTCTACACGCTGGCCTTCATCCCGTCGATCCTGGGCCTGTACCTGTACCTGCCGGCGCCGACCGGCCTGGGCCTGATCAGCATGTGGGTCGCGATTCCGCTGGACATCGTCAGCGCGCTGCTGATCATGAAGCTGGCCGCCTTCGGCCCGATGAAGGAGAACGTCGCGCGCCAGTTCGCGATCTTCTCGGACAAGCACACCTGGTCGCTGACCGCGCTGTACATCGTGACCTTCGGCTCCTTCATCGGCTTCTCGATGGCGCTGCCGCTGTCCATCACGGTGATCTTCGGCATCAGCCATGTGACGGATGCCAACGGCGTCGTGCAGCACGTGCTGAAGAATCCGAACGCGCCCTCGGCCTTCACCTATGCCTGGATCGGCCCCTTCGTCGGTGCCGCGGTGCGGCCGATCGGCGGCTGGATCTCGGACAAGGTCGGCGGCTCGATCGTCACGCAGATCATCTCGGCGGTGATGGTGGTGGCCTCGGTGGCCGTGGGCTACGTGATGATGCAGGCCTACACCTCGCCAACGCCGGAGCTGTACTTCCCGCAGTTCCTGGGGCTGTTCGTCGTGCTGTTCTTTGCCAGCGGCATCGGCAACGGCTCGACCTTCCGCACGATCGGCGTGATCTTCGACCGCACCCAGGCCGGCCCGGTGCTGGGCTGGACATCGGCGGTGGCCGCCTACGGCGCCTTCGTCGCACCGATCGTCATCGGCAACCAGATCAAGGCCGGCAGCCCGCAGTACGCGATGTACGGGTTTGCGGTGTTCTACGCGCTGTGCCTGGTGCTGAACTGGTGGTTCTACCTGCGGCGCAACGCCTACGTCAAGAACCCCTGAAACCCTTCCTCGGAGCCCCACCATGAGCCATTTTCTCGACCGCCTCCAGTACTTCTCGGCCCCCCGGGAGGCCTTCTCCGGCGACCACGGCAGGACCACCGGCGAAGACCGCACCTGGGAGGACGCCTACCGCAACCGCTGGGCCCACGACAAGATCGTGCGTTCGACGCACGGCGTGAACTGCACCGGCTCCTGCTCCTGGAAGATCTACGTCAAGGGCGGGATCGTCACCTGGGAAACGCAGCAGACCGACTACCCGCGCACCCGCTGGGACATGCCCAACCACGAGCCCCGCGGCTGTGCGCGCGGCGCCAGCTACAGCTGGTACCTCTACAGCGCGAACCGGGTCAAGTACCCGATGGTGCGCGGCCGCCTGCTGAAGGCCTGGCGCGAGGCCCGGCTGGCGCATGACCCGGTGGACGCCTGGGCGGCCATCGTCGGCAACGAGGCCACGCGGCGCCACTACCAGAGCGCACGCGGCCTGGGCGGCATGGTCCGCTCCAGCTGGGACGAGGTCAACGAGATCATTGCCGCGGCGAATGTGCACACGATCAAGCAGCACGGGCCGGACCGGATCATCGGCTTCTCGCCGATCCCGGCGATGTCGATGGTCAGCTACGCCGCCGGCAGCCGCTACCTGAGCCTGATCGGCGGCGTCTGCATGAGCTTCTACGACTGGTACTGCGACCTGCCCCCCAGCAGCCCGCAGATCTGGGGCGAGCAGACCGACGTGCCGGAGTCTGCCGACTGGTACAACAGCAGCTACATCATCGCCTGGGGCTCCAACGTGCCGCAGACGCGCACGCCGGACGCGCACTTCTTCACCGAGGTGCGCTACAAGGGCACCAAGACGGTGGCCGTCACGCCGGACTACTCCGAGGTGGCCAAGCTCTCCGACATCTGGATGCACCCCAAGCAGGGCACGGACGCCGCCGTCGCGATGGCGATGGGCCATGTGATCCTGAAGGAGTTCTACTTTCCCGACGGCGGCCGCGCGCGCAGCGCCTATTTCGACGACTATGTGCGCCGCTTCACCGACATGCCGATGCTGGTGATGCTCAAGGAGCAGACGCTGCCGGACGGCCGCACGGTGCGGGTGCCGGACCGCTACCTGCGGGCCTCGGACTTCAATGGCCGGCTCGGGCAGGCCAACAACCCGGAATGGAAGACGGTGGCCTTCGACGCCCAGGGCAAGATCGTCGTGCCGCAGGGCGCGATCGGCTTTCGCTGGGGCCCGGACGGTCGCGCCGATCAGGGCCAGTGGAACCTGGAGCAGAAGGAGGCCCGCCACGGCCAGGAGGTGCAGCTGCGCCTGTCGGTGCTGGAGGGCGAGGCCGGCCAGAGCGAGACCGCGCAGGTCGGCTTCCCGTACTTCGGCGGCATCGAGACACCGCACTTCCGGCACCATGACCGCGGCGACGCCGCGACCGACGTGCTGGTGCGCACGGTGCCGGTGCAGCGCATCCGGCTGGGCAAGGAAGGCGAGCACCGCGAGGCGCTGGTGGCCACCGTGTTCGACCTGCAGGTCGCCAACTACGGCATCGCCCGCGGCCTGCCGGGCGAGCTGGCGGCGAAGAGCTTCGACGACGACACCCCGTACACGCCCGCCTGGCAGGAGCACATCACCGGCACGCCGCGCGCGCAGCTGATCACGGTGGCGCGCCAGTTCGCCGAGAACGCGGACAAGACGCAAGGCCGCTCGATGGTCATCATCGGCGCGGCGATGAACCACTGGTACCACAGCGACATGAACTACCGCGGCATCATCAACATGCTGATGCTGTGCGGATGCATCGGCAAGAGCGGTGGCGGCTGGGCGCACTATGTCGGCCAGGAGAAACTGCGGCCGCAGACCGGCTGGACAGCGCTGGCCTTCGCGCTCGACTGGATCCGCCCGCCGCGGCAGATGAACAGCACCAGCTTCTTCTATGCACACACCGACCAGTGGCGCTACGAGAAGCTCGGGCTGGACGAGGTGCTGTCGCCGCTGGCCGACAAGGCGCAGTTCGCCGGCAGCATGATCGACTACAACGTGCGCGCCGAACGCATGGGCTGGCTGCCCTCGGCACCGCAGCTGCAGACCAATCCGCTGCAGGTGGTGCGCGACGCCGCCAAGGCCGGCATGGACCCGAAGGACTATACGGTCCAGGCGCTGCAGGACGGCACGCTGGCGATGAGCTGCACCGACCCGGACCACCCCGCCAACTGGCCGCGCAACATGTTTGTCTGGCGCTCCAACATCCTGGGCTCCAGCGGCAAGGGGCATGAGTACTTCCTGAAGCACCTGCTGGGCACCAGCAACGGCGTGCAGGGCAAGGACCTCGGCCGCGAGGAGGCCCGCCCGTCGGAGGTCGTCTGGCACGACCAGGCCCCCGAGGGCAAGCTGGACCTGCTGGTGACGCTGGATTTCCGGATGAGCACCACCTGCCTGTACAGCGACATCGTGCTGCCGACGGCCACCTGGTACGAGAAGAACGACCTCAACACCAGCGACATGCACCCCTTCATCCACCCGTTGTCCACCGCGGTCGATCCGGCCTGGCAATCGCGCAGCGACTGGGACATCTACAAGGGCTTCGCGAAGAAGTTCAGCGAGGTCTGCGTCGGCCACCTGGGCGTCGAGAAGGAGGTGGTGCTGACGCCGCTGATGCACGACAGCCCGGCCGAGCTGGCGCAGCCGTTCGGCGTGCAGGACTGGAAGCGCGGCGAGTGCGCGCTGATCCCCGGCAAGACCGCGCCGCAGATCACCGTCGTCGAGCGGGACTACCCGAATGTCTTCAAGCGCTTCACCGCGCTGGGCCCGCTGATGAACAAGGTCGGCAATGGCGGCAAGGGCATCGCCTGGAACACCCAGACCGAGGTACGCCAGCTTGCCGAGCTGAGCGGCACCGTCGGCGCCGAGGGCGTGACCCGCGGCATGCCGAAGATCGAGACCGACATCGACGCCGCCGAGGTGGTGCTGATGCTGGCCCCCGAGACCAATGGCCATGTGGCGGTCAAGGCCTGGGAGGCGCTGGGCAAGGTCACCGGGCGCGACCACACCCACCTGGCGCTGCACCGCGAGGACGAGAAGATCCGCTTCCGCGACATCCAGGCCCAGCCGCGCAAGATCATCAGCTCGCCGACCTGGAGCGGCATCGAGAGCGAGACCGTCTCCTACAACGCCGGGTACACCAACGTGCATGAGCTGATCCCCTGGCGCACGCTGACCGGGCGCCAGCAGTTCTACCTGGACCACCCCTGGATGATCGCGTTCGGCGAGGGCTTCAGCAGCTACCGCCCGCCCGTGGACCTGAAGACGACCGCCGGCATCCACGGCATCCGGCCCAACGGCCACAAGGAGGTGTTGCTGAACTTCATCACGCCGCACCAGAAGTGGGGCATCCACTCGACCTACACCGACAACCTGCTGATGCTCACGCTCAGCCGGGGCGGCCCCTGCGTCTGGATGAGCGAGGAGGACGCGAAGGCTGCCGGCATCGAGGACAACGACTGGATCGAGCTGTTCAACATCAACGGCGCGATCGCGGCCCGCGCGGTGGTCAGCCAGCGCGTGAACCCGGGCATGGTCATGATGTACCACGCGCAGGAAAAGATCGTCAACACGCCCGGCTCGCAGATCACCGGCACGCGCGGCGGCATCCACAACTCGGTGACGCGCATCGTGCTCAAGCCGACCCACATGATCGGCGGCTACGCGCAGTTCAGCTACGGCTTCAACTACTACGGAACCATCGGCACCAACCGCGACGAGTTCGTCGTCGTGCGCAAGATGGACAGGGTCGACTGGCTGGACACCCCGGTCGGCGAAGAACTGGTCCGTCCCACCCAAGCCCAAGGAGAAAATGTATGAACCCCCACGTTCATCACTTCGTGTATTCACTGCCCCCCGAGGGGGCGCATGCCTCCCTTGGGGCGGCCCGGCGGGAGGCAGCATGAAAGTCCGCGCCCAAATCGGCATGGTGCTGAACCTGGACAAGTGCATCGGCTGCCACACCTGTTCGGTGACCTGCAAGAACGTCTGGACCAGCCGCCCCGGCATGGAGTACGCCTGGTTCAACAACGTCGAGACCAAGCCCGGCATCGGCTATCCGAAGCAGTGGGAGAACCAGGACAAGTGGAACGGCGGCTGGGTGCGCCGTGCCGACGGCCGCATCGAGCCGCGCCAGGGCGGCCGCTGGAAGCTCCTGATGAAGATCTTCGCAAATCCCAACCTGCCGGAGATCGACGACTACTACGAGCCGTTCACCTTCGACTACGACCACCTGCAGAGCGCGCCGGAGATGAAGGCGAGCCCGACCGCGAGGCCGCGGAGCCTCATCACCGGCATGCAGATGGACAAGATCGTCTGGGGCCCCAACTGGGAGGAAATCCTGGGCGGCGAATTCTCCAAGCGCAGCGCCGACCGCAACTTCGACGACATCCAGAAGGAGATGTACGGCGAGTTCGAGAACACCTTCATGATGTACCTGCCGCGCCTGTGCGAGCACTGCCTGAACCCGGCCTGCGCGGCCAGCTGCCCCTCGGGTTCGATCTACAAGCGCGAGGAGGACGGCATCGTCCTGATCGACCAGGACAAGTGCCGCGGCTGGCGCATGTGCGTCTCCGGCTGTCCGTACAAGAAGATCTACTACAACTGGAAGAGCGGCAAGGCCGAGAAATGCATCTTCTGCTACCCGCGCATCGAGGCGGGGCAGCCGACGGTGTGTTCGGAGACCTGCGT
>JAEUOX010000017.1 GCA_016790475.1 Rhodoferax sp. | reverse complement strand
GCCGACGGCCGGCCCCTCAGCAGCGTGATGAGCTTCTACTTCCGCGACGAGGTGCTGCCGTACTATGCGGGGGACGACGAATCGGCCCGGGATCTCGCCGCCAACGACTTCAAGTACTGGGAGCTGATGCGCCGGGCCTGTGCCCGCGGCCTGAAGGTCTTCGACTACGGGCGCAGCAAGCAGGGCACCGGGTCCTTCGCGTTCAAGAAGAACTGGGGCTTCGTTCCCGCGCCGCTGCACTACGAGTATTGCCTGTACAAGCGCGATGCGATCCCGCAGAACAACCCCTCCAACGCCAAGTACAAGCTGATGATCGAGACTTGGCGGCGCATGCCGATCGGGCTGGCCAACTGGCTCGGGCCCTTCATCGTGCGCAATCTGGGCTGAACGCACGATGGCCAATCTGCTGTTCCTGGTGCACCGGCTGCCGTACCCGCCCAACAAGGGCGACAAGGTGCGCTCGTACCACCTGCTCAAGCACCTGGTGGCACGCCATCGCGTCTTTCTGGGCACATTCGTCGACGATTCGGACGACCTGCGGCACCTGCCCACCGTCCGCAGCCTGTGCGCCGACATGCACGCGGAGCCGCTGGACCCGCGCTGGGCGCGACTGCGCAGTGCGTCCGCGTTCATGAGCGGCGAGCCGCTGAGCCTGCCCTATTACCGTTCGGAGCGCCTGCGCCAATGGGTGGCTGGTGTCCGCGCCCGGCACGCCATCGATGCCACCGTCGTGTTCTCGTCGGTCATGGCGGAGTACGCCGCGGCCAGTGACCTGCCGCAGGGCCATCCGCTGCTGGTAGATTTTGTCGATGTCGATTCCGAAAAATGGGCCCAGTACGCCACCCAGCGCCGCTGGCCGATGTCCTGGGTCTATGCGCGCGAGGGGCGCTGCCTGCTGGCCTATGAGCGCGCGCTGGCCCGGCGGGCGACGCGGTCCTTCTTTGTCGCGGACAAGGAGTCGGACCTGTTTCGCCGCTTGGCCCCGGAGGCGGCGCCGAACGTGCTGACGATGGGCAATGGCGTCGATGCCGATTTCTTCTCTCCCGATCCGGTACGCGCCAACCCGTTCGCCCCCGGCGACCTGCCGCTCGTGTTCACCGGCGCCATGGACTACTGGCCCAACATCGACGCAGTCACCTGGTTTGCGACCGAGGTGCTGCCAGGGCTGCGGGCCCGCTGGCCGGCGCTGAAATTCGTCGTGGTCGGGCGCAGCCCGCCGCCCTCCGTGCAGGCGCTGGCCTCCGAGGCGGTGCAGGTCACCGGTACCGTGCCGGACGTGCGCCCCTACCTGCAGCATGCGCAGGTCGTCGTGGCGCCAATGCGGCTGGCGCGCGGCGTGCAGAACAAGGTGCTGGAGGCCATGGCGATGGGGCGGCCGGTGGTGGCTGCGGCGGATTGCGTCGCGGCCATCGATGCCCGCTCCGGGCACAACATCGTCGCGTCCTCCTCAGCGGACGACTACCAGCAGGCCGTCAGCACCTTGCTGGAGGATCCTGCCCGCGCCTCGCAGATCGGGGCCGCCGGGCGCGACTGCGTGCTGCAAAGCTACAGCTGGCATGCCCACATGACGCGCATTGACCCCTATCTGCCGGGTGCAGCCGGCGCAGCCGCATGACAGACGCCGTTGCCGACAAACACCGAGCCGCCGATGGCTGGTTGCAGGCGCTGCTGGCCCTGGCCGCCGTGCTGGCCGCAGTGCTGCTCGTGTACTGGCCTACCGCCGTCGGCATCGTGACCATCTGGTACCGCTCGGAAACTTTCACGCACGCGTTCCTCGTCCCGCCCATCGTGGGCTGGATCATCTGGCGCCGCAGGCAGGAGGTCGCCCGGATCGCGCCCGCTGCCCAGCCCTGGATCCTGGTGCCGATGCTGGGGCTGTGCGTCGGCTGGCTGCTCGGGGACTTGACGGCCATCAATTCCGTGACGCAGTTCGCCTTTGTCGGCCTGCTGGTGCTCGCGGTGCCGCTGGTGCTCGGGCTGCGTGTGGCCTGGGCCCTGCTGTTCCCGCTGGCCTACCTGTTCTTCGGGGTGCCGACGGGCGAGTTCCTGATGCCCCTGTTCATGGACTGGACGGCCGACTTCACGGTGACCGCGCTGCGGCTCAGCGGCATACCGGTCGTGCGGGAGGGGCTGAACTTCGTCATTCCGTCTGGCAACTGGTCGGTGGTGGAGGCCTGCAGCGGTATCCGCTACCTGATCGCGTCCGTCACCGTCGGGACCTTGTATGCCCATCTGAACTACCAGTCGACGCTGCGCCGCATCGTTTTCGTGCTGGTCGCGATCGCCGTGCCGGTGGTCGCCAACTGGCTGCGGGCCTACATGATCGTCATGATCGGGCATCTGTCGGGCAATACGCTGGCCGTCGGGGTGGACCACCTGATCTACGGCTGGGCGTTTTTCGGCGTCGTCATCATGATCATGTTCCTGGTGGGCGGCCGCTGGGCCGAGCCGGAGCTCCCCTACCGGGCACCAGCGGCCTGGACGGGTCCGGGCGCCGGCGCGCAGATGTCGCTGGTTGCCGTGGTACTGATGGCGCTTGCTGGCAGTATTGCGGTGGCATCGCCGCTCGCTGCCAAGCGTCTGATCGAGGCCTCGGCACGTTCGGGCGCGGTCGCTCTGGCGCCACCGGAGCGTCTTGGTGACAATTGGAAGCTGTCGCCGGGGGATGATCTCGGTTTCAAACCCCGGTTCGTCAACCCGACCAGCGAGTTCAACGCGGTCTATGCGCGGGATGGGGCACGTGTGGGCCTGTACCTGGCCTACTACCGCAACCAGACCTACAACAGCAAGCTGGTGAGTTCCGACAACGTCATGGTCCCGTCGGAAGACACGATCTGGGGGCGTGAGCGCTCCTATGGCGCGTTGGCGGATCTTGCCGGCGTTTCGACACCCCTGCGCGCGACCGACCTGCGGCGTCTGTCCGACCCGTCTGCGGCGGATGCCTTGCGGCTCACCGGCTGGCAGGTTTATTGGGTTGACGGTACTTTGACCGCCAATGACTACCTTGCGAAAGCTTATAGTGCGTTCAAGCAACTGGCGGGGCGAGGTGACGAGTCGGCCGTGGTGATTGTCTATGCCGCCGGCGACACGCCGCAGCACCGCCAGACCCTGTTGCGCGACTTCCTGCGCGACAACTTTGGTGCGATCAGCACGCTGCTGCAAACCGCCGGGGCCGCCAGGTGAAGATCGTTGTGTTTGTTGTTCTGGGAGTTCAGTGATGAGCGTCGTTGCCGTGATCGGCCTGGGTTATGTGGGCCTGCCCCTGGTGGTGGAATTCGCCAAGCATGGGCGGACCATCGGTTTTGACATCGCCGTGTCCAAGGTCGAGTCCTGCCTGCAGGGCAAGGACCCGTCCCGCGAGCTGTCGGACGAGGAGATGGCTGCGGCCAAGCATGCGGTCTACACCGCCGACCCGAAGATGCTGGCCGAGGCGGACCACATCATCGTGGCCGTGCCCACCCCGGTCGACGAAGCGCACATCCCGGACTTCCGCCCCCTCATCGGCGCCAGCACCAGTGTCGGACGCCACATGAAGCGCGGCGCGGTCGTCGTCTATGAGTCCACCGTGTACCCCGGCGCCACGGAAGACGTCTGCATCCCGGTGCTCGAGCGGGAATCCGGCATGCGCTGGAAGACGGACTTCAACGTCGGCTATTCCCCCGAGCGCATCAACCCGGGCGACAAGGAACACACGCTCACCAAGATTCTGAAGATCGTCTCCGGCGACACCCCCGAAACGCTGGATACCGTGGCCCGCCTGTACGAGCGCATCATCGTGCCGGGCGTGCACCGCGCGTCCAGCATCAAGGCCGCCGAGGCGGCCAAGGTGATCGAGAACACCCAGCGGGACCTCAACATCGCGCTGATGAACGAGCTGGCCATCATCTTCGACAAGATGGGCATCGACACCACCGAGGTGCTCGAGGCCGCCGGCACCAAGTGGAACTTCCTGCGCTTCAAGCCGGGACTGGTCGGCGGCCACTGCATCGGCGTGGACCCGTACTACCTGACGCACAAGGCCGAGATGCTCGGCTACAACCCGCAGGTGATCCTGGCCGGGCGCCGCATCAACGACGGCATGGGCAAGTTCATCGCCGAGCAGACCATCAAGCACATGATCGCCGGCGGCAGCTACATCAAGGGCGCCAAGGTCAATGTGCTGGGCCTCACCTTCAAGGAGAACTGCGGCGACCTGCGCAACTCCAAGGTCATCGACATCATCAACGAGCTCAAGAGCTACGGCGTCGAAGTCTTCGTGACCGACCCGCAGGCCAAGTCCGACGAGGCGGTGCATGAATACGGCGTTCCGCTGCTCGCCTGGGACGATCTGCCCCGCGCGGACGCGATCGTCGCGGCCGTGGCCCACAAGGAGTTTGCCGCACTGACCATGGAAGACTTCGGCAAGAAGCTGGTGAAGGGTGGCGCCTTCATCGATGTCAAGGCCGCCTTCGACACCAAGGCCATCCTGGCCGCCGGCTACAAGCTCTGGCGCCTGTAGGGCGGCGGCTGGGGCACCTACGGCGCATGGCAGCAGGGCGCACCGCGGATCCCCGGCCTTTGGTCTGCCATGTCATGCATCGGTTCGACACCGGCGGCCTGGAGAATGGCGTCGTGAACCTGGTGAACCACATGCCGGCGTCGGCTTACCGCCATGCCATTCTGGCGATGACCGAGGTCACGGAGTTCCGGCAACGCATCCTGCGTGACGACGTGGAGTTCATCTCGCTGCACAAGCCGCCGGGGCAGGGCGTCTGGCAGTACCCGAAGCTCTACCGGATCTTCCGGCGCCTGCGCCCCCACATCGTGCATAGCCGCAACCTGTCTGCGCTGGAAGCCCAGGCGCCCGCCTGGGCCGCTCGCGTGCCGGCCCGCGTTCATGGGGAGCATGGCCGCGACGTGGGTGATCTCGACGGCAGCAACGTGCGGCTTCAGCGCGCCCGCCGGCTCTACCGTCCCTTTGTCCACCACTACATCGCGCTGTCCCGGGACCTGGCCGGCTACCTGGCGACCAAGGTCCATGTCCCGCCAGACGCCATGACCCAGATCTACAACGGCGTTGACACCAGCCGCTTTCAACCGGCTGCGCAGGGTCCGCTGCCGATCACCGGCTGCCCCTTTGACCCCGCGCAGCACTGGCTGGCCGGCACCGTCGGCCGCATGCAGGCTGTGAAGGACCAGACAACGCTGGCCCGGGCCTTTGTCCGCGCACTGGCCATGGCGCCGGCGCTGCGCGGGCGCCTGCGCCTGGTGATGGTGGGCGACGGGCCGCTTCGCGCGGAGGCGCAGGCCGTGCTGGATGAAGCCGGCCTGGCCGATCTGGCCTGGCTGCCCGGCGAGCGGCGCGATATTGCGGATGTGATGCGTGGCCTGCATGCCTTCGTGCTCCCCTCGATTGCGGAGGGCATCTCCAACACCATCCTGGAGGCGATGGCCAGCGGCCTGCCGGTCCTTGCCACGGCCGTCGGCGGCAATGCCGATCTGGTCGATGACGGTCGCACCGGTGCCATCGTTCCGGCGTCTGACGTTTACGCCATGGCGGCGCAACTGGTCGCACTGGCGAGCGCGCCGGACCGTGCGCGCGCGCTGGGCCAGGCCGGCCGGCAGCGGGTGTTGGAGCGCTTCAGCCTGCATGCCATGGTGACCGCCTACCAGTCTGTGTACGATCAGCAACTCCGGCGCGCAGGCGTCGCCCAGCAGGACCCCTGAACCCATGTGCGGCATCACCGGCATTTTTGACACCCGCAGCAAGCGCGACATCGATCGCGGGGTGCTGCAGCGCATG
>JAEUOX010000483.1 GCA_016790475.1 Rhodoferax sp. | reverse complement strand
GGTCGATCTGCCCCATCATGGCCGGTGTCAGCACCTCGGCCGCTCCCAGGCGCATGATCAGGTTGTACATCTGCAGCCGGTCCGGCATCGGCACGCGGGCTTGCTCGACATAGCTGCCGGCCTTGCGCGTCAAGGGGAAGGCCGCCGCAGCCCGGGTGCCCAGCACCGGCTCCATCAGGCCCCTTTGCAGCAAGCCCGGCACATGGTCATACCAGCCAAAGACCCGCTGCTTCGCGTAGCGCGAGTTGCCGCCGAAAAGTTCGTCGCCACCATCTCCGGCCAGCAGCCGCGTGATGCCGTTCTCACGGGCCATCTTGGCGCAATAGAAGGCCGGCAACGCTGACGAATTGCCGAAAGGCTGGTCGAAGTGCGCCGCCACGTCGGGGATGCTGCGCACCAAGTCGGCCGGGGTCACGTAGTACTCGTGGTGGTCCGTCTTGAAGTGCTTGGCGGCAATGCGCGCGAACTCCATCTCATCGTAGCCCTGGGCGTCGAAGCCGATCGAGTAGGTGCCTGCCTGCTGGCCGCTGGTGCGCGCCGCCATGCCGGCCACGGTGGAGCTGTCGGTGCCGCCGCTCAGGAAGCAGGCGGGCTTGCCGTCGCCGAGCTGCGCGGCGACGGAGTCGGCCAGCAATTGCTGGAACTCGGCCTTGAGTGCGTCGAACGATGGGCTGCGCGGCTCCTCGAACGTCGGCGTCCAGTAACGCTGCACCGTCAGGCGGCCCTGGTGGAAGACGGCCATGTGCCCGGGCGGCAAGCGGTAGATGCCCTGGTAGATGGTGCGCGGCGACGGGATGACGTGAAAGTACAGGTAGTCGAAGATCGCCTGCGGGTCAACCGGCGTATGGGCGTCGGCCAGCGCATCGGCGCGTGCCGCGTAGCGCAGCTCGCCGTTGTGCACCCGATAACACAACGACTGGATACCGAAGCGGTCCACGGCCAGTGCGGTGCTGCCGTCGGCCAGCGGCACGCCCACGGCAAAGTCACCGGTCACACCTGCCAGCGCGGCTGCCCTGCCACTGGCGTCAACACTGTCGAGGAGTTGCTTCCAGGCCGCATCGGCACCCCGTGCGCGAGCTACCTCGGCCGCGCGGGCCTCCGAGAAACGGGGCGATCCGGTGTGCAGCAAGGTCATGGTCTGTGGCATGGCGGGGCAGGTTTGGGCGTCTGGCAGTCACGGCCTGGGCGCTGGCGCGACGCGCTGGACTGCCCCCGGATTATGTGGGATGGACGGCAGCGGTTGGATCGTCCGCGGATGGACGTATTCGGCCTGCAACGCCAGATCGAGCCCCGGGATCGCAGGCACCGTGGCCACCCGCCCGATCAGGGGCGACTGGGCCCGCAGCCGGTAGTCGTCCGGCGTTGCCTGCTCGAAGGCGTCGCGGTCCACCACCGGATTGTTCAGGAGGCGGCCGCTCCCGGCCGTCTCGATACGTCCCGTGCCAAGCAGCAGGTTGTTGATGGCCAGCACTTCAGCAGTACCGGCGATCACCCCCAGAAAATGGCCCCCGCTGGCCAGTCCGTCCACCAGCGTGTTGTGCACCAGATAGATCTCGTTGCGCGCCCATTTGAGCTGCTCGGCGCCAAACCGGATCAGGTAGGGGTTTCCGGTTCCCGGCCCCTGCTCGATGATGTTGCCGACGACAACGGCCACGCCCCCGTTGGGAAACTCCAGCTCATAGCTGGCCGTGCCACCGGGCTCGTCCGTCAGCCGGTTGTTGACGATCCGGTTGACCGCAGCCCGGCTCTTCAGCAGGTGACCAGACCGGGCGTGGTGGAAGTAGCAGCCGGTCGCACGCAGTTCCGCAATCTGGCCGGCATACAGATTGTGGTTATGGCCATCCGGCCGCTGGTTGTAGGCAAACTCGCAGCGCGTCACCGCCAGCCGGGTCGTGGGGTCGTTGTTCGTCAGCAGGCCCATTTCGTTGTGCCGGAAGCGGCAGTCCACGGCATGCAGCGAGCCGCGCTCCAGGCGAATGCCGGCGCCGTTGCGGCTGGGTACGGCCGCCCCCTCGAAGTCCAGGCCCTCCACC
>JAEUOX010000472.1 GCA_016790475.1 Rhodoferax sp. | reverse complement strand
CTGCTGGTCCAGGATGTCGTCGGCATGATGGAGCGGCACTTCGACGGCTCGGAGCTTTCCGGGGTCGTTGCCGAGATCGACAAGCTGTACGCCAAGCGTTTCGACGCACTGGTCACCTCCCTGGACATCGGCAAGCGCCCGCGTGGCTCCGGGGGGGGATTCGGTGGTTCGGGGCATGGCGGAGGGCGCAAGCCGCGCCATCTGCATTGAGCACGCAGCGCGGGAACATGGAACGGGGCCTGCGCGGCAGGCCCGCTGGAAGGACGGACGATGGCCACTGCTGCTGTGCCGGCGCCTGAACTGGCGCGCGGTCGACCCGAGAAGCTGCGCCTGGGCGATGTGCTCGTCCAGCAGCGCCTGATCTCCCAGGAGCAACTGCAGCAGACGCTCGAACTGCAGCGCCAGACCGGCAAGAAGACCGGCCGCCTGCTGATCGAGAGCGGCGTGATCACCGAGGAACTGCTGGCCAACGGCCTGGCCCGGCAGCTGCGCATCCCCTTTGTCAATCTGAAGACCTTCCCGTTCCGGGCGGACGTGGTCAAGCTGCTGCCCGAGTCCGCGGCGCGCCGCTTCCGCGCCGTCGTGCTGGAGGACAAGGGCGACACGCTGCTGGTGGCGCTGGCGGATCCGCTGGACCTGGCGGCCTACGACGAACTCACCCGCATCCTGAAGCGCAACATCGCGATCGCCGCGGTGCCGGAGAGCCAGGTGCCGCTGGCGCTGGACCGGCTCTACCGCCGCACCGAAGAGATCAGCGGCCTGGCCCGTGCGCTCGAGAAGGATCTCGGCGACGCGGTCGACTTCGGCGAACTGTCGGCCAGCGCCGGGCTGGAAGGTGCCCCGGTCGTGCGGCTGCTGCAGTCGATGTTCGAGGACGCGGTGCAGGTCGGCGCCTCGGATGTGCACATCGAGCCCCAGGAGGCCGGCCTGCAGATCCGGGTGCGGGTGGACGGCGTGCTGCAGACGCAGACCGAGGCGGACAAGCGCATCGGTGCCGCGCTGGCGCAACGCCTGAAGCTGATGGCGGGCCTGGACATCTCGGAGAAGCGGCTGCCGCAGGACGGCCGCTTCAGCGTGCGCCTGAAGGACACGACGATCGACGTGCGCCTGTCGACGCTGCCCACCGCCTATGGCGAGTCGGTCGTCATGCGCCTGCTGAACCAAGGTTCCGGCATGCGCCGGCTGGACGCGATCGGCATGCCGGCCGACATCCTGAAGCGCTTTCGCGAGGTGCTGTCGCGCAGCGCGGGGCTGGTGCTGGTGACCGGGCCGACCGGCTCCGGCAAGACCTCCACGCTGTATGCCGCGCTGGCCGAGATCAACGCGGCGGAGCTCAAGGTCATCACGGTCGAGGATCCGGTCGAGTACCGCCTTCCCGGGCTGACCCAGGTACAGGTCAATGACAAGATCGAGCTGACGTTTGCCCGGGTGCTGCGCGCCTGTCTGCGCCAGGATCCGGACGTCATCCTGGTCGGCGAAATGCGCGACTCCGAAACCGCCGAGATCGGACTGCGCGCCGCGATCACCGGCCACCTGGTGCTGTCCACGCTGCACACACGGGATGCGGTCAGCACGCCGTTCCGGCTGCTGGACATGGGCGTTCCTCCGTTCATGGTCTCCACAGCGCTGCAGGCGGTGATCGCGCAGCGCCTGGTCCGGGTCAACTGCGATGTCTGTGCCGAACCCCATCCGCCCAGCCCGCAGGAGCAGGCCTGGCTCGCCTCGATGGGCGACGCCGGTGGCTCGGTGCAGCCCAAGCGCGGGCGGGGCTGCTCGGCCTGCAACGGCACCGGCTACGCCGGGCGCCAGGGGGTCTACGAACTGCTGGAGATGGACGCCGAGCTCACGGCAGCTGCGACCCGCGCCGATCCGGCGGCCTTCCTGCGGATCGGGCGCGAGCGGATGAAGGGTCGCACGCTGGCCTTCCATGCCTTCGAGCTGGTGCGCGCCGGCCGCACCTCGGTCGCCGAAGCGATGCGCATCGGCCAGGACGACGACACGCTGGAGTGACATGGCCACCTACACATGGCGCGGCCGCAACGGCCGGGGAGAACTGGTGGAGGGGCGGCTCGATGCGGTGGGTGAGGGCGCCGTGGCCGACCAGCTGGTCTCGATGGGCGTGGCACCGGTGCACATCGCTGTCGCCGCGGCGAGCCCCACCGACCAGGAAGCGCCCTGGTGGGCCCGGCTCCAGCGCCAGGCGGTGTCGGTCGAGGACATCCTGGTGTTCTCCCGCCAGATGTACACGCTGACCAAGGCCGGGGTGCCGATCCTGCGGGCCTTCGCCGGGCTGCAGGCGTCCGCCGTGAAGCCGGCGATGGTCGAGATCCTGCAGGACATCCGCTCCAGCCTGGACCAGGGGCGGGAGCTGTCGGTCGCCCTGCAGCGGCATGTCGCGGTGTTCGGCCCGTTCTATGTGTCGATGATCCGGGTCGGCGAGATGACTGGCCGGCTGACCGAAGTGTTCCTGCGGCTCAACGAGCACATGGAGTTCGAGCGGGATGTCCGCGAGCGCATCAAGCAGGCGATGCGCTACCCGACCTTCGTGGTGATCGCGATGGCCGTCGCGCTGGTCGTCATCAATATCTTCGTGATCCCGGTGTTTGCGAAGGTGTTCGCCGGCTTCAATGCCGAGCTGCCGCTGGTCACCCGCGGCCTGCTGGCCTTCTCGGGTTGGATGGTCGCCTGGTGGCATCTGCTGCTGGCGGCCGTCGTGCTGGCGGGGCTCGGTATCCGGGCCTACCTGCGCACACCGGAGGGCCGCTACCGCTGGGACAGCCGCAAGCTCAAGCTGCCGATCGTCGGAGACATCATCCTGAAGGCGACGCTGGCCCGGTTTGCGCGCAGCTTCGCACTGTCCAGCCAGAGCGGCGTACCGCTGGTACAGGCGCTGACCGTCGTGGCGCAGACGGTCGACAACGCCTACATCGGCAGCCGGATCGAGCAGATGCGCGACGGCATCGAGCGCGGCGAGAGCATCTCGCGCTGCGCGGCGGCCACCGGCGTGTTCACGCCGGTCGTGCTGCAGATGCTGGCCGTCGGCGAGGAGACGGGCGAGCTGGACAGCCTGCTGTTCGAGATCGCCGGCATGTACGAGCGCGAGACCGACTACAACATCAAGGGCCTGTCCGCCGCGATCGAGCCGATCCTGCTGTCGGTGATCGCGGTGCTGGTGCTGATCCTGGCCCTGGGCGTGTTCCTGCCGCTCTGGAGCATGGGGCAGGCCGCCATGGGGCGCGCCGGCTGAGCGTGGCGACGATCGGCCTCCAGCCGTCCGG
>JAEUOX010000448.1 GCA_016790475.1 Rhodoferax sp. | reverse complement strand
GTGGCCACAGTCGCCGAGGTCATGCTGTTTGTGGAGCGGGAACGCCTGTACGGTCAGGGTTGTGGGCTGGTGGATCTGGCTCTGCTGGCCTCAACGCTCATGACACCCAGCGCAAGCCTGTGGACATTCGACAGACGCCTGGCGGGACTGGCTCAGCGCTTTGGCGTGGCGCATGCGGTCGTCATGGATTAGCGCAGGCCCAGCGGGCGCCGCAACCTGAATTCCCTAGACCGGCACCCACTCGGCATCCGCCCGCCGCACCAGGCGCTCCCCCTCCCACCGCCAAAGATGCAGCCACTGGTTCTCCACCAGCTGGCGCACGGTGGCATGCCCCGCGATCACGCGTTCGATCGCTTCGGCCGGGGCGTCGATGACGACCGTCAGACGCAGCGGTTCATGGACCCAGCGCGTGCCGTCATGCAGGGACTGGCGCGACAGCCCGATGCGCAGATCGCCGCCGTTGCCCTCGAACACACCGATGGTCCCGCCGACCACGTTGTGCAGCACCTTGTTGCCGCTGCCCAGACGGGCCGGATCGCAGGTGGAGGCGTGGTACTGCCAGTTGATCCAGTGCGTGACCAGCATCGGCGCGGTCATCAGCAGCTCGAGCAGGCTGCCATCGGCGTCCTGCGTGGCGTCGTAGTCGTGCAGGAAACTGCGGCCGTCCAGCACGACGCCCTGGGTGCGGTGGCGTGGCCCGATCACGAAGGCGGCGTTGCCGGCCAGGCCCCATTCCGGGCGGGTCTGGGCGCCGTCGCTGGCGCGCCGCCGCATCTGCGCCAGCAGTTGCGCGAACGGCAGCCGGGCGTCCATCGCCAGCCCGGGCGCGCGCTCGCGCCGCACCTGGTCACCGGCCTGCCGCAGCACCGGCTGCAGCCGCTCCCAGCGCGGCCGGGCGTCGCCGGGCAGCAGGTCCAGATCCAGGCCCTCGATCTCGTCCGTCGTGGTGTTGTGCAGCGCCGCCACGAAGCGGGTCGCGGCCGGGACTGCGCAGCCCTGCGCTTGCAGGCCCGCGCGGACGGCGGGTTCGTTGAGCAGCCGGGCCAGCACCCGTGCGTTGACCTCGCCGGTCTGGCCGCAGCAGGCGCCGCAGTCGAGTGCGGCGGCCTGCGCGTTGTTCTCGCTCTGGCTGCCGTGTCCGACCAGCAGCACCAGCGGCGCGATCTGCCGCGTCAGGCCCATCGCCTGCAGCACCCTGGCGGCCAGCGCCACCTTGGCCGGCGTGTCCAGGCCGGCCAGCGCCGGGCGGCAGACCGGGCGCAGGCGCATCGGCAGGCCGTGCTGGTCGTCTTGCGCGCGGGGCCCGGTGCCGGGGCGCAGCCACCGGCCCAGCTTGCCGAGGTAGCTGAAGCCCGCCGCCTCGACAAACGAGAACGCGGCCCCCGGCCATTGACTCGCGGCCTGCAGCGGGCGGTCCTGCGCAAAGCGCCGGTGGCGCGACTGCTCGGCGGCTTGCTGCGCCGTGGTGTCGATGGTGTCCTCGTCCCGGGCCAGGATCCGGTCCGTGACTTCCAGCGCCGGGGCCAGCAGGCCGGGGAGCTGCGGGCGGCGTGCCAGCGTCGCCAGCGGCGTGTAGGCCACCGGCAGGCCGAAGAATCCGGCGAAGCCCAGCGTCTGCACGCCGGGCCAGGCGGCCTCCAGTGCGCGGCGCATGCGTTCGCTGCGCACGTCGATGCAGAACACCGCCTGTACGTCGGGGGCTGCACCAGCCGCCGGGAGCGTCTGCGCGCCGGCCGCCATGCTCAGCTTCTGCGCCAGCCCGCGCTGGTAGCCGATCTCCAGCGCGCGCTGCCAGACTTCGTCCACCTGCAGCGCCTGTTCGGCCTCCTGCAGCCGTGCGCCGGCATGGGCCCAGGCGGACTGCAGCGCGCCGAAGGCACGCCGTGCAGCCGCATCGTCCTTGCACTCCAGCAGGATCGCGCCCCAGGCGAGCCGGATCGCCAGCAGGTCGCGCAGGTGGTCGTCCTCGCCGCCCTCCAGGCGGCGCTGCCAGCCGAGGTAGGCGCACCAGGACGCCCATCCGTTGACCGTCAGCAGCACGGCCTCCAGGTAGTCGGCCCACACCGCTGGCGGCAGGCCCAGGCGCTGCAGCACCCACCGTTCCGCATCCGCCCGGGTCTGCGGCAGTGCGTCGAGCCGGCGCCCCAGCTCCGGCAGGCCCATCAGCAGGCCGATGCCATGGTCATGCGTGATCGTGTCGCGCCAGAAGGCATACAGGCCCTGCGAGGCCCCGGGCCTCCAGTCGGCCTGCTGCCGGTCGAAGTAGGCGGCGCAGGTCTGGCTGACCTGGTGCGTGATGGCCTGGCGCCAGGACAGCCGGCCATGCCGCGCCGGGTCGTCGTCCAGCACGTCGATCAGCAGCGGCAGCGGCGCCACCGCGAGCGGCTGCTGCAGCGCCTGGATGCAGTCCGCGGCTGTCAGGGAGGCGCCTGCGGGCGGGCCCGGTTCGTCCAGGGCGGCCGCAAGGTCCTGCGCGGTGATTCGCCGGCTCTGCCAGGCCTCCCGCATGCTGGCGCGTGGCGGGAACACCTGGATCTGCCCCAGCACCGCCATCCGGGCGGCGACGCGGCGCAGCGGCAGGCCGATGCGCGACCAGTGGGGGTTCACGGCAATGGCACGGTCCAGCGGCCAGGCCGGCGCGATCGCGGCGCAGGCCTGCGCGCAGGCGGCCTCGATCGGCGCGTGGGCGGTGACGACAGGGGGCGGGCCCGGCAGCGCGGTGGACGCGGCAGGGGCTTCCAGGGTGTCAAGGGTTTCCATGCGAGGGTCCTTAAGGGAGGAGGCGGAGGGTGTCAATGCGATCCCGGGCTCGGCGCCGGGGCGGCATCCAGAGCGCTGCTGCGGGCGGGCGGGGTCGACGTCCAGCCGCCGGAGCGCAGCCGCAGCGCGAGCCGGGTGTAGATTTCGTCGACGTAGAAGCCCGCGTAGCTCCACCGGCGGCAGGCTTCGAGGGACCGGGGCCGCCATTGCAGGCCTGCCACGCAGACATAAAGGGCCGCCATGCCGGCCAGCGCCAGCAGGCCCAGCGCGTCCGCGGGACCGGGTGTCTCCGCCACGCCCAGCGGCACGGCGTGCGCCAGGACCGCCAGCAGCGTCAGGCCGGCCACCCAGGCCGCGCCGGTGGCGGCCTGCAGCAGGCCGATGCGGGAGCCCGCGGGTGCTGCGGCGGGCTGCCACAGCAGGGGGGCCCAGGCCAGGGCCAGCAGCGCCGTCCACCACAGCGGCCAGGGCGCGTCTGCCGCGCCGAGCGCCGCCACCAGCGCCTGGATGCCGAGCACGATCGCACCGGCGAGCAGCGGCGCGGCCAGCAGGCTGAAGGCTGCGGTGGTGTGCGGGCCCTGCAGCGCTTGCAACCTGTGGTGCCGGACGACCGAGGACGAGGCCAGGAAGGTGTGGGCCTTGTACAGCGAGTGGCCGATCAGGTGCAGCAGCGCCAGCGTGTACAGGCCCAGGCCACACTGCATCAGCATGAAGCCCATCTGCGCGACGGTGGACCAGGCCAGCCGCACCTTGATGCTGACGCGGGTCAGCATCACCATGCCCGCCAGCGCGGCCGTGCCCAGCCCCATCACTACCAGCAGCGCACCGGCCAGCGGCGTGGCCTCGATCAGCGGAGCCAGCCGGTTCAGCACGAAGGCGCCCAGGTTGACCACGCCGGCGTGCAGCAGGGCGGACACCGGCGTGGGCGCTTCCATGACCTGGATCAGCCAGCCATGGACCGGCAGCAGGGCGGTGCGCAGGATCGCGGCCATCACCAGGCAGAGGGCACTGAGTTGTAGCGACAAGGAGCTGTCACCGGCAGCGAGGTGCGTGCGCAGCGCCGTCAGCGAGCCGCTGCCGACCTCCGTCCAGGCGAGCGCCGCGGCGGTCAGCAGCAGGACGTCAGCCGCGCGGTCGGCGATGCGCTTCTTGTGTGCGGCCAGCAGCGCGAACGGCCGGTCGGCGTAGAAGCACAGCAGCGTCTGCAGGGCCTGCCCCACCGCCCACCAGGCGGCGATCAGCACCAGCCAGTGGTCGGCCAGCAGCAGCAACTGCACCGCGGCCAGCACGCCGGCCAGCCCGCCGACATAACGTGCCTGGCCGGGCTCGCCGTCCAGGTAGCGCTCCGAGAACGCGCCGATCACGGTGCCCAGCAGTTGCACCAGCACCGCGAGCCAGGCGCCGGACAGGCTGGGGGCCAGGCCGGGGATGGCCCCGGCCACCGAGGCAGACCCGCGTACCAGTTGCAGCACCAGCCCGGCCAGGGCCGCCAGCAGGGCGACGCCGGCCAGGGCATGAAACGGCTTCCAGGGGCCCGTCGCGCGCGGTGCGCGGCAGGCGAGCAATGCGGCGACGGCCATCAGCGGGGCCGGTGCCAGGGCGATGGCGAGGGGCAAAAGGGAGGTGTCGGACATGGGAGGCTCATCCAGAGTGCGATGCCGTGGATGTTGCCGGCGCAAAATCATTCTGTAAAATTCATTGAATAGAACAAACCATTAATTAAAAAAGAACGATGAACGTCGAGCAGCTCAACTTTCACCATCTGTTCTATTTCTGGCGCGTCGCGCGGATCGGCCACCTGACGCGGGCGGCGCAGGAACTGCACACCTCGCAGTCGGCCCTGTCGGCGCAGATCCGCCAGCTGGAAGACCGGCTGGCCGAGCCGCTGTTCGTCCGCGAGGGCCGGCGCCTGGCACTGACCGAAAGCGGCCAGATGGTGCTGGCCTATTGCGAGAACATCTTCGGCCTGGGGCAGGAGATGCTCGGGCGCCTGCAGGGCCGCAGCGAGGGCATGGAGCGTCTGCGCCTGGGGAGCGTGGCCACGCTGTCGCGCAACTACCAGGAGAACTGGATCAAGCCGCTGCTGGCGGATGCGTCGGTCACGCTGTCGCTGGAGTCGGGAACCCTGCAGGATCTGGTGGACCGCCTGCTGCAGCACCAGCTCGATGTCGTGTTGGCCAACGAGGCGGTGACCAGCGATGTCGACCGCCCGCTGCACTGCCGCTTCCTCGGCAGCCAGGACATCTCCCTGGTCGGGCCGGCCGCGACCTGGTCCGCGCGCACGCTGCGGGTCCCGGAGGATCTGGACGCGCTGGATCTGGCCCTGCCCGGCCCGCGCCACGCGCTGCGCCGGCAGTTCGACGCGCTGTGCATGGCCGCAGACGTGCGGCCGCGCATCCGTGCGGAGGTGGACGACATGGCCATGCTGCGGCTGATCGCGCGCGACAGCGGGTGGCTCACCGTGCTGCCGGAGGTCGTGGTACAGGACGAACTGCGCAACGGCATCCTGCTGCGGGTCGGGCAGTCCACGCAGTTGCAGGAGCACTTCTATGCGATCACGACGACACACCGGCACCGCATGGAGCGTCTGGAGCGGTTGCTGGCAAGCTCGGAGTGACGTGCTGCCCAGGGGCGGGCGGCGCGGGCGCGGTTCGCGCGGCAGGCTTCTCAGGCGCCTTGGAAACTCAAGTCTGCCACCGCACGAAACTGCATCTGCGCCCCGCCCAGCTCCGAACGCAGCAGCTTGACGCGGTAGGTCCAGCGGTGCAGCGGGTGCTCCAGCGTCAGGCCCATCGCGCCCATGAACTGGTGCAGGTCGTAGCTGGTTCGGGTGGCGATGTCCTGGGCGTAACCGGCGGCGGTTGCGGCATCCAGCGCGCTGCCGGTGTCTGCGGCACGCAGCATCAGCCAGCGTGCGCCCTGGATCGCGCTGGCCGCCATCGCCAGCCGGTGCTGGATGGCCTGGAAGCTGCCCAGCGGCCGGCCGAACTGGCGCCGTTCACGGACGTGGTCGACGACCGCGTCCAGCGCGCTTTGCAGGCAGCCGGCGATCTCGGCCGCCAGGCCGATGCGCCAGAGCCGGGTCAGCTCGGCGATGTCGGCGCCGGGCAAGGGCTCCCAGGCCAGCGATGCCGCATCGCGCAGCACGCCCATCGGGTACGCAAAGGCGCTCTCCTGGGGAGACACGTCCGCTGCGGTCAGCCGCGCGGCGGACAGCTTGTCGCCCTGGATCTGCAGCACGGTGCGGGCCTGCGGCAGGAAGCGCGCCGGCCGGTCCGCCGCGCCCCACAGCACGGCCAGCGGACGCGGCCACGCCGGGCAGACGACCGGCCCGATCAGCGCGGAGGCTGCCAGCTCCGCACAGACCGGGAGCCGGGACAATTCATGGACCATCGCGGCGGCCGCCAGCGCGCCCAGGCCCTCTTCCTGGATACAGCCGAAATAGCCGCTGTCCTCCAGTTCCTGCTCCAGTGCCGGGGCATGCAGATGGCGCTGCTGCGCAGGGACCCAGTGCTGCCCATGCCGGCTCGCGGTACGCTGCACCGCGTCCAGGAACAGGGCCAGATCGCCGTCGGGCTCGAAATTCATGCGCGGGCCTCCCGGGGCAGCCGCAGGTATTCCTGGGCCACCAGGTTGAGCTGGATCTCGGCCGCCCCGGACGCGATGCCGGAGGCGATGGCGCGTTCATGGTGCGACAGATGCAGCGGGAACGCGTCGCCGGTGAAGGTGTCGGGCAGGAAGTCGAGCGCGAAGTCCGCCACTGCGTGGTCGGCCGCAATGACGGACACCCGGGCCAGGTTCGCATCCGCGCTGGGCGGCAGGCCGCGGGCGCGCTGGTCCACCACGCGGTACACCAGCAGGCGAGCCGCCTCGCAGGCCGCGCGGGCCTGCCCGGCCCGGTAGCGGATGACCGGGTCGTCGAAGCGGCCCTCGTGCCGCAGCCGCGCCACCATGCCGTCCAGCACGCGCAGCGAGAACGCATAGCGCGCGATGCCGACCCGCTCGTTCGACAGCGAATAGGTGATGATGGGCCAGGCCTGGCCTTCCTCGCCGAGCCGTGCCGAGCGCGGGACCAGAACGTTGTCGAAGAACACCTCATGGATGTCGCCGGCGCCGATCAGGCTGGGGATCGGCCGCACGGTGATGCCCGGCGTGGCCATCGGCACCAGGAAGATCGCGATGCCGGCCTTGCCGCTGCCGCCGGTGCGGGCGAGCAGGAAGCAGTGGTCGGCCAGGCCGGCATAAGACGTCCAGACCTTGGAGCCGTTGATGCGGTAGGTGTCACCCTCTGCGGCGGCACTGGTGCGCAGCGAGGCCAGGTCCGAGCCGGAG
Source organism: Rhodoferax sp. (assembly GCA_016790475.1). Classification (GTDB taxonomy): domain Bacteria; phylum Pseudomonadota; class Gammaproteobacteria; order Burkholderiales; family Burkholderiaceae_C; genus CAISIP01. The sequence continues at coordinate 35,217 of JAEUOX010000448.1, read as the reverse complement.
GAGGGCTCCGAGAAGCCCTGGCACCAGATGCCGCGGCCGGCGGCGATCTCGGGCAGGTAGGTGGCCTTCTGCTCGGCGCTGCCGAAGCGCATCAGCGTCGTGCCGATCCAGTTGACGTTCATGTACTGCGGGCCGCGCGGTTCGCCGGCGGCCCACATTTCCTCGCCCAGGATGAAATGCTCCCAGGGCGTGCTGTTGTTGCCGCCGTGCTCGGCCGGCCAGTGCGGAATCAGCAGGCCTGCGGCGGCGAGCTTGGGACAGAACTCCAGCGAGAACGCGGTCTGCTCCGGCGAACCGGGGCCGTGGCGGGAGAGGGCCTCCCAGTCCGGGGGCAATTCCCGTGCGAGAAACTCCCGCACGCGGGTGCGGAATGCCTCATCCTGCGGGGTCCAGCCGAAATCCATGCAAACCTCTGTCAGCGGTGTGTGCGGTGAATGTACCATCTATTGGGACACTGAGGCAAGACTGTGAAATCCTGGAGTCATGCGTGCGACAGGTCGGGTAGGTCGTTTGATGAATCTGCAAGAGCTAAAAGTTACTGCCGCACAGACGGTACTCGATGGTTTGCAGTTCTGAGCGATTGTTCTACAATTTGGGACATATGTGCGCATTCAGACGGCCGACAGTGACCCTGCCTCTGGGCTGCGCACGCTGGCGCCCGGCTGGCGGCGCCTGGGGTTGTCGGGCCGGGTAGCGGCAGAAAGGCTTGCCAAGACATGCAGTTTCACTGGAGCCCGGAGGATGTGGCGTTCCGCGAACAGGCGCGGCGCTGGCTGCAGGCCCATGTGCCGCGGGAAGCTGCCCCCCACAGCGGCCCGGCCTCGCGGGACTTCGCGCTGGCCTGGCAGCGGCAACTGCATGCCGCCGGATGGTCCGGCATCTCCTGGCCGGTAGCCTATGGCGGCCAGGGCTGGAGCCTGGAGCGCCAGATGATCTGGTACGAGGAATACGTCGCGGCGGGTGCCCCCAGCCCGCTGAACCCGGGCTTCGTCGCGCACAACCATGCCGGGCCGACACTGATCGCCTGCGGCACCGAGGCGCAGAAGGCGTTTCACCTGCCGCGCATCCTGGCCGGAGAGGTGCTGTGGTGCCAGGGCTTCTCCGAGCCCGGCGCCGGCTCCGACCTGGCCAGCCTGCGGACCTTCGGCGAGGTGCAGGGCGACCACCTGGTCGTGACCGGCCAGAAGATCTGGAGCAGCTACTCCGACATCGCCGAGTACCAGGAGCTGCTGATCCGCACGCAGCCCGGCTCGCAGCGGCACCGGGGCCTGAGCTGGCTCATCTGCGACATGCGTTCGCCGGGCATCACGGTGCGCCCGATCCGCAACATGGCGGGGGCGACGCATTTCTCGGAGGTGTTCTACGACCAGGTGCGCATCCCGCTGTCCAACGTCGTCGGTGCGCTGCACGACGGCTGGCGCGTTGCGATGACCACGCTCGGTTTCGAGCGCAGCACTGCGGCCACCGCGCTGCAGCTGGAGCTGCTCGTCAAGGTGGACCGGCTCCGACACTGGGTCGCGGAGCAACCGGCGCAGGCGCGTGATCCGGCGCTGCTGCAGGAGTTGGCCGTGCTGCGTGCCGAGGCCGCCGCGCTGCGGGCGATGACCTACCAGACATTGTTCCGCGACCCGGCCACGCCCTTCGGCGGCTCGATCGTGCGCCTGTACTTTGCGGAACTGGCCCAGCGCATCCATCGGCTGGGCATGGACCTGCTCGGGCCGTCCAACGCGGATGCACAGGCCGGTGGCGCCTGGCCTTATGCCTACCTGGACGCCTACAGCGAGACGATTGCCGGCGGCACGTCCGAGATCCAGCGCAACATCATCGGCGAGCGCATCCTGGGCCTGCCGCGCGAGGCTGCACGATGATTGACCTGAATCTCTCGGCCGACCAGCGCGGCATCCTGGCTGCGGTGGGCGCGCTGCTGACCGAGCGCGCTCCGGTGGCGCGCCTGCGCGGGCCCGCGGCGGCAGACGCGGATGCCGCGCTGCTTCCGGCCTTGGCAGAGATCGGCGTGTTCGGCCTGGGTTGCCCCGAGTCGGTCGGCGGCGCGGGCTTCAGCCTGCTGGAGGATGGTCTGGTCGCCATCGAACTCGGCCGGCATCTGGTCACGCCCCATGCCCTGGCCGCCCCACTTGGGGCACGTGTCGCGCTGGCGCTCGGCCAGACCGGGCTCGCAGCCGAGATCATCGGTGGAACGTGCCGGGTCTGTCTGGGTCAGCCATTGGCCTCCGGCGGCCCGGGCCTGCCGGAGGGTCTGCCGCTGCATCTGCTGGACGCGCGGGAGGCCCGGCTGGTTGTCGTCTGGAACGATTCCGGCATCGGGCTGCTGCATGCCGAGGCCTTGCGCGCGCAGGCGGTGGAGGTGCAGGCGACCGACCCGAGTGTGTTGCTGCAGCGTTGCGTGGTGCCCGCCGGCGCGCTGCTCGGCTGGGTGCCCGCGGCGCAGGGCGCGCTGCATCGCCAGGCCCAGTTGCTGGTGGCTGCGCAGCTGCTGGGCATGGCCGAAGCCAGCCGCGACATGGCGGTGGCCTATGCGCAGGTGCGCATGCAGTTCGGCCAGCCGATCGGCGCGTTCCAGGCCGTCAAGCACCGCTGCGCGAACATGGCGATCGGTGCCGAGGCGCTGCGTGCGCAGCTGGTCCTGGCCGCCATCGCCGAGCGCGACGGCTGGCCGGATGCGGCCTTCCAGGTGGACGCCTGCCGCCTGCTGGCGGCGCGCTGCGCACTGGCCAATGCCGGTGCCAACATCCAGATGCATGGCGGCATCGGGTTCACCGCCGAGTGCGACGCACACCTGTTCCTGTTGCGTGCCCACCTGCTGGAGCACCTGGGCGGCCCGGTGCGCACGCTGCGCGAGCGCCTGGCCGGTATCGACACCGTCTCTCTCTCACTGGAGGTCCCATGATGCGCGTGGCTCTTGTCACCGGGGCCGGCAGCGGCATCGGCCTGGCCGTCTCCCGAAAGTTCCTGCAGACCGATGTGGCGGTTGTCGGCATCGGCCGCGACCCTGCCAAGCTGGCGCGCCTGGAGGCGCTGGCTGCCGAGCTCGGCAAGCCGGTGGCCACGCTGGCCGTGGACGTCACCCAGGACGCGGCGCCGGCCGCCGCCGTGGCGCTGGCCATCGAGCGCTTCGGCCGGCTGGATTGCCTGGTCAACAACGCCGGCGTCGGCAGTCCGAAGCCGGTGCATGAAACCGACGATGCGACGCTGGACCAGTTCCTCGACCTGATGCTGCGGGCACCGTTCCGGCTGGCCCGCGAAGCGCTGAAGGTATTCGGGCCGGGGTCCAGCATCGTCAACGTCGCTTCCACCTATGCGCTGGTCGGCGGCCTGCGCGGCGGAGCCTACTCGGCGGCCAAGGCCGGGCTGCTGGGGCTCACGAGCCACATGGCGGCGCAGTACGGCAGCGCCGGCATTCGCAGCAATGCGGTGGCGCCCGGCGTCGTGCCCACCGACATGACCATTCACCGCCTGGAGGACCAGGGCTTCCGGCGCATGAACGACGACATGACGCCCTCCGACCGGCGCGGCACCGTCGAGGATGTGGCCGAGGCGGTGTGCTTCCTGGCCTCGCCGGCCGCCGGCTGGATCAACGGTCAGGTGCTCGCCGTCGACGGCGGGTGGTCGTCGACCAAGTTCCTGAGCGAGGAAGCGCTGGTGGCGGAGCGCCTGCCGGTGCAGCCCGGCTGGACGCACTCCGGGCGGGCGAGAGGTGATCGTGGTCAGCCCGGTTGACGCATCGGGCCGCTTCCACCAGCAGGTGCTGGCCCGGCTGCAGGATGCCCCCGACCAGGTGGCGGTCGTCGAAGGCGAGCGGCGTATCACCCGCCGCGCGCTCTACGACGACGCCTGCCGGCTTGGCAGCGCGCTGCGGCAGCGGGGCGTGCCATCGGGCGCCGCCATCGCGTTCCAGCTGCCCAACTGGGTCGAGGCCTGCGTGCTGAATCTGGCTGCCGTGCTGTACGGGTTCCGGCTGGTGCCGCTGCTGCCGATGTACCGCGAGTCCGAGCTGACGACCATCCTGCAGGCATGCCGCCCGGCTGCGCTGTTCCTGCCGGCGGAGTTTCGCGGGCTGAGCTACCCGGATCTTTATGGTCGGCTGGCGTCGGTTCCGGTGCCGGTGGACAGTGTCTTCGTCGTGCGAGGAAGCGATGCGCGCTACGGTGCGTACGAGGACCTGCTGACCGCCGTGTCGCACCTGGCCGAGCCGACACCGGCGTCTACCGACGCTGTCAAGACCGTGCTCTACACCTCCGGCAGCACCGGCCGGCCCAAGGGGGTCGTGCACACCGACCGCAGCATCAGCGCGCTGATCGACTGCGTCCGCGACTTCTGGGGCCTGACGCCGGCCGACGTGGCGCTGGTGCCCTCGCCAGTGGCGCATATCGGCGGCTCGTTGTATGCGTTCGACTTCCCGTGGGCGATCGGCATGCGCGCGGTGCTGATGGACACCTGGGTGCCGGAGCGTGCGGTGGACCTGATCGAGCGGGAGGGCGTCACGTTTTGTGCCGGCGCCACGCCGTTCCTCGATGGCCTGCTGAAGGCGGCAGCCGCCCGCAACAGCCGCTTGCCGTCGCTGCGGCGCTTCATCTGCGGCGGTGCGAGCGTGCCGCCCGGGCTGGTGCATCAGGCCAGCGAGAGGTTCACCGCCTGCACCGTGTCGCGCGCCTACGGATCGACCGAGGTGCCGGTGATCTGCCCCGGCGTGCGTACCCGGGCCGATGCGCTGTTCGGTGCCACGACGGATGGCGAATGCGCTGCCGACGTGCGGATCCTGGGCGAGGACGGCCGGATCGTTCCCGACGGGGAGCCGGGCGAGATCGTCGTGCGCGCCGATCGCATGTTCCAGGGCTACCTGAATCCGGAGGACAACGCCGACGCCTTCACCGACGACGGCTACTTCCGGATGGGCGACATCGGCCGCAGGGTCGCGGGGCGCTTCATCGAGATCACCGGCCGCAAGAAGGACCTCATCATCCGCCTGGGCGAGAACATCAGCCCGCTCGAGATCGAGAACCTGCTGGTGCAGCACCCGGCCGTGCGCCAGGTGTCGGTGGTGGGCATTCCGGACGCCCGCACCGGCGAGGCCGCGCTGGCCTGCGTGGTGCTGCACGAGGGGGCGCAGTTCACGCTGGACGCTCTGCGCGACTTCCTGGCGCAGCAGGGCCTGGCGCGGCAGAAATTCCCGGAGTACCTGCGCATCCTGCCGGCCCTGCCGACCAACGCGATCGGCAAGGTGCTCAAGCGCGAGTTGCAGATAATCGGACGCACATGACGCCACCCACCCTCCCTGCATCGTCGGCCCGCGCCGGGGGCAAGCCCGCCGGCGCGCAGGCCGACGGCACCCAGGCCATCCGCCGCGCGGCGTCGATCCTGAAGGCGGTCGCAAAGGCGAATGCGATGGGGGTGCCGCTGGCCGAGATTGCCCGGGCGGAAGATCTGCCCCGCTCGACGGCGCACCGGATCCTGAAGTGCCTGGTGGACGAAGGCTTCCTGGAGTACGGCAGTGCGACCCGGCGCTACCAGATGGGCGGGCTGACCTACGAGCTGGGTCTGGCCGTGTCGAGCGGCGTGCTGGAGGTGGCCCGCTGGCGCGATGTCATCGATGCCGTGGCGCGCCGGACCGGCGTGACGTCCTACCTGATGCGGCGCAGCGGCGTGGAGGCGGTCTGCCTCGTCAAGGCGGAGGGAACGTCGGTGGTCCGCGTGATCCCGGTCGAGGTCGGGCAGCGCCGGCTGCTGGGGGTGGGTGCCGGCGCCACGGCGCTGCTCGCCGCACTGGACAACGACAGCTGCGAGCGCGTCATCGCCACCATCACGCCCGGGCTGCGCAACCACCCGCGCATCACCGTGGACTCGTTGCGTGCCGCCGTGGCCCTGGCCCGTACCAGCGGGTTTGCGATGAGCCAGGGGCAAGTGGTGGAGGAGTCCTTCGGGCTGGGCGCCATCATCCCGGATGCCTATGCGGTGCCGGCACTGGCCGTCAGCATCGCGGCCCATGTGTCGTTGGTCAATGAGGCCAACATCGCGCGCTGGAAGCGCATCATCAAGGAAGAAATCCAGGCGGCTGTCGATCCGGTGGCCCCAGGCTGAGCGGCCGGCGCCGCTACACAGCAAGGAGCAACACCATGTACGAGCATTGCACGCGGCTGCGTTTCGAGCGCCGCGGCCGGATCCTGACCCTCACGATGACCAACCCGCCGCTGAACGCGGTCGACCGGGCGCTGCATGACGAACTGGCACAGGTCTTCGACGATGTCGCTGCCGACCCGGAGTGCGATGTGCTGGTCCTCACCGGCGAGGGCCGTGCTTTCTCGGCCGGTGGTGATTTCCAGGGCATGCTGCAGGCGATGCAGACGCCGGCAGGGCTGGCCCGCTCGGTCGCGCATGCGCCGCACCTGGTGCGCTCGGTGCTGTCGCTGGACAAGCCCACGATCGCCCGTGTCAACGGCCATGCGATGGGGCTGGGGGCGACGCTGGCGCTGCTGTGCGATGTGGTGTTCGCCGCCGAGGACGCGCGCATCGCGGATTCGCACGTGAAGGTGGGCCTGGCCGCCGGCGATGGCGGGGCGTTGATCTGGCCGCACCTGGTCGGGTACGCGCGTGCGCGCCACCACCTGCTGACCGGGGACGCCCTGACCGGCGCCGAGGCTGCGCGCATCGGACTGATCCACCAGGCGGTGCCGGCGGCGGATCTCGATGCCGCGGTCTACGCCTACGCCGAACGCCTGGCGCAGGGCGCCTTGCAGGCGATCCGGGCGACCAAGCGCGCGATCAACATGGCCTTGTGTGCCCAGGCGGTGGCCGCCGCCGATGCACACATCGGGCTGGAGCTGCAGACGATGTCCAGCGAGGACCACCGGGAGGCGATCGTCGCCATTCTGGAAAAGCGCCCACCGGTGTTCCGCGGCCGGTGAGCGCCGGTGTGCCCTGACTACTTGATGTCGGGGTACTTGCGCACGATCTCGCGGTTCATTTCGGTCTCGTCGCGCACGACCTTGGCGAACTGCTCCGGCGTGTCGCCGATCGCCGCAAAGCCATTGCTCTCGATCAGCTTCATGATGGCCGGGTCCTTCATCGCCCGGGTGACTTCGCGGTGCACCCAGTCGACGGCGGCCTGCGGTGTGCCGGCCGGCGCGATGATGCCGAACCAGGACATCATGTCGAACTTGTAGAGGTCCCGCACCAGCGGTGCACCGGGCACCTGGGGCGACTGGGCGGCACCGCCGAAGGAAAGGGCCTTGAGCTTGCCCGCCTGGGCGACCACGGTGCCCGGTGTCTCGAAGTGGACGTCCAGGTGACCGCCGAGCGTCATCGTGATCAGCTGCGCGGTGTTGCCGTTCGGCACCGCGAGGAACTTGGTGCCGGTGCGCTCCTCCAGCATTGCCAGCCAGGCCCGGTTGCCCGCGCCGAAAACGCCGACCCGCACCGTGTCGGGCTTGGCCTTGGCCATCGCGACCAGGTCACGGATGTCCTTGGCCGGGAAGTCGTCCTTGGCGGCGAGCACCACACCGACCGAGAACAGGTTCGTGACGTAGCTGAAGTCCTTCAGCGCGTCGATCGACAGCTGGGGGTTGATCAGCGGATTGAGTGTCGTCGCGCTGGCATAGGTGATCGCCATCGTGTAGCCGTCGGCCGGTGCGGCCTTCAAAGCCTGCAGCCCGACCGCACCGCCTGCGCCCGCCCGGGCCTGCCACAGCAGCGTCGCGCCGGTGTTCTGGTTCACCTTGTCGAAGATGGCGCGCTGGATCGCCTCCGGCGTACCGCCCGGCGCCAGGCCGAGAAAGGTGATCGGCTTGGTCGGGAAGCCTTGCGCCATGGCGACGCTGCCTAGCGCAAGCGCGGCGGTCGCGAGGGCCATCTTGAAAATCTGCATGAAGCATCTCCTTGGTTGTGGATCGGCGGGCGGGATCACCACGGCCGGCGCCGCGCTGCCTCGCCGTGGGCACGGGGACCGGCGGGCGAACCTGCCGAGATACCAAAACGTCCCATTAGTTGGAACGTACTCGATCGCAGACAGGGTAGGCTGGAGTCGGATTCCGCGCTGGATGCGAGTGTAATGGCGACAGCAGGTCCTTGTCACGATCTGATCGACAAGTTGATGCTTGTTGTTCCAATATGTGGACTATTCGGATGGTGTCGGTACGACGATTGCCGCGTGTGACGCCGGGCCCCTCGGCGCGGGCAGGGGCACGCAGGTGCCTGCCGGTCACACCGGGATCAGGGCCTCGCGGGCTGCCGCAAGGATCGCCCGGGTACAGCCGTCGAGCAGCGTCGAGGCCGCGCGGGCCTGCTGCCAGTACAACGGCACGTCGAGCGGCGACTCCGGCACCAGCGCGACCAGCGCGCCGGCCTGCAGGGCATCGGCGGCCAGGGCCAGCGGGTGCATGCCCCAGCCCATGCCGGCGACCGCCGCGGTCACGAAGGCCTGCGACGAGGGCAGCACATGCCGCGGCAGTTCCACGTGCCGGTGGCACAGCCGGCGCACCCAGCGCTGCTGGAGTTCGTCCTTGTTGTTGAACACCAGGCTGGGCGCCTGGGCCAGCGTGCCGGCGCCCACGCCCTGCGCGAAATGGCGCTGCACGAAGGCCGGGCTGGCCGCGGCTACATAACGCATCGCGCCGATCGGGCTGCTGTTGGCGCCGGTGGCCGGGCGGGCGGTACCGGTCACCGCCGCCAGTACGGCGCCGGAGCGCAGCCAGTCGGCGGTGTGGTCCTGGTCGTCGACCGCCACGTCCAGCAGCACCGGCGCGCTGGCCGCAAAGGCCGCCACGGCCGGCGCGAACCAGGTGGCCAGGCTGTCCGCATTCACCGCGATCGGCAGCGTGACACGCACCGGGCCCTCCGGCGCGACGCCGGGCAGGGCCTGCTGCAGTTCCTGCTCCATCAGTTGGACCCGGTCGACATGCTGGCACAGGCGCCGGCCGGCGTCGGTCGCGCGGCAGGGCTGGCCGCGCACGACCAGCGCGCAGCCCGCACGTTCTTCCAGCAGCCGGATGCGTTGCGAGACGGCCGAGGGCGTCACGTGCAGTGCACGCGCGGCGCGCTCGAAGTTGCCTTCGCGCACGACGGCGGCCAGGGCCGCGAGGGAGGTGTAGTCCAGCATCGATGTAGCAACGCTTAATCGGGTGAAGGAGATGCAGTTTGCCTTCATGCGCGGGCTCAGGCAAGCTCGCCCCCATGTTGACCGAGCCCTTTGCTGCCATCGCCCCCGTCTACGTCAAGAGCCTGCTGCTGAGCCTGGGGCTGATCGTCGCCATCGGCGCGCAGAACGCCTTCGTGCTGCGCCAGGGGCTGCGGCGCGAGCATGTGGGCAGCGTCGTGCTGTTCTGCGCACTGGCCGACGCGGTGCTGATTGCCGCCGGCGTGCTGGGCATGGCGCAGGCGCTGGGTGCCCAGCCCGGCCTGGCACGTGCCCTGGCGCTGGCGGGCGCGGTGTTCCTGGCGGTCTACGGCTGGCAGGCATTGCGCCGGGCGCGCCAGCCGCAGCAGTTGCAGGCGGCTGGCGGCGGGGCCGGGCTGCCGCGGGCCGGCGCGCTGGCCCAGGCCGCGGCCTTCACGCTGCTGAACCCGCATGTCTATCTGGACACCTTGCTGCTCGTCGGCAGCATCGGTGCGCAGGAGCCGGCCGCGCTGCGGGGCTGGTTCATCGCCGGCGCGGCGAGCGGCAGCCTGGTCTGGTTCGGGCTGCTGGGTTACGGTGCGCGCTGGCTGGCCCCGTGGTTTGCACGGCCCCGGGCCTGGCAGGTGCTGGACCTGCTGATCGGCCTGACGATGGCGGTGCTGTCGCTGCTGCTGGTGCGCCATGCGCTGCTGGGCGCCTGAGGGGCTGGCGATGTACATCCCCGCACTGCACCGGGCCCCGGACGATGCCGCGCTGCGTGCGCTGATCGCGCGGCATCCGCTGGCGACCTGGGTCTGCCAGGCCGATGGTGCGCTGGTCGTCAACCAGGTGCCTTTCGTGCTGGACCCGGGTAGCGGACCGCAGGGCCGCCTGCTGGGCCATGTCGCGCGCGGCAACCGGGTCTGGCGGCAGCTGGGGACCGGCATCCCCGCGGTCGCGGTCTTCCAGGGCCCCCAGGCCTACATCACGCCCGGCTGGTACCCTGGCAAGCAGGCCCACGGCCGCGTGGTTCCCACCTGGAACTACACGGTCGTGCATGCGCACGGCATGGCGCGGGTGATCGACGATGCCGCAGCGGTGCTGGACCTGTTGCACCGCCTGACCGATGCCAACGAGGCCACGCTGCCACGCCCCTGGCACGTGGACGAGGCACCGGCTGACTACATCGCGCAGCTGATGGCGTCCATCGTCGGCATCGAGATCACGATCGACCGGCTGGAGGGCAAATGGAAGCTGAGCCAGGACGAGGCGCCGGAGGACCGCGCCGGGACGGTGCGCGGTCTGCAGGCTTGCCCGGGTGAGGTGGCGCAGGATCTGGCCCGGCTCGTGGCGCACGCGATGGCCCGTCGGGGCGGGGAGGGTGCCTGACGGGCCGGCCTGATGGGGAACCATGGACACGACGTGGCTGCGCATCGCTGGCTGCGCGGTCTCGTGCGGTCGGTCTGCGCCGACGCCTGAGCTCAGGGCCGCTGCGGCATCGCCGCCATAAGTCGCAGCCAGAGCGGCTGGTTGAATTCCTTGTCCGGTGTGGCCTGGCCGGTGCGCACGACGATCAGCCGGCTGCCGCCGGGACCAGCGGGCCATCGCGGCGCGGCGCACCCGGTGGCGCCTCGGCACCCCGCGAGGATCCTTGCATGGGTGGGACGCCTGGGGCGATCATGGCGCGGGTACGCGCAGCGGCAGAACCTGCGCCGGCGGCGTGGCAGCCGGCCGCAGGCTGGCCAGCGTCCACGCAAAGGCCAGTGCCAGCAGGGCCACGACAGCCGCCGCCCAGCCGATCAACCGGTGCATCTTTTTCTGCTCGGACTCGGTGTGCTGCATCCGGTCCAGCGTCTCGCGGACGTTCTGCAGCGCTGCCTTCTGCGCAGTGCGCTGGGCGCGCTGGTGGCGCTCGCGGGCGGCGTCGGTGGCAACCAGTCCGAGCAGGTTGCCGAACGGGTCGGCCACCTCGGCGCGCGTCTGCTGCGGGCCGATCGGCGGCGGAGCGAAACGGCTGTCGCGCCCGATGGAGGCGATCCGGGCATGCTCGGCGACCAGGTCATCGACCGCCCAATAGATCCGGATGCCCGGGCTCGGTGGCGCGTCGTCCTGCTGGAGGATCAGCTGGAAGCCGCCGACGCTGAAACCGACCGAGGAGGCGTCCTCCACGTCCGGGTCGCGCTCCAGCACCTGGCCGTACCAGGCCCGGGCGATGGCAAGATCGGTCACCGGAATCCGGAGGGCGCGCGGCGCGTCAAGCATGCCAGCATGGTACCCCGGTGCGCTGCAGGGCCGCAGCCGCTCGACTATGCTGCGGACTGTCCCGCGCCCGGTTCCGGGTCGCAGCCACCGCAAGGAGCCCCGCCATGCCCGTACCCTCCACCACGATCCGACAGTCCCGCCGCGTCGAGGGCCTCGTCGCCGGCCAGCCCACCTCCGACGGCGCCGGCGTCAAGCTCACGCGCGTGCTGACGCAGAACCTGCAGCAGCGCCTGGATCCGTTCCTGATGCTGGACGCCTTCGGCAGCGACAACCCCGACGACTACATCGCCGGCTTTCCGGACCACCCGCACCGCGGTTTCGAGACGGTCACCTACATGATTTCCGGGCGCATGCGGCACCGGGACAGTGCCGGCCACGAGGGCCTGCTGCAGAACGGCGGCGTGCAGTGGATGACGGCCGGCCGCGGCGTGATCCACTCCGAGATTCCGCAGCAGGAGCAGGGCGTCATGGAGGGTTTCCAGCTCTGGCTCAATCTGCACAGCAGCGAGAAGATGCAGGCGCCCTGGTACCGGGATTTCCAGGCTGCGGACCTGCCCCGCTTCGACACGGCCGAGGGCGTCGCGGCCACGGTGATTGCCGGCGGCAGCCATGGCGTCGCGGGCGCGGTGACGCGTGCGATCACGCAGCCGCTGTACCTCGATCTGCACTGGTCGGCCGCCGGCAGCTTCGTGCAGCCGCTGCCGCCCGGCCATAACGCCTTTGTCTATGTCTACCGCGGCGCGGCGCGCATTGCCGGCACGGCCGTGCCGCTGCAGCGCATGGCCCTGCTGGCCCAGGATGCCGACGCCGATGGCGTGCGCATCGACGCGGAGGCCGGCACCCGCGCGCTGCTGATCGCCGGACAGCCGCTGCGCGAGCCGATCGTGCAGTACGGCCCGTTCGTGATGAACTCGCGCCAGCAGATCATCGAGGCGGTCGAGGACTTCAACGCCGGCCGGCTGGCCGAGACGGCCTGAGCGGTCGCCCGCAGGAGCCGCCATGGCGTCCCCGCTTTCCTGGATCGGCCGGACTCAGACACTGGCCGACGGCCTGCAGGTGCGCCGGGTGCTGCCGGCGGCGGCGCGCCGGGCCGTCGGGCCCTTCGTGTTCTTCGACCACTTCGGTCCGGTCACGCTGCCGGCCGGCACCGACAGCGACATCGGCGCGCATCCGCATATCGGCTTGGCCACGGTGACCTACCTGTTCGAGGGCAGCTTCCTGCACCGCGACAGCCTCGGGTCGGTCCAGGCCATCACGCCGGGCGCAATCAACTGGATGACCGCCGGGCGGGGCATCGTGCACAGCGAGCGCGCCACCGACGCGGACCGCGCCGGCGCGCGCCGGCTGCACGGCCTGCAGCTGTGGGCGGCGCTGCCGCCGGACCAGGAGGCCATGGAGCCTGCGTTCCAGCATGTCGGCGCGCAGGAGATACCGACCGTGACCTTGCCCGGCGGTGCCACCGCCCGGGTGCTGGTGGGCGAGGCCTGGGGCGCCCGCAGCCCGGTGCGTACCGAGGTGCCCACGTTGTACCTGGATCTGCAGCTGCCGCCGGCGGCGCGGCTGGATCTGCCGGCGCTGGCGCCGGAGCAGGCGCTGTACAGCCCGGAGCTGCCGCTGGAGGTCGACGGGCAGCCGCTGCCGGCCTGCATGATGCATCTGCTGGCCGACGGGCAGGCCGCGCGGCTGCAGGCCGGTCCGCAGGGGGCGCGGCTGGTGCTGATCGGCGGCGCGCCCCTGCAGCGGCCGGTGCGGATGTGGTGGAACTTCGTCTCGGTCGATCTGGAGCGCATCGCGCAGGCGGCCCGGGACTGGGCCGGGAACGGCTTTGCACCGATTCCGGGCGATCCGTCCAGGGTGCCGGCGCCGCCCTGGCGACCCTAGTCTTCGATGGTCGTCGTCGCGCGGGGGCGATCCGCCTGCAGCCAGGCGGCGAAGCCCGCGTCATCCAGCGGCGGGCTCAGCAGGTAGCCCTGCAGTTCGTCGCAGCCCAGGCCGCGCAGGAAGTCGGCCTGGGCCAGCGTCTCCACGCCCTCGGCCACGACATTGAGGCGCAGCCCGTGGCCCAGCGCGACGACGGCCGTGGCGATCGCGCAGTTCTCCGAGTCGTGCGGTGTGCCGAGCACGAAGGAGCGATCGATCTTCAGCGTGTCCACATTGAAGCGCTTCAGGTAGCTCAGCGACGAATGGCCGGTGCCGAAGTCATCGATCGCGATGCGCACCCGCATCGCCTGCAGCCGCGCCACCAGCGCGACCACCGCCTCGGAGTCGTCGATCAGCATGCTTTCGGTCAGCTCCAGCTCCAGCCGGCGCGGGTCGAACCCGGATTGCGCCAGGGCCGTGCTGACCTGCTCGACCAGGTCCTGGTGCCGGAACTGCCGGGCCGACAGATTGACCGCCAGGCGCAGCGGCTGCCGCAGGCCGCCGGATTGTTCCCAGCGCACCATCTGGGCGCAGGCCTCCTGCAGGGCCCAGGCGCCGACCGGGACGATCAGGCCGGTCTCTTCCAGCACCGGTATGAACTCGTTCGGGGGGACCAGCGCCTCGCCCTCGGGCTGCCAGCGCAGCAGCGCCTCCACGCCGGTGACCTCGCCGTCGCTCAGGCGGGCCTTGGGCTGGTAGAACAGCCGGAACTCGCCGCGCTCCAGCGCGTGGCGCATCCGGCCCTCCAGCTGGTGCCGGCGGCTGGCCTCGCGGTGCATGTCGGCATCGAAGAAGGCGTAGGTGTCCCGGCCGGAGTCCTTCGCGCGGTACATCGCCATGTCGGCCTGCTGGATCAGGTTCTCCGGATCGGTGGCCTGGTGCTGGTTGAACACCGTGATGCCGATGCTGGCCGACGCGAACAGCTCATGGTCCTCGATCAGGAAGGGCTGGCGCAGCCGGTCCAGGATGCGCCGGGCGATCGCGTGCGCATCCTCCGGGCCGTTGAGCTCCTCGCTGAGGATCGTGAATTCATCGCCGCCCAGCCGGAACACGCCTTCGATGCCCAGCGGGCCGGCGGCCAGGCCGATGGTGTCGGTATCGCGCAGGCATTCGCCGATGGCGCGGGCCACCGCGACCAGCAGCTGGTCGCCGACCCGGTGCCCCAGGTTGTCGTTGACGTTCTTGAAATGGTCCAGATCCATGAACATCAGCGCGAAGGTGCGGCCGGAGCGCCGGGCGCGCGCGATCGCCAACCGCAGACGGTCGTGGAACATCGCGCGGTTCGGCAGCCCGGTCAGCGTGTCGAAGTTGGCCATGTGCGCCAGGCGCTGCTCGTTCTGGGCGCGCTCGGCGATCTCGCGCAAGTGGGCGCGCCGCAGGCTGTCGCCGAGATCCTGGATCTCCGCACGCTGCTGCTGCAGCGACTCGGCTGTCGCGTTGAGCACGCCCATCAATCCGCCCAGCTCGCCGCGTGGGTGCGGCAGCGCGATGCGGCTGTCCAGTTGCCCGGCGCCGAGGTCGTGCACCATCCGGGTGATCCGGGCGACCTGGCGGCGCACGCCCCATTCCGCCAGCGACCAGACGCCGGCAAACAGCAGCAGCGCGGCCGCACCGACGACCAGCAGGCCCTGGCGCAAGCGCTGCTCCGACTGCGCGGCGAGCGCCTCCCGCGGCAGGCCCAGCATCAGGTGCAGGCCGGCCTTGCGGGCGGTGGCGGAACTCGCGACCGCCCAGATGTCCGCGCCGGACCGGCTGGAGCGGACCTCGCCGACACCGCCCTGGGCATGCGCCTGCGCGAACGCGAACAGCGGGTCATCCGCCAGGCTGGTTCCTGCAGGCGCCGGCTTCGCCGCCGCGCCGGACCAGGCCATCACGGTGCCCTTGCTGTCGAGCAGCAGCACCTCGGGCAGCACGTTCATCATCGAGGGCGGGTGGGCCTCCTGGGCAAACTTCTGCAGGTTCAGCGAGGCGACCAGCAGGAAGCGCAGGGCGCCGACGTCGTCGCGGGCCGGGTACACGATCTGCAGCACCGAGTTGCCGGTGAGCCGGCCGAATGCAGACTCCAGCAGCAGCCCGGTGGTGCCGGCGGCGGCCTGCCGGAAGTAGGCGCGGTCGGCGAGCTGCAGGTCCCTGCCGCTCTGCAGGGAGTCGCAGTGCAGGCGGCCGTCCGGGCGCACCGTGATGATGCCGGTGTACTGCGGGTAGGCCTCCCGGACCCGGGACAGATACGCGGAGCAGGCGCCGCGGTCGCTGTTGTCCAGCAGCCCGGCATAGGCCAGCCCGAAGTGCAGCTGCGCCGTGCCCTGGACCCGGTGCTCCAGGTCGGCGCCCAGGTTGTCGGCGGCGCTGGCCAGCGCCCGGATGGCGGCAGCCATCTCGGCATCGCGCTCCTGGAAGAAGCGCCAGCCCAGCAGCAGCGCCGGCAGCAAGGTGGCCAGCAGCACCAGCGCCAGCAGGCGCGCGCGCAGGCTCATGGGGTTCCCTGACAGTGGTTATTCGGCCATACCCGGAGGCACAGCCACCATTTTGCAGGGATATCGGCGGCGCTGCGCTGTCCTTGAGCAAAGCGCAGAAGTGGCGCCAGGGCGGGTCAGCGCGAGCGCGGCGGGTCGCGGACGTCCTTCTGCTCGGCGAACTCGACGTTGTACAGCTCGCCGCCGCCGTCCTTGGGCCGCTCGACGCGGCGGATGTAGACGCTCTGGACGATGTCCCGGGTGTTGGCGTCGATGTAGATCTGGCCGCGCGGGCTCTCGAAGATCTGGCCCTTCATGGCCGCGAGCAGCGCGTCGCCGTCGCCCTTGCCGGCGGTCTTGCGGATCGCCTCGTAGATCACGTGCATGCCGTCGTAGGCGAAGACCGCCACCGCGTTGGGCCGCAGGTTGCCATGCATCTTGCGGAACTCCTGCACGAACTTCTTGTTCGTTGCCGACGGATGGGCGGTGGAGTAGGGGTAGGAGGTGACGATGCCCAATGCGTCGTCCCCCATGCTGTTGACGATGTCGTCGTCGACCACGTCACCGGTGCCGATCATCTTGATCCCGGCCTTGGCCAGCCCGCGTTCATTGAACTGCTTCATGACCTGGGTCCCGACCCCGGACGGCACGAACACGAACACCGCATCCGGCGCGAGGTCCCGCACCTTCTGCAGGAACGGCGCAAAGTCCGCGTTGCGCAGCGGCACGCGCAGCGAATCGAGCATCTGCCCGCCGTTGAACAGGAAGCGGTCCCGGAAGGTGCGCTCCGCATCGATGCCGGGCCCGTAGTCGGAGACCAGCGTCACCACCTTGCGGATGCCGTTCTTGGGCGCCCAGTCGGCGATGCCCAGCGTGATCTGCGGCAGCGTCATCGACACCCGCACCATGTAGGGGGAGGCGTCGATGACGGCGGAGGTGGCCGCCAGCATGTTGACCATCGGCACCTTGGCCTGCGTGGCCAGCGGCGCGGTGGCCAGCGCCAGTGGCGTCAGGCCGAAGCCGGCCAGCACGTCGGCCTTGTCGTTGACCAGCAGTTCCTGCGCCAGGCGCTTGGTCATGTCCGGCACACCGGTGTCGTCACGCAGGATCAGCTCGATGCTGCGGCCGGCCACGGTGGTGCCGTGCAGCTTCATGTAGAGCCGGGCGGCGGCCTCCATCTGCTTGCCGGTCGACGCGAAGGGCCCGGTCATCGGGGCCAGGAAGCCGATCTTGAAGGGCCGGGCCTGTGCGGCGGCCTGTCCCGCGGCCAGGGCCAGGGGCAGGGCGGCCAGGGCCTTGATCACATTGCGCTTGTCCATGGATGTCTCCGTGCGTGGGGGTGAAGCGGGCGCGGCGGTGCCACCCCGCAGGCTTGCGCAGGCAGTATAGGCACCGTCTGCCGGCGTGATTGCATTCAATATGGCCATATTGAACAAACTTTGTTTGCAATCTGGCATCAATGCAGGGCGCCGGCCAGCGCCTCCGAGGCCGGCGGGATTTCCCCGGCCACAGCGCAAATCGTGGCCGCAGTACAAAATGTCACAAAAATGTGGCGGTGTCGGCGGCCGGGCGCATCCCCGGGCCCGGGCACTTCCGTCCGGACACCCGAACGCGTGAGGGAGCCCCGCTGTGCCGATGACCTTCCTGTGGCCGCAGTACCTGTGGCTGATGCTCGCAGTGCCCCTGCTGGTGCTGGTGTATGTCTGGCTGCTCCGGCGCAAGAAGAAGCTGGTGCTTCGTTATGCCAGCCTGGCGGTGATCAAGCAGGCGGTCAGCCCGGCCATGGGCTGGCGCCGCCATGTGCCGCCCGCGCTGTTCCTGCTGGCGCTGGCGCTGATGCTGCTGGCGGCGTCGCGTCCGCTGGCGGTCGTTTCGCTCCCCTCCGACCACGCCACGATCGTGCTGGCGATGGATGTCTCGCTCAGCATGCGGGCGACCGATGTCAAGCCCAACCGGCTGGTGGCGGCGCAGGAGGCGGCCAAGGCCTTCCTGAAGGAGCTGCCGCGCAACATCCGGGTCGCCATCGTCACCTTCGCCGGCACCGCACAACTGGTGCAGCCGGCCACGCTGAACCGGGAGGACCTGGTCGCCGCGATCGACCGGTTCCAGATGCAGCGCGGCACGGCGGTTGGCAGCGGCATCGTGGTCTCGCTGCAGGAGCTGTTCCCGGACGAGGGCATCGACCTCAGCGAGATGATCTATGGTGCCGGCCAGAAGCGCGGCAAGAGCCTGGACGAGCCGGCCGGCGACAAGAAGCCGAAGAAGGAGTTCGTGCCGGTGGCGCCCGGCTCCTTCGAGTCCGCGGCCATCGTGCTGCTGACCGACGGGCGGCGCACGACCGGCGTGGAGACCCAGGAGGCCGCCATGATGGCCGCCAACCATGGCGTGCGCGTGTACTCGGTGGGGCTGGGCACGGTGGACGGCGAGGTCGCCGGCATGGAAGGCTGGTCGATGTACCTGCGTCTGGACGAGGCCTCGCTGAAGGCCGTGGCGCAGGTCACGCAGGGCGAGTACTACTACGCGAACAATGCCGAGGCGCTGAAGAAGGTCTACGAGAAGCTTGGCACGCGGCTGCAGGTCGACAAGAAGGAAACCGAGATCTCCGGGCTGCTGGCGCTGGCCGCCGCCGTGCTGTCGATCGGTGCGGCGGCGTTGTCGCTGCTGTGGTTCAACCGGATCCTGTAGCGGACCGGCCGCGGCCCGGGCCGGCGCGCGTCAGCGCAGCTGCTCCTTGATGCTCTCGATGATCGTGCCGATCGCATCCACCACCGGGCTGGGTGCGGAGGCGGCCTCCTGCGGCGGCTCCGGCACGGCCGGCCGCGAGCGGGGCACATCGAACTGCGCCTTCGGATCGATCCAGCGGTTGCGCAGCGCCTGCTGGAACACCTCGCCCACCATCGGCAGCGCACTGCGCGCGCCCTGGCCCCAGTTGCCCATCGTGACGCTGTTGTCGTTGAAGCCGACGCGGGCGCCGGCCACCAGCTGCGGGCTCATCAGGATGAACCAGCCGTCGGTGTTGTCCTGCGTCGTGCCGGTCTTGCCCGCCACGTCGGCAGTGATGCCGTAGCGCCAGCGGATCGCCGTGCCGGTGCCTTCGTCGATCGCGCCGCGCAATGTGTTCACCAGCGTCAGCGCGTCCTTGCGCGGCATGGCCGGCCCGGTCTCCTTGTCCGGCGGTGGCGCAAAGCGCTCCAGCACCTTGCCATCGCGGTCCTCCACGCGCAGCAGCAGGTAGGGGGTGTGGTAGCTGCCGCCGTTGGCCAGCGTGCCGTAGGCGGTGACCATCTCCAGCAGCGTCACCGGGCTGGTGCCCAGGCCGAGCGACAGCACCGGCTCCAGCTTGCTCTGGCGCACCCCCAGCGACTGGGCCAGTTCGACGACGCGCTGGGGCCCGATCTTCTGCATCAGCAGCGCGGTGATCGTGTTCTTTGACTGCGCCAGGCCGTCGTGCAGCGTGGTCGGCAGCCCGGTCGGCGGCGTCGCGTCCGACGGGCTCCAGACATCGCCCCCCGGCAGCCGGATCGCCACCGGCTCGTCCATCAGCGTGTCCCCCGGCTTCATGCCCTGCAGGAAGGCCGCGCCGTAGGCGAACGGCTTGAACGTCGAGCCAGGCTGACGCCGCGCCTGGCTGACATGGTCGAACTGCTCCTGCGCAAAATCGCGGCTGCCGATCCAGGCCCGTACCGCGCCGGTGCGCGGGTCCAGTGCCAGGAAGCCGGCCTGCAGCGCGACCTTGTCCTGCCCGGCCTTCATGCGGCCGTCGGCCAGCGACTGCAGCTGGCCCATCTGCCGCGCCATCGCCTGGTTGGCGGCCTTCTGCAGGCGCGCGTCCAGCGTGGTCACGACCCGCAGGCCGTCGGTCTGGATGTCGTAGCCGCGGTCGTCGGCCCAGTCGACCAGCCAGCGGCGGATCTGCTGTGCCACATGCGGCGCCAGGCCGAGCGGCATGGCCTGGCGCTCGAAGTCCAGCTTCATCGGGCGGCGGGTCAGCGCCTCCAGTGCGCCGGTGTCCAGCTTGCCGTCACGCGCCATCTGGGCCAGCACCAGGTTGCGCCGCTGGCGGGCCCGCTCCGGGTTCTGCACCGGGTTGTAGTAGCTGGTGCCCTTGAGCATGCCGATCAGCGTGGCGCTCTCCAGCACGTCGAGCCGCTCCGCCGACTTGTCGAAATAGGTGCGCGCGGCCATCTCGATGCCGAACGCGTTGTACAGGAAGGGCACCGTGTTGAGATAGGTCTCCAGGATCTCGCGCTTGGAGTAAAGCGCCTCGATCTTCAGCGCCGTGATCGCCTCCTTGATCTTGCGCTGGATGCTGGCGGCCCGGCCGATCTCGTCCGGGAACAGGTTGCGTGCGAGCTGCTGCGTGATCGTGGAGCCGCCCTGCAGGTCGCCCTGCAGCGTGTTGAAGGCGGCGCCCGCCGTCCGGGTCAGATCGATGCCATGGTGGTCGTAGAACCGGCGGTCCTCGGTCGCGATCAGTGCGTCCACGACGCTGGGCGCGATCCGCTCCAGCGGCACCCATTCGCGGTTGACGCGCCGGTACTCGGCCAGCACGCCGCCGTCTTCGCCGACCAGCACCGAGGGGGTCTCGCTGCGGGCGCGCCGCAGGTCGCTGATGCCGGGCGTGAACGGCACCAGCGCCAGCACATACAGCACCGCCAGGGCCGGCAGCAGCGCGGCGGCCCGCCAGGGGTGCTGCCGCGCCCAGGCGAGCGCGCGCCGGCCGGCGGGGAGGGCCCGGTCCAGGGTGCGGCGCAGGGTGGCGAGCATGCGCGGAGTGTACGCAGCGCAGCGGCCCGGGGCCGGGCAGGGGCATGGCGCCGGCGGGACGGTCCGTGGGGCGCCGCGCCGGTATGCTCCGGGGATGCCTGTTTCCGGAAATTTGCGCAGCATCCTGGCGATGCTGCTGGCCGTCGTGCTGTTCTCCTGCATGGACGCCATGCTCAAGGTGCTGTCGGGCGCCTACCCGCCGTTCCAGGTCACCGCGCTGCGCGGGCTGATGGCGGTGCCCTGGGTGCTGGGTTATGTGTTGTGGCGGCGCGAGCTCGGCGTGGTGTTCAGCCGCCGGCTGCGCTGGCGCCTGCATCTGCTGCGCGGCGTGATCGGCGTGCTGATGATGGCGCTGTTCACGTTCGGCCTGCGCACGCTGGGGCTGGCGGAGGCCTATACGCTGACCTTCGTCGCGCCCTTGCTGATCACGGTGCTGGCGGCACCGATCCTGCAGGAGGCAGCGCTGCCGCGCCACTGGATCGCGCTGGCCGTGGGCCTGGTCGGTGTCGTGGTCGCGCTGCGGCCGGACCAGGACGCCTTCTTCTCGATCGGCGCGGTCGCGATCCTGGCCTCCGCCGTGTGTTACGCGCTGTCCTCGGTGCTGGGCCGGCTGATCAGCCGCAGCGAGCCCAGCGTGACGCTGGTGTTCTGGACCACCTTCAGCCTGACATTGGGCGGCAGCCTGCTGGGCGCCGCGGACTGGGTCGACATCCAGCCGGCGCACTGGCCGGTGCTGCTGGGGCTCGGTGTGACCGGCACGCTGGCACAACTGTGCATCACCGAGGCCTTCCGCCACGGGCAGGCCTCGGCCGTCGCGCCCTTCGAGTATTCCGCGCTGGTCTGGGCCGTGGCGCTGGACTGGCTCATCTGGCGGGCCGTGCCCGATGCCTACACGCTGACCGGGGGCGCCATCATCATTGCCAGCGGGCTGTACCTGATCCGGCGCGAGACGCCGCGGGTCGTGGTGGTTCCGCCATGAGCCTTGACGCGCTGCAGGACTTCGCCGACCGGCATCCGCGCTGGCTGGTGCTGACCGGCGCCGGCTGCAGCACCGCCGCCGGCATTCCCGACTACCGCGACGCCGACGGCGCCTGGAAGCGCAGCGAGCCGATGCGCTTCCAGCTGTTCGTGGCCGACGCGCTGGCCCGACAGCGCTACTGGGCGCGCAGCATGCTCGGCTGGCCGACAATGGCGCAAGCGCGTCCGACGGCGGCCCATGCCGCTCTGGCAGAGCTGGCACGGGCCGGGCGCGTCGTGCGCCTGGTCACGCAGAACGTCGACGGCCTGCATGATGTGGCTGGCAGCCCGGACGTGGTCGACCTGCACGGCCGCATCGACACCGTCTGCTGCCTGGGCTGCGGTGCGCGTTTCCCGCGGGCACGGCTGCAGCAGGAACTGCTGCAGCGCAATCCGGGCTGGGACGCGCTGCAGGCGACCACCGCGCCCGACGGTGACGCGGATCTGGCGCAGGCGGACTTTGCGCGCTTTGACGTGCCGGCCTGCCGGCTGTGCGGCGGCGTGCTCAAGCCGGACGTGGTCTTTTTTGGCGAGTCGGTGCCGCGCGAGCGTGTCGCAGCGGTGCGCGAGGCGCTGTCTGCGGCCGATGCCCTGCTGGTCGCCGGCTCCTCGCTGATGGTGTACTCCGGCTACCGCTTCGTCGAGGACGCCGTGGCCGCCGGCAAGCCGGTGGCGGTCGTGAATCGGGGCCGCACACGCGCCGATGCGGTGCTCACGCTGAAGGTGGAGCAGGAGGTGGGGGAGGTGCTGTCGGCGCTGGCAGCACGGTTCCGGGCACCAGCACCTGCGCCGTGAAGGCCTGGGCATCCAGCGGGCGGCTGAACAGGTAACCCTGGCCCTGCGCGCAGCCCAGCGCCAGCAGTTCCTGGCGCACGGCCTCGTCCTCGATGCCTTCGGCGGTCGTCACCAGGTGCAGGCTGCGGGCGATCTGGATGATGGCCGACACGATGGCCCGCTCCTGCGGCCCGTCCTGCAGGCGCCGCACGAAGGACTGGTCGATCTTCAGCTTGTCGATCGAGAAGCGCTGCAGGTAGGACAGGTTGGAGTAGCCGGTGCCGAAGTCGTCGATCGAGATCCGGATGCCCAGGCTCTTGAGCCCCTTCAGCGCGATGATGAACTTCTCGGAGTCCTGGATCAGCGTCGACTCGGTGACCTCCAGTTCCAGCTGCGCGGCCGGCAGGCCGGAGGCGTCCAGTGCGCCACGGATGACGGTCTCCATCGTGCCGCGCCGGAACTGCACCGGCGACAGGTTCACCGCGATCACGAAGGGCGCAAAGCCCGCCGCGCGCCAGGCCACCATCTGCCGGCAGGCCTCGCGCAGCACCCACTCCCCGATGTCGACGATCAGCCCGGACTTCTCGGCCGCCGGGATGAAGTCCCCCGGCGGCACCAGCCGCCCGTCCGCCCCCCGCCAGCGCAGCAGGGCCTCCGCGGCCACCAGTCGGCCGGTGGCCAGGTCGACCACCGGTTGGTAGTGCAGCACGAAGGCCTGCTGCGCGAGCGCGGTCCGCAGGCCGGCCACCAGTTGCAGGTTCTCCTGCATCCGGGTGTTCATCGACGGGTCGTAGAAGCGGAACACGTTGCGGCCCGCATCCTTCGCGTGGTAGACGCTGATGTCCGCATTGCGCAGCAGCGTCTCGAAGTCGTCACCGTCGTCCGGGAACAGCGCGATGCCGATCGAGCAGGAGCCGGAGATTTCTGTCCCGCGCACGACGAACAGCTCGGCCATGCGCGCCAGCACCTTCTGCGCGACGGTGGTCGTCATGTCGCTCTGCCGGATGTCGGTGATGCCGATCAGGAACTCGTCGCCGCCCTGGCGCGCCACCACGTCGGTCTGACGCACCGTCTCACGCAGGCGCTGCGCGACCTGCCCCAGGAAGTCGTCGCCGGCGGTGTGGCCCAGCGAATCGTTGACGGCCTTGAAGTTGTCCAGGTCGACGAAGAGCAGCGCAACCTGGCTGCCGTTGCGCCGCGCATGGGCCATCGCCTGCTCGATGCGGGTGCGGCCCAGCAGCCGGTTGGGCAATTGCGTCAGGGCGTCGTGGTGGGACAGGTAGGTGAGGTTCTTCTGGGACTCCTCGTACTGGCCGATCTGCACGTTCAGCCGATCCAGCGCCCGATGAAGGTCACCCACCATGACCCACAGCGCGAAGCCGCTGACCAGCAGGATGATCACGGTGTCCAGCGCCCGGCTCGGCAGTGCTTGCGGCGGTGTGTCGGAGCGCCATCCTTCCAGCGTGCCCAGCAGCAGCAGCGCGATCACCACCAGCATCGCCAGCAGCAACTGCACCACGCGGCCGGGCTGGGTCAGCAGGCCGGCCGAGATCAACACGGCCGGAAAGGCCAGCAGCGCCGAGTCGCGCAGCCCTTCGCCGTTCCACATCAGCAGACTGACCATCGCGGTGAGTGCCATGACCAGCAGCAGGTTGGCGCTCTCGGTCGCGCCCCGGCGGTTCATCGACTGGCACAGCAGCATCGTCGTGATGCCGGCGCCGACGATCGCGGCGTCGGACCAGTTCCCGGTCACCAGCGCGCGCAGCGCGATGACCGCCAGACCGGCGATCGTCAGCGTGGAAATCTGCACCAGCCGGCGGCTGCGCAGCGCCCGCTCCGAGGCTTCCAGCGCACTGGGGGCCGGTGGCATCTCAGGCATCGGCCACCAGCGCCTCGGCAGGGAAGGGCTGCAGCAGTTCGCGGCTGCGGTGCGGCGGGGCATCGAGCCAGTCGGCCCAGGCCGCCGGCGGCAGGATCACGACCATGCGCTTCTCGTCCTGCGGGCGGTGGAACTGGCGCATCAGTGCATGGTCCTGCGCCGGGATCGTCAGCATCGTGAAGCTGTGCACCCAGGTCCCTTCGGGGCTCTTCCAGCAGTCCCACAGCCCGGCCAGGCCCATCGGCTGTCCGTCGGCCAGCGTGATGCGGGTCGGGACCGCGCGGCCGGAACGCCAGTCCGGCTCGAAGATCGCGTCGGCGGCGATCAGGCAGTGGCGCCCGCGGCGCCAGGCGTCACGAAAGCTCGGCTTCTCGTGCACCGTCTCGCTGCGGGCGTTGTAGGTGTTGCGCGCCAGCTTCGCATCGCGTGCCCAGTGCGGCAGCAGGCCGAAGACGCCGCGCAGCGCCTCCATCGGCGGCACGGCGTCATCGCCGGCGCCGTGGGCGGCAGGCCGGCGCAGCATCAGGCCGGCGTAACCGGGCCAGATGTCGGTCTTGCCGGCGTCGTCCGGCGGGTAGACGCCGAATCGGCGGAAGAAGCGTTCGCGCTCCTGGGTGGCCTGGTAGTGGCTGCACATGGGCGGACTGTAGCGTGTCGCAAAGCGGTCACCGCGAAAACCCCGCAGTTGACAATTCACTGATCGGTGAAATAATATTCACCAATCAGTGAATTTTGATCCGTCCTCACCCGAAAGCTTCCCGATGAATGCTTCGCGCCGAACACCTCGCGCACCGACCACCGCCCAGCCGCCCGCGCGCCGCTCCCATGACGCCGCCGCCACGCGCCAGCACATCGCCGATGCCGCCGTCAGGCTGCTGCTGCAGGGTGGGTTCACTGCGCTGGGCATCAACGCACTGGCCCAGGCGGCAGCCGTCGACAAGCAGCTGATCTACTACCACTTCGGCGGCCTGGATGGCGTGGTCCGTCACCTGGGCGCCCAGGTGGAGCGCTGGCTGGGCGGCCCGCTGCAGGTGCAACCCGGCGAGCCCTATGGCATGGCGGTGACGCGTCTGCTCGGCGAGTACCACGGCGCGCTGCGGGCCAGCCCGCTGCTGCTGCGTCTGCTGGCCTGGGAGCTGGCGGAGCCGTCGCCCACGTTGGCAGAACTGGAACAGGCGCGCTCCCAGGCGATGGGTGCCTGGGTGCAGGCCCTGCGCCGGGACGCGCTGGCACCCCCGGCGGGGGTGGATGCCCCGGCCGTCAACGCCGTGTTGTTGGCGGCGCTGCAGTACCTGACGCTGCGTGAGCAGTCGGCCGGCAGTTTTGCCGGCATCGACCTGCGCGCCGACAGCGGCCGCCAGCGCATTGCCGACGCGGTCGCCGCGCTGGCGCGCGGCGTCTATGCGGGGGCGGATCCGACGCCTCCGGAACCTCCCCTGACGCAACCCTGACCCCACCCTGAACGGAGCCCCCATGCCAACCCCGACCTTCCGCCCCTTCCCCAGTGCCACACCGTGGCTGGTGGTGCTGCTCACCGCGCTGTTTCTGGTGGCAGCCACCGTGCCCTACAGCTGGCTGATCGCCCATTTCGGCTATGACGACATCCTGCGGGAACCCACGCCGGTGATCCTGCGCAGCTTCCAGGCGGGCGGTGCACCGCTGGTCTGGGCCTGGTTCGCGTTCGCGCTCAGCGGCTTGCTGTTCATCCCGCTGGCCTTCGCGGTGGACCGCCTGACGGCCGACCCGGCAAGCCCGGTGCCGGGCGCCTCACCGCTGGCGATCGCTTCCGCAGTGGCGCAGGTGATCGGCTTGATGCGCTGGGTGCTCGTTGTGCCTGGCCTGGCGAGTGCCTATGCGGCGCCGGAGGCCACGCCGGCCACGCAGGCGGCCGTGGTCGTCGTCTTCGACGCGGTGCACCACTACGGCGGCATGGTGATCGGAGAGTTCATCGGGCAGCTGCTGCTCGCCGGCTGGACCGCACTGGCCGGCTGGCGGCTGCTGCGGTCCCGGCGGGTACCGGCCTGGGTGGCCTGGATCGGGCCGCTGACGCTGCCGCTGTGGTTGCTCGGGCAGTCGGAACTGCTGCACCAGGTGCTGCCCGCGACACCCTTGTTCGAGACGGTGCCGCTGGCCTTCATGGCCTGGGAGGCCTGGTTGCTGCTGCTGGCCGCCGCGCTGCTGGTGCGCGGCGTGCGGGAGTGGCGCAGTGCGCGGGTAGCGCCTACTGCTTGCGCATCATGATCGACTTGACCCAGCCGGTGCCGCTGGATGTCTCGACCTTCAGGAAGCCGTCCTTTTCCTCGCCGCCGTAGATGACCTCGTCCGTCTTGCCCAGCGTGGCGACCACGGCGGCCGATTCGGTGGCGCTGCGGTAGGCCTTGACCCCAGCAATCTTCGGCACATAGACATCCCCCGCCTGGCCGGCACCGGCCTGCACGCTGGCGGCGGCATTTGCCTGGCTCGCGGGCCCGGCCTTGGCCTGGACCAGCGACGGGTTGTTGCGGATGGCCACGACGATCTTGTTCCAGTTGTCCAGGAACGACGCGGACACGATCTTGCCCTCGGCGGTGTTCGAGTAGCCGCCCAGCGCACCGGCCCCGCCGGCACCGAACAGCACCGCGCCGACGTTGAAGTCGGTCTTCTGCGCGCTGCCTTCCGCCGCGGCGACCTGCAGCCCGGAGCGGGTGTCGGCCATCACCATCGAGGTCTGGGCTTCCTTGAACTTCAGGCCGCCGGCAATGGCGCCGAAGAGGCCCAGGGCACCGCCAAACCCGGCCAGGCCGCCACCGACGCCCCCGGCATTCGGGTTGGAGAACACGACACTCGGGGTGACCACGAAGTCTGCCGCGACCATCTGGCCCTGGCCGACGTTCTGGCCGGCCTGCAACTGGCCGCCGGCGGCCAGTTGGCGCTCCTGCATCAGGTTCTGGAAGCCGGCGCCGCGTTCGACGATCTGGAAGCAGTTGGACTGCTGCACGATCAGACGGATCATGCCGGAGGGAGATTGCAGGCCGATCTTCAGCAGGGCCTGCAGCACCGCATCCTGCGGCTCAACGACCGCCAACGTGCCCTTCGGCGCGTCGCATTTCTCGACCTTGGTGGCATCGCCGGCCGGACCGCCGGCACCGCCGAGCGTCTGCGCACTGGCCACGGATGTGCCGACCAGCAAGCCCAGGGCGACGGCAAGGGCGGACAAGGGGCGGGGCGGGGTGCGGCGGGTGAGGGACATGGAAACTCCAGGAAGCGGTTGGGGCTGCCGCGAAGTATATGCACGGCAGCCCCCCGGGCGACCCCCCGTTGGAGGGGGCGGCGGGTCAGAGGGGCCGTTCGCACGGCGCGCTGCGGTGCTGAGCACCTTGGCGCGGCCGGGCGGTGCTCACTCAGCGTGCGGCGCGCCCGCCTTGCGGCGGCGGGTCCAGGCCAGGCCGGCCAGCGTGGCGCCCAGCAGGGCCAGCGAACCCGGCTCCGGCACATCGTTCCGCGGCGGCGGATCCGCGGTGATCATGTCCTGGTAGGTGGCCGATTCCAGCGTGATGATGTAGGGCGACTCGATCGAGGCACTGGTCAGGATGGCGCTGCGGAAGGACACCCAGGCGGCCTGGGTGGCGGATTCCAGTGCGGAGGCCTGGAAGGCGCCCTGGGTCAGGTCCCAGGAGCCACTGGTCTCGTACTTGCTCTCCCAGATGCCCAGCTGGATGGCAGCGCCCTGGAACTTGGTGTCCGGGTGCAGCCAGGCATAGGGGTCATAGACCGCCTTGCCCTGGTTCAGCACCGCGTTCACGGCGCCGAGGAAGTCGCGGGTGCGATCGAGCTCGCCGTCCAGGTTGATCTTGTAGTTGACGACCGAACCATGGTTGATGCTCTGGTAGACGTCGTAGCAGTACATGTACAGGTCGTTGAGTCCGTCCACGAAGATGGTCTCCGGTACGCCGACCACCTGGCTGCCGGTGCCCTGGAAGCGGCCCGCCGAAACGTACTCGGTCGTGACCGTGGTCGCGCCAGGGCGCGTGAACTTGATGTAGACGTTGTCGTAACCGGAGCCGTTGAAGATCGGGTTGTCGAACTGGATCTGGACGGAGGGCACCGGGTCGGCCCAGCTCAGGCTGGCGGCAGTGCAGGCAAGGATGGCGATGGTTTTTTGCAGGCAGTTCATGGCATTCTCCAGAGCGTGATGCCTGCCTCCATGCACGCACTGTGCCAGATTCTCAAGTCATTGATTCATAAAGAAAAAATGCCAATTATTGAATTGCCCGGAAGGATGTGTAGCCTTTACCGACAGTAGTGACGTGAAATATTACACACTTGTCGACGTGCCTGACAACGTCGCCCCGCCGTGCCGCCTGGCGGCCGCCGGCAGACTTGGCCATCAGTAGTGCGGGGGTCGTTCGTCGCCTGTCGGCCGGGGGCTGGCGGGCGTCAGGACCATCTGCCGGAGTGCGCGCAGTTCCTGCTGCAACTGATCGATCTGCTGCTGCTGGCGGTAGACCGTCTGGTTCAGCGTATCGAGCAGGTCTTCGGCAAATCCGCTGCGGATCTCGAGTTCGGTGAGCCGCTGCTCGGCGGGGGAGGAGGTGTCCATGGGGCCCTATTGGACCCGATGCGATCCGCCGGCGTCAAAACACTATAGAAAGGTAGCGGCACGCCGATACAACCGGCAAGGGTTCTGCAGCAGTGTTGCGGCAGGATCCCTTGCCGGTGGCCGGGCCACCGGTGTCCCGCAGCGACGCGAAAGGCCATCATGAGTTCAGCGACCCTCCTTGGGCAGCCCGCCGCCGGCGAGCGGTACGACATCCGTCGCGATGATCGCCTCGCCCGGGGCCGCAGTTTGCCGGACGACGGCCCACGGCAGGCGCCCCGCGCGATGGGGACCGCCTGGGAGGCCCCGCCGGAAGCGGCCGAGGTCGGTGGCCATCCCAACCTGTCGGTGTCGAGCTGGTATGCGATCAGCGGCACCGCGATGGCCTGAGCGGCCCGGGGGCCGTCAAGGCGCCACGGCTACGCATTCGATCTCGAAGCGCAGCGCCTCGGACAGGCAGCCGGACAGCGTCGTGCGTGCCGGGTAGGGCGCGCTGAAATACTCGCGATAGAGCTGGTTGAACAGCGCCAGGTCACCCGCGTCGCGCACGTAGTTGCGCGTCTGCACCACATGGCTCAGGTCGCAGCCCGCCGACTGCAGCACCCGGCGCAGGTTCTCGACCGAGCGGCGGAACTCTCCCTCGAAGGTGTCGGAGATGATCTTGCCGGTCAGGTCCACCGAGGCCTGTCCGGAGACGAACACCAGGTTGCCGACCTGCACGGCCGGGCTGAAGGGCAGATGGGACACCGGCGTGTCGCTCTGGCGCGGGTAGCGGACGGAAGGATGCATCGCGGGCTCCGGAAAAGTCATGGAAATGCCGATTCTTACCTGATGCGGATGCACCCCGGGGACCCGGCTGCCGCCCCGCCGCAGTACCATGGCAGGCAACTTTGTGAGGCCCCGATGAACAGCACCTCTTCGATCGCGCTCTCCGGCATGCAGGCTGCGCAGCAGCAGCTGCAGGCCGCCGCCCACAACGTGGCCAATGTCGCCACGCCCGGCTTCCGGCGCCAGGAGGTACAGCAGCGTGCCCAGCCGCAGGGGGGCGTCACGACCGAGCTGCAGCGTGCCCAGGCCGAGGGTGCCGCGCTGGAGGCCGATGTGGTGGCCCAGTTGCAGGCCAAGAATGCCTACCTGGCCAACCTGTCGGTGTTCAAGACCGCCGACCGCATGGCCGGCGCTTTGCTCGACCGGACGGCCTGATGCGTTTCGCCTGGCGCAGCGAAATTCAGGAAAAGTCCTCTTCCCGGTAGTCGTGCTCCGGGCGCTCGTCCTGCCCGACGGCCCGGGCTTCGCCGTTGCGCAGGTCCACCCGGCGGATCTTGCCGGAGATGGTCTTCGGCAGCTCGGCGGTGAACGCGATGCGGCGCAGCCGCTTGTAGGGCGCCAGCCGCTCCCGGGAGAACGCGAAGATGCGCTGCGCCAGCGCGGCCGAGGGCGTCTGCCCGGCGGCCAGCACCACGAAAGCCTTGGGCACCGCCAGCCGGATCGGGTCGGGGCTGGGCACGACCGCCGCTTCGGCAATTGCCGGATGCTCCAGCAGCGTGCTCTCCAGCTCGAACGGGCTGATCCGGTAGTCCGAGGCCTTGAAGACGTCGTCTGCGCGGCCGACGAAGGTGATGTAGCCGTCCGCGTCGCGCGTGGCGACGTCGCCGGTGCGGTAGAAGCCGCCGCGCATCACTTCCCGCGTCTTCTCCTCGCTGTCCTCGTACCCCTGCATCAGGCCCACCGGGCGCGGATCCAGCCGCAGGCTCACCTCGCCTTCGTTGGCCTCGCGGTCGTCCACGTCCAGCAGCGCCACCTGGTAGCCCGGCAGCGGGCGGCCCATCGATCCCGGCTTGACCGGCTGGCCCGGCGAATTGCCGATCTGCGCGGTGGTCTCGGTCTGGCCGAAGCCGTCGCGCAGCGTCAGGCCCCAGGCCGTGTGCACCTGGTCGATGACTTCCGGATTCAGCGGCTCGCCGGCACCGATGACTTCGCGCAGTTGCAGCCGCGCGCGCCAGACGGCCAAATCCTCCTGGATCAGCATGCGCCAGACGGTGGGCGGCGCACACAGGCTGGTGACGCGGTGCTGCGCCAGCGCCTGCAGCAGTGCCGCCGGCTGAAAGCGCGCGACGTTGTGGATGAACACGCAGGCGCCGGCATTCCAGGGCGCAAACAGGCAGCTCCAGGCGTGCTTGGCCCAGCCGGGCGAGGAGATGTTCAGATGCACGTCACCCGGGCGCAGGCCCAGCCAGTACATCGTCGACAGGTGGCCGACGGGATAGCTTTGGTGCGTGTGCAGCACCAGCTTGGGCTTGGACGTGGTGCCGGACGTGAAGTACAGCAGCAGCGGATCGCTGGCCTGCGTGGCGCCATCCGGGACGAAGTTCTCCGGCGCGGCGGCGGTCTGCGCCCAGTCCAGCCAGCCGGGCTGGGCCGCGCCGACGCAGATCCGGGTGTAGTCGCCCGGCAGCGTCGCGAACTTCGGCACCTGCGCGCTGCCGGCCACGACATGGCGGACCCTGCCCCGCTCCAGCCGGTCCGACAGGTCGGCCGGCGTCAGCAGCCCGGTGGCCGGGATGACCACGGCACCCAGCT
Organism: Rhodoferax sp.; assembly: GCA_016790475.1. Taxonomy (GTDB): domain Bacteria; phylum Pseudomonadota; class Gammaproteobacteria; order Burkholderiales; family Burkholderiaceae_C; genus CAISIP01. Next base: position 3,883 of record JAEUOX010000448.1, on the reverse strand, counting down.
TGAACGCTGCCAGCATGCATTCCCACAGCGCGAGCTCGTTGCCCATCACCAGCAGCAGCCGGTCGCCCCGGCGCACGCCCTGCTGGCGCAGGAAGTTCGCCACCTGGCCGGAGCGACGTGCCATCTCGGCATAGGAGCGCACGCACTGGCTGCCGTCTTCCTCGACGATGTGCAGCGCGGGTGTCGTGTTGCCCTGGGCGATCACGTCGAAGTGGTCAAGCGCCCAGTTGAACTGCTGCAGCCGGGGCCACTGGAACAGGCGCACGGCGCCTTCGTAGTCCTCGCGGTGGGCGAACAGCAGGTCCCGTGCTGCGTGAAAGGCCTGGGTAGCGGCAAGCATGGTGTCTCCTTGGTTTTCGGCGCATTATGCGCACGGCGCGGCCGGGCCAGCGCCCGGTGCCGGCTGCTAGACTGAAACCAGGGCCACGACATGCTGAACCCCGCCACCTTGCTGCTCGTGCTGATCGTCTTCACGACCGTCACCACGGTGCTGATGGTCATGGCGGCATTGCCGGCGGATGCACTGGCGGAGCAGCGTCTGTGGGCCCAGGGCAATGTGGCGGCGAGCCTCGGCTTCGCGGTCGGGGCCCTGACCGACTACCACCCGCTGGTGCATGCGGGCCTGAGCTACGGATTGATCGGCCTGGGCATGGCGCTGGTGCTGCGCGGGCTTCGGCGCTTCTGCGGCGCCGACCTGTCGGCGCTGGCGGTCGGGGGCATCGCGCTCGGGGCCCTGCTGCTGCCGGCCTGGTTCGCCTGGGTCCAGCCCGACAAGGGAGCGCGGCTGATCGTCAGCGGCCTGTATCTGGGGGCCCTGAGCTTCTGGAGTGCCGCGATCCTGGTGCGCCGGCTGCAGGGCAGCAGCCGCTCCGGCGTGGCAGCCAGCGTCGCCGGGTTCGTGATGCTGGGACTGGTGCTGTCGCTGCGCGCGGTGTACCTGCTGCTGGAGCCGGTCGCCCGCGTCGATCCGGAACGTATCGAGGTACTGGCGGGCATCTCGGTGCTCGCTGCGTCGGTGGCCCAGGTGATGATCGCGTTCGGCCTGATCCTGCTGGTGCTGCATCGCCATGCGGACCGTCTGAACCGCCTGCGCCTGCAGGACAGCCTGACCGGCACGCTGAACCGCGCCGGCATGGACGCGCTGGGGCGCCGCGTGCTGGCCCGGGCCGCGGCGGCGCGCCGGCCGGTGGCGCTGGTCATCGTCGATGCCGACCTGTTCAAGGCCATCAACGATCGCCACGGCCATCCGGCGGGCGACCAGGTGCTGGTGCATCTGGCCGGTGTGCTGGTGGCGCAGGTCCGGCCCGGGGACCTGGTGGTCCGTTACGGTGGCGAGGAGTTCGTGCTGGTGCTGGATGGCCTGGATGCCGCCTCGGCCGCCCTGGTGGCCGAGCGTCTGCGCGCGCTGGTGGAGGCGGCCAGCGTCGTCGTGGACGGCGTGCCGATCCGCTATACCGTCAGCCTGGGCGTGGCCTGCACGCGCGGGGCGCCGGATGCGCTGGACGCGGTGCTGGCCCGCGCCGATGCCGCGCTGTACCGGGCCAAGCAGTCGGGCCGCAACCGGGTCTGCGTCGATGCCTAGCAGGCAGGCCACGCGCTACCATCGGCCGATGCCGACGATGCACCCCTGCCGCCACCTGCTGCTCGCGACCCTGCTGGCTGCCTGCGCCGGGCCCGCCGCGGCGGCCTGGGTCAAGGTGGCCGAGGCCTCCGGCTCGACGATCTACCTGGATCCGGCGGTCTCGCGCAAGGTCGGCGACAACATCATGGTCTGGCTGCTGCGGGACCATGCCGCGATGCGCTTCGGCACCGGCGGGCCCTACTGGTCGTCGCGCGACCAGATCGAGATCGACTGCCGGGCGCGACGGGTGCGGCGCATCTATGCGTCGGACCACCCCAAGCCGATGGGCGAGGGTAAGTTTGTCGCGTCCGAGCATGGCCCGATGAGCTGGAACGATGCGCAGCCGCGCTCCATCATGGGCCGCGTCGTCGAGCTGGCCTGCAACGTGCCCTGAGCTGCGGCTACTTGACGAGCAGCACCGGCATCGGGGCCAGGTGGATCACCTTGGTGGCCACCGAGCCCATGATCAGCCCCATCACGCTGCTGAAGCCGTGCGTGCCCATGATGATCATGCTGCAGCCCTTGCTGCCGGCGAAGTCAACGATCGCCGATGCGGCTTCGCCGATCAGCAGGTGGCTGGAGTGCTCCAGACCGCTGCCGGCCAGCCGGGCTGCGCCCGGTGCCAGCACCTTGTCGCCCTCTTCGCGGTGGTAGTCCTGGATCGTCTTGCCGTCGATGAAGCGCGTGATGTCGGACGACAGCGGCGCCTGCACATGCAGCAGGAACAGGCGGGGCCGGATGCCGAGCTCCCGCGCCTGGGCGACGACATGGTCGACCGCGCGCAGCGAGGGCTCCGAGCCGTCCAGCGGAATGAGCCAATGGGTGGACATGGGGGGATCTCCGGGGGGTATCAGGACTTGTCCTGGGGGTGGACCGCAATCTCGACCGCCTTCGGGCCGGGGCGGCGGCTCGCCACGAACTTGCCGATGGCCACCACCAGCAAGGCACCTGCCGCACCGAACACATAGCTCGCCTGCGGGATCGACGCGGCCAGCGTCTTCGGTGTGGCCGGGTCGGTCAGCATCATGCCGCCGCCAATCCAGCCCAGCAGGGCCGCACCGAGTGTGATGACGACCGGGAAGCGGTCCATCAGCGTCAGCACGATCTTGCTGCCCCAGACGACGATCGGGATCGAGATCAGGATGCCGAAGGTCACCAGCACGATCGAGCCATGCGAGGCACCGGCCACCGCGATCACGTTGTCCAGACTCATCACCGCGTCGGCGACGATGATGGTCTTGATCGCCGCGGCCAGCGTCGTGCCGCCGTCGATGTTGTCGTGGCCGTCCTCGTCGCCCTGCAGCATCAGCTTGACGCCGATCCAGAAGAGCAGCAGCGCACCGACGATCTTCAGGTAGGGCAGGGCCAGCAGCTGCAGCGCGAAGAAGATCATCACGACGCGCAGGCCGATGGCACCCACCACGCCCCAGAAGATGCCCTTCTTGCGCTGCTCCGGCGGCAGCTTGCGGCAGGCCAGCGCAATCACGACGGCGTTGTCGCCGCCCAGCATGATGTCGATGGCGATGATCTGCAGTACGGCAATCCAGAACAGGGAGGTGGTGATGTCAGGCATGGCAGGCGCGGGCGGTCGGGAGAACGCGGCCGGAGCCGGCCGCGATGAAAAGCGCCGGCGAGTGTACAAGTGAACGCGCCGCGGCGTACGGGTGGCCGCGCGGGGGCGGGATGGTAAGGTCCGGACATGCAGTCCCACATCGACCATCTCGTCGTGGCGGCCCGCACGCTGGCGCAAGGCGTCCAGTGGTGCGAGGACCGCTTCGGCATCACGCCCGGGCCCGGCGGACAGCATGCGCTGTTCGGAACCCACAACCGTCTTTTCAAGGTGGCCACACCCGGTTTCCCCTGGGCTTACCTGGAAATCATCGCGATCGATCCGCTCGCTGCGGCGCCTCCCGGCCCGCGCTGGTTCGACCTGGACGACGCGCGCCTGCAGGCCGCCGTGGCGCAGGAACCGCGGCTGGTGCACTGGGTCGCGAACACCCCGGATATCCACAAGGCACGTACGGAATTGGCGGGTCTGCAACTCGACCGCGGACCGGTCCTGGCGGCCAGCCGGGAGAGCGCCCGCGGGCGCCTGGACTGGCAGATCACGGTACGCGACGACGGCCAGCGTCTGCTCGACGGCACGCTGCCCACGCTGATCCAGTGGGGGCGCCCTGGCGACGATGATCCGCTGCGGCTGCACCCGCGCAACACGCTGCCACGCTCCCGCGTGTCGCTGCGGGGCCTGGTGCTGACGCATCC
>JAEUOX010000439.1 GCA_016790475.1 Rhodoferax sp. | reverse complement strand
GCCGGCGCCGTGCGGTAGGGCCGCAGCCAGTCCAGCCCGTCCTCGGTGCGGCCCCGGGGCCGGTACTCGCAGCCGACCCAGCCGGTGTAGCCCAGCGCGTCGAGTTCCGCGAACAGGTGCGCCACGTTCAGCTCCCCCCCCGCCGGCTCCTGCCTGTCCGGCACGCTGGCGATCTGGATGTGTCCGATCCGACCGATATGGCGCCGGAGCTTCGTTGTCAGGTCCCCTTCCATGATCTGGGCATGGTAGAGATCCATCTGCACCTGCAGGTTGGGCGCGCCAACGGCATCGCACACCGCGTGCGCATCAGCCTGGGTCTGCAGCAGGTAGCCGGGCATGTCGCGGCCGTTGATCGGCTCGATCAGCAGGCCGATCCCCTGGGCGGCCGCACGGCGGGCCGCATGGCGCAGGTTGGCTACGTACAAGGCCCGGTGCGCGGCCCGGTCGGCACCCTCGGGCAGCAGGCCGGCCATCACATGCAGCCGCGGCGTGCCCAGCACCCGGGCATAGTCCAGCGCCTGCTCGACGCTGGACGCGAACTCGGCCTCCCGCCCGGGCAGCGAGGCGATGCCCCGCTCGCCGGCCTCCCAGTCGCCGGGAGGCAGGTTGAACAGCACGTTGCGCAGCTGGCTTTCCGCCAGCCAGGCCGCGATGTCGCCTGCCGGCCACGCGTATGGAAAAAGGAACTCCACCGCCTCGAACCCCGCCCGGGCCGCCGCGCCAAAGCGCTGCGGGAACGGATGTTCGGTGAACATCATCGTCAGGTTGGCGGCGAAGCGGGGCATGGTGGCTGGGTCGTACGTGGTCAACGGCAGGGCGATCTGACCGGTAGCGCGTCCGGTTGGGCCGTCACTTTCGAGAGAAGTTCAACGGCGGAACCGTCCAACTGCCACTCAGCGAGCTGATCGCCGGCCGGCTGTTCTTTGCGAATTCTCCGGCCCAGGCGATCACCGATGCAGGCATCCGGGTCTGGTGCTCGACCGGTACACCCTCCAGGCCCGTGAAGTCCGGCGACAGCAGCACCTGGGTGAACAGGTAACCGCCCGAGCCGATGGAAGACGAGTATTCGATGTAGTAGAAGCCGGGCCCCTGGGGAACAACGCCTTCCAGGTCCTTCTTCAGCGTGGGAACCTGATCCAGAAAGACACCCGGCAGACCTACCGCCAGCACGATCAGGCAGTCGACATCGATGGTCGTGCTGCGATCGCGCTTGTAGAGGTATGGGCCGGCCGTGACTCCATTGCAGTCATTGCCCCAGCTCATGCTGGTACCGGCTATGCCGGCCTTGGTCACACGTGCGAGGATGACCGCCCTGGTCCCACCCGGCGTAGCCGTGAATACCAGCCGCTTGCCGTCCATCGGAATGGTGCCACTGCTGTCGCCCGAGTAACCGGGATCGTTCGCTTGCAGTCCGCTGGATGTCCAGCGGCCGGGTTCAGGCAGCGAGACGGAACTGCGCCCGATCGGGATGGACTGGCCGAGCGCAAGGCTCGAGGAGGCCGCGAGAATGCACGTTGCCAGATGCGCGCTCCACCGAAACACCATGATCACCCCTTGCAGCGGCTGCGGCGGCACGATGGGCCGTCGATCAGGGTTCAAAGTGTAGTGGTGTGTGTCGCCTTGCCCGCCCGCAAAACGCACTCCCGCACCACGGCCAGGTGTACGTCGAACACCTGCGCGACCTCCGCCACCTCCACATACTCATCCACGCCACCCAGGTTGTAGGCGGTGGGCCCGTAGACCACCGTGGGGATGCCGCGTCAGCGTGCGCTCCAGCCATTCCCGCGCCGCCCATGGCTTCGGACACGGCCCGGGCCTGCGCCATCGCAGCCACCACGATTTTCGGCAGGGTGGTCGGCGCGTCGCGCAGTTGCACGATGTCAGACAGCGCTGCCATCAGGGACTCGATGGCGTTGTCGCCGCGGTGCACATGGGCGCCGTGGCAGGCACGCCCGGTGCTGGTGAGGCGGTACCAGCTGA
>JAEUOX010000375.1 GCA_016790475.1 Rhodoferax sp. | reverse complement strand
GAGGAAGCCGTTGAGCAGCGGCACCCCGGCCATCGCCGCACAGGCCACGATGGCCAGCGTGCCGGTGATCGGCATGAAGCGGAACAGGCCGTCGAGCCGGCGCATGTCGCGCGTGCCGCTCTCGTGGTCGATGATGCCCACGGCCATGAAGAGCGACGCCTTAAAGGTGGCGTGGTTCATCATGTGGAAGACCGCCGCGACCGCGGCCAGTGGACTGTTCAGCCCCAGCAGCAGCGTGATCAAGCCGAGGTGGCTGATCGTCGAGTAAGCCAGCAGGCCTTTCAGGTCGTTCTGGAACATCGCCACGTAGCTGCCCAGCAGCAGCGTGGCCAGGCCGGCGCCGCCGACGATCCAGAACCATTCCTCGGTGCCCGAGAGCACCGGCCACAGCCGCGCCAGCAGGAAGACGCCGGCCTTCACCATCGTGGCCGAGTGCAGGTAGGCCGAGACTGGCGTGGGCGCAGCCATCGCGTGCGGCAGCCAGAAGTGGAAGGGGAACTGTGCACTCTTGGTCAGCGCGCCCAGCAGCACCAGGCCGAGCGCCAGGGGATAGAGCGGGTGGGCGCGCACCAGGTCGCCGGACCGAAGCACGGAGTCGAGTTCGTGGCTGCCGACGATGTGACCAAGCACGAGCACGCCCGCCAGCAGTGCCAGCCCGCCGCTGGCCGTGACGGTGAAGGCCATGCGTGCGCCGCGCCGCGCGTCCTTCCGGTGCGTCCAATAGCCGATGAGCAGGAACGAGAACACGCTGGTCAGTTCCCAGAACACGACCAGCTGCACCAGGTTGCCCGAGACGACGACGCCGAGCATCGCGCCCATGAAACCCAGCAGCAGTGAATAGAAGCGCGCAGCCGGGTCGTCGGCCGACAGGTAGTAGCGTGCGTAGATGGTGACCAGCAGGCCCATGCCGCTGACCAGCATCGCGAACATCCACGCGAAGCCGTCGAGTCGGACGGCGACGTCGATGCCCAGGCTGGGCATCCAGGCCAGGCGCTCCATCACCACGGTGCCGGCACGGATGTCTGGGTACAGCACCGCCAGTCGCACGCCGACCACCAGCGCAACGGCTGCCGCCCACAACGACACCAGGTTGCGGGCGTTGGTGGGCAACAGCGCGGCGATCGCGCCGCCGATGAAAGGCAGTGAGAAAAGGAAGAGGAGCGACATCGCTCTCGAGTCTACCTGCGACCCCCGCGGCGACCCGGGCCAGCGGCCCAGATCAGCGGGTTTGCAGGCTCGAGATCAGCACGTCGGCTGCGCCGTCGGCCACGACCATCCGCGTCGTGCTGCCCAGCAGGAACTCGTCGAGCGCGTGGCGACCCTGGCGGCCGATGACGACGAGGTCGCAGTCCTGCTCCTGCTCCTCCTGCACGATCAACATCCATGGGTCTGCACCGCTAGGGGTGCTCAGGCGCACACGTTCCGTGTCCAGTTCCGCGTCGACCGCAAGCCCGCGCAGACGCTGCTGTGCCTCGCGCCGCGCGGTGTCCCGGTAACGCATCACGGTGTCTTCGGCCACGCCGGCCGTGCGCATCTTGCCCTCGAACGGCAGCTCGACGGCATGCATCAGGACCAGCGAGGCCTCGGGCGCGATCTGCCGGGCCAGCTCGATCGCGCTGCGGCTCCACTCGGAGAAGTCCACCGGCACCAGGATTCGGCGATAGGGCTCGTGGGGCAACTGACGCACCATGAGCACCGGCCGTGACGATCGCTTGGCGATGCGTTCGGCGGTCGATCCGAACACCACACCACGGAAGAACCCGGCGCCGCGGGTCCCGGTCACGAGAAGTCCCGCATCGATGTCGTCGGCATGCCGGACGACCTGCTCCACGGGATTGCCGATGCTCAGGTGCGTTTCGACGTTGAGGCCGTGGGACCGACCCAGCTCGCCCGCCAGTTGCTGCAGGTGTTGGCGGGCGTCGGCCTCGATCGCGCCGCCGGTCACGCTGTCGTCGGACAGCCAACGGCGCAGATCC
>JAEUOX010000373.1 GCA_016790475.1 Rhodoferax sp. | reverse complement strand
GTGTGGTGCAGCGACATCTCGCCGGCCGCCAGCGGCATCGGCACGCCGGTCTCCTGGTCGAAGCGCTCGCGGATGCCCTGGCCGCGCCGGATCATGTTCAGCGGCCCGGGCTGGTCGTCGTGCTCGAAGGCGCCCCAGCGGTGGCTGCCGGGCAGCGCATGCATGCAGCCCGCAAGCTCCGACGCGTCGGACAGCGCCACCCAGGCCGTCACGTGCAGGTGCGGCTCCAGGTAGAAGTAGGCGCTGTCCTGGTGCCAGCGCACGAAGCAGCCGGTGTGCACCTCCTTGACGAACAGCGTCGAGTGGTAGACCAGGATGTCCGGCCCGATCACATCTTCGACCGCATCCAGGATGCGCGGGTGGTGCACCAGCCGGTCGGCCCAGTCGAACAGCAGGTAGGACTTGGACTTCTCCGGGAAGTCGATCAGCGCACCGCGCGCCTGTTCCCAGGCTTCGAGTTCTGTGCGGCAGGCCCGCACCTCCTCCGGCGCCAGGACCGGAACCGGGTGCACGAAGCCGTCGCGTTCGTAGGCGGCGACCTGCTCGGGGCGCAGGCACCGCAGGGGCGTGTTCATCAGGGGGTGCCTCCTTGCTGCAGGGATTGCCGGGCGGCGCGCTGCATCGCTTCCAGCATGTCGAGCCGCGGATGCATCGGCCGGGGATAGGCCTGCCGGCTCTGGCGCAGGCCCAGGGCCAGCGCGGTCTGCGCGATCTGGTAGCTCAGCGGGCCCGGGTTGATGATCGGCACCGGCAGCCGCTGCTGCAGGTAGGCATGGGCCTGGTGCATCGTCGTCGAGCCCAGGATAAGCACATCGGCGCCGTCCTGTGCGATTGCCTGGTGCGCGGCCGCCTCCAGCAGCGGGAACACCGCGTCCTCCTTGCCGGACAGCAGGCCCTGGTTGTCCGGCGGGACCTCGATCGCACGGACCGAGGCGCACTTCGGGTGCAGGCCCAATTCGTCCAGCGCCTTCTTGTACAGCGGCTTCCAGCGGCTGGCCATCGTCAGGATCGAGAAGCGGTCACCCAGCATCAGCGCGGTGAGCATCGCGACCTTGCCCGGGCCGAACACCGGAATGTCCAGCACCGAGCGCAGCGCGGCCACGCCGGAGTCGCTCATGGTGTCGATGCATACGGCGGCGAAGCCTTCGTCCTCGGCACGGCACCCGGCCTCGAAGATCGACACGTCCGCCAGCGCGAAGTCATGGTGGCTGGAGTAGTTCGCCGGCCCGGCCTGGACGGCGCGGTACTCGAAGCGCAGGTCCGCGCCGAACTGCAGTCCGGCCAGCTGCTGCTCGCGCAGGCGCAGGTTGTCGTCCGACATCGCGAACGGCACGATCACCAGCACCCGGCGCGTCATGCCCCGAGCTCCCGCAGCGCATCGTCGCAGGAGCACACCCGCCCGAACAGCCGCTGGAAATTGCGCATCGTGGCCTGGTGCAGATCCTCGTGCGTCGTGCCGCAGGCATCCTCGACCAGCGTGACCAGGTAGCCGCGGTCCGCCGCCTCGCGGGCGGTCGTCTCGACGCACATGTTCGTGGAAACGCCCGTCAGGTAGAGCTGCTCGCAGCCCAGGGCCCGCAGCAGGCTGTCGATGCCTGTCGACGCGAACGCACCGATCGTGGTCTTGCGCAGCACATGCTCGCCCGGCAGCGGCTTGAGTTCGTCGACGATCTCATGCTGCCGGCTGCCGACATGGTTCTCGAACTCGACAAACAGCTTGCGCATGTGCACCGGCGCATCCAGCGCATCCGGCCTGGCGGCGCCGATCGTCACATGCAACACGGGCCGCTGCAGCTTCGTGAAATGCGCCCGCAGCCGCAGCGTGTTCGGCATCACGCTGCGCTCGATCCGGTCGAACCGGTAGTCCCCCACGCGCGAGCCCTCGGCCTGCAGCTTGCGCGCCAGCGCGCCCTGGCGCGAGCCGGTGGCGTATTGCATGTCGATCATCACCAGCGCGGCGCGCGCGGCGTCGACGGGGCGTTCGGCCATGTAGGCGCGGATGTAGTCGGGAGGGGTGCTCATGGGGAGTCCTTGGTGTGCGGTTCTTGAATCAATGTGTCTTGGCGTTCGTTGCCGGAACTACCTTGGCGTTCGTTGCCGGAACTACCTTGGCGTTGGCGCGCGTCGCGGCAGGCGCAGCCCGGTGGGGGCTCATGGGCGGCTTGGTCGGGCGCTGAACGCGCCGACAACCTGCGGTGCTCGCGGCCGGGGCGCATCGCCAAACTCGCTGCGCGCCCTGCGGGCGCTCCGCTCAAACAGTGGCGAT
>JAEUOX010000359.1 GCA_016790475.1 Rhodoferax sp. | reverse complement strand
GGTTTGCTGTTGCGTCGCCCAAGGCGTGTGGGTTTGCTGTTGCGTCGCCCAAGGCGTGTGGGGGCCCGGTGCGGCGCTTCGGTGGGGCGGTCGGCGCTGAACGCGCCGACTTCCCCTCGGTACTCGGTCTTGCGGCCCCATCGCGCAACTCGCTGCGCGCCCTGCGGGCGCTCCGCTCAGACAAGCGCGATGAGTCAGTTTACGAACGCGCTTCGCGCTGGGCCGCAAGCCCTGCGCCCTCGGCGCCCCACAGGCGCGCCGCACCGGGCCCCCACACGCCTTGGGCGACGAGCTTCTGGTACGCGGAGGGTTGAGCGCGGATAGCTTCTGCCATTGACCATCGGGTCCGCCAGCGCTGCACGCAGGTTCGCTCACTCGTCCGGGCCAGCTGGCAGGCTCTCGCGTGCCACCGCTGCATCGGCATCGCTGACCGGCCCGCGTGCCGAAGGTCAGGACTCCCCCTCGCCACTCCAGCGCGTCGCGGCAGGCGCAGCCCGGTGGGGGCTATTTGGCGGCGCCGAGGAGCGCAGCGGCCGGGGCGGTGCGCGCAGCGCACTTCGTGAACTGACTCATCGCCACTGTTTGAGCGGAGCGCCCGCAGGGCGCGCAGCGAGTTTGGCGATGCGCCCCGGCCGCGAGCACCGCAGGTTGTCGGCGCGTTCAGCGCCCGACCAAGCCGCCTATGAGCCCCCACCGGGCTGCGCCTGCCGCGACGCGCGCCAAACGCCAGCGCTGTCCCCGGAACAACGCAAAACCAATGGCAAAACCAACGGAAGCAGAAGCTTCAGGAACCCTTTCCCGCCTCGTCATCCAGCCGGCGCAGAAACGCCATCTTCTCGGCGATCTTGATCTCCAGCCCCCGCGGAACCGGCTGGTACCAGCCGGGAGGTTGCATGCCGTCGGGCAGGTAGGTCTCGCCCGCTGCGTAGGCGTGCGGCTCGTCGTGCGCGTAGCGGTAGTCGTGGCCATAGCCGAGCTCCTTCATGAGCCGGGTCGGCGCATTCCGCAGATGCACCGGCACCTCGCGGCTCTTGTCCTGCTTCACGAAGGCACGGGCCGCGTTGTAGGCGTTGTAGCCGGCGTTGCTCTTGGGCGCCATGGCCAGGTAGATCACCGCCTGGCCCAGGGCGAGCTCGCCCTCCGGGCTGCCCAGCCGCTCGAAAGTCAATGCGGCGTCGTTGGCGATCTGCATGGCGCGCGGGTCCGCCAGGCCGATGTCCTCCCAGGCCATCCGCACGATCCGGCGCGACAGGTAGCGCGGATCGGCGCCGCCGTCCAGCATCCGGCACAGCCAGTACAGCGCACCGTCCGCGTTCGATCCGCGCACGGACTTGTGGAGTGCCGAGATCTGGTCGTAGAAATTGTCGCCACCCTTGTCGAAGCGCCGCGCATTCAGGCTCAGCGCGTTCGTGATGAAGGCCGCATCGATCTGCGTGATGCCCGCCGCGCCGGCCGCGGTGTTGCATTGCTCCAGCAGGTTCAGGAAGCGGCGCGCGTCGCCGTCGGCATAACCGACCAGCGTGTCGACGGCCGGGCCGTCGAACTGCAGGTGGCCCAGCGCCCGGGACTGCGCGCGCTGCAGAAGCTGGCGCAGTTCGTCGTCCGTCAGAGACTTCAGCACATAGACCTGCGCGCGCGACAGCAACGCGGAGTTGACCTCGAAGGACGGGTTCTCGGTGGTGGCACCGATGAAGGTGAACAGGCCCGACTCCACATGCGGCAGCAGCGCATCCTGCTGGGACTTGTTGAAGCGGTGGATCTCGTCGACGAACAGGATCGTGCTGCGGCCCCCGGCCAGGAACTGCTGCGCCTGCTCCATCGCGGCGCGGATGTCCTTGACGCCGGAGAACACCGCCGACAGCGCGATGAACTCGCAGGCGAAGGCCCGGGCCGTCAGGCGGGCCAGGGTCGTCTTGCCCACGCCCGGCGGGCCCCACAGGATCATCGAGTGCGGCTTGCCGGACTGGAAGGCCAGGCGCAGCGGACGGCCCTCGCCCAGCAGGTGGGACTGGCCGATGACGTCGTCCAGCGTGGCAGGGCGCAGCGCCTCGGCCAGCGGCGGCGCCGGGTCGTGCGCGAACAGGTCGTCAGCCATGGGCGGCGCGCAGCGGCAGACTCACTGCCGGATCAGATCGGCGCCCGGCGGCGGCTTGAACACGAAGGTGTCCGCTGCCAGTGTCGGGTTGATCTCGACACGGCTGAAGCGCAGGCTGGAGCGCTGACCGAAGTTGTCCAGAATCTCCAGCGCGGCCAGGTTCACTGCCTTGTCGCTGCCCGCCTTGAAGCCGACCTGCACGCTCTGCAACTGCCCATCGCGGTTCTTCGGCGTCGCGACGACCCACTCCAGCCCGTCGCGTGCCGGCGCGGATTCGATCGTGAACTCCGCCTGCAGCGCACGCAGGTCCTGCGCCGAGGCGATCAGCGCGGCCGGTGTGGACCCCAGCACCTGCGCCTGCTTGCGGGCGGTGACCTGGTTCAGATCGGCGTCGAACAGCCACAAGGTCTGGCCGTCGGCGACGATGGTCTGGTCGAAGGGCTTGCGGTAGATGAAGCGGAAGCGCCCGGGGCGCTGGAACTCGAAGCTGCCGGTGGATGTCTTGGTGGGGGCCGCCTGCCCGTCGCGCGCCGGCGAGGTCACCACCTGCGTGAAGTCGGCGCGGGCGCTGCCGACAGTGCGCAGGAAAGTCTCCAGACTCTCCATGCCGGCGGCCTGCGCCTGCAACGCGGCACCTGCCAGCGCCATGGCAAGCAGCACCCGGCGGCGCATCATTCCGCCGCCCTCGCCGGCACCAGGATGTCGCGCTGGCCGCTGGTGCTCATCGCGCTGACGAGGCCGGCCTTTTCCATGTCCTCGACAAGGCGCGCCGCGCGGTTGTAGCCGATCTTCAGATGCCGCTGCACCAGCGAGATGCTGGCCTTGCGGTTCTTCAGCACGATCTCGACCGCCTGGTCGTACATCGGGTCCTTCTCGCCGGTGGCGCCGCCGAGGCCGTCGATCGCGCCGTCACCCTCCCCGTCGACCGTGCCGCCTTCCAGCACGCCCTCGACATAGTTCGGCTCGCCCTGGGTCTTCAGGTATTCGACGACGCGGTGTACCTCGTCGTCGCTGACGAAGGCGCCGTGCACGCGGATCGGCAGGCCGGTGCCGCTGGGCATGTAAAGCATGTCGCCCATGCCCAGCAGCGCCTCCGCACCCATCTGGTCCAGGATCGTGCGGCTGTCGATCTTGCTGCTGACCTGGAACGCGATGCGCGTCGGGATGTTGGCCTTGATCAGGCCGGTGATGACGTCGACGCTGGGACGCTGCGTGGCCAGGATCAGGTGGATGCCGGCCGCCCGGGCCTTCTGGGCCAGCCGGGCGATCAGCTCCTCGATCTTCTTGCCGACCACCATCATCAGGTCGGCCAGTTCGTCGATGACGACGACGATGTGCGGCAGGCGCTCCAGCGGCTCCGGCTGTTCCGGCGTCAGGCTGAACGGGTTGCCGATGTGCTCGCCCCGGGCCTTGGCATCGTCGATCTTCGCGTTGTAGCCGCCCAGGTTGCGCACGCCCAGCTTGCTGAGCAGCTTGTAGCGGCGCTCCATCTCGGCCACGCACCAGGTCAGGCCATGGGCCGCCTGCCGCATGTCGGTCACGACCGGCGCCAGCAGGTGCGGGATGCCCTCGTAGACCGACATCTCCAGCATCTTCGGGTCGATCATCAGCAGGCGCACGTCCCGTGCTTCGGCCTTGTACAGCAGGCTCAGGATCATCGCGTTGATGCCGACCGACTTGCCGGAGCCGGTGGTGCCGGCCACCAGCACGTGCGGCATCTTGGCCAGGTCGGCAACGACCGGGTTGCCGACGATGTCCTTGCCCAGACCCATCGTCAGCAGCGACTTGGCCTCGTTGTAGACGCTGGAGCCCAGGATCTCGGACAGCCGGATCGACTGCCGCTTGGCATTGGGCAGCTCCAGCGCCATGTAGTTCTTGCCGGGGATCGTCTCGACGACGCGGATCGAGGTCAGGCTCAGGCTGCGGGCCAGGTCCTTGGCGAGGCCGACGATCTGCGAGCCCTTGACGCCGACGGCCGGCTCGATCTCGTAGCGGGTGATGACCGGCCCGGGCAGCGCGGCTATGACCCAGACCTCGACGCCGAAGTCCTTGAGCTTCTTCTCGATCATGCGACTGGTCATGTCGAGCGTCTCGGCAGAGACCGTCTCCTGGCGGGCCTGCGCGCCGTCCAGCAGGTCCACCTGCGGCAGCTTGCTGTCGAGCATCTCGGCGAACAGCGGCTTCTGCCGCTCCTTCGCGACGCGCTCGCTGCGGGGCACTTCCAGCACCACCGGCTCCACCACCACCGGCGCGACGTGGTGCTCCTTCAGCTCGACGCGCTCCTCGGACACCACCTCCTCGCGCTCGCGCGCGGCGCGCTGCCCGAGCGCAATGTCCTGCACCACCTCGCGCTTCTTGCGGCTGCGTTCGACCCAGGCATACAGACCGCTGCCGATGCGCTCCGCCAGCCGCCCCCAGGAGAACCGGAACGCCAGCGCACAGCCCGCCACCCCCAGCATGATCGCCAGCAGGCCCGAGCCGGTGAAGCCGAGCCAGCGCACGGCCAGCGGACCCAGCATCGCCCCCAGCACGCCGCCGCTGGTGCCCGGCAGCCGGGCCTCGAAGCTGTACAGGCGGCTCCATTCCAGCACGCAGCTGGCGGCCAGCAGACACGCCAGACCGATCCAGAAGCCTGTACGTCCGTCCATCCGGCGCCGCAACCAGGCGGTTGGAGGGGCCTCCTCGCGATCCTCCGGGTCGTTGTGGTCGCGCAGCCAGCGGGCCAGACCGGACAGCCAGGCGCGCGCCGCCGCCAGATAGATCCACCACAGCGAGAAGCCGAACAGGAAATAGCCCGCATCCGCCAGCAGGGCCCCCAGGCGGCCACCGCGGTTGCGCAGCACATCGCCGGTGCCGGAGGTGGACCAGGCCGCGTCCAGCGGCGAGTAGCTCAGCAGGGCCACCAGCCAGAACACCAGCGCGACCAACCCCGCCACCAGCAGGAACTCCGACGCGAAGCGCGCACCGCCAGCGGGTGCCGGGCCGGGCGCCCGCGCAGCGGGAGCGTTCAGGGAATCGAGCGAAAAGCTCATCGGACAAACACCATGGCGCGAGCTTAACCCACGCCCGGCCCCACCGTCGGGGCCTGGCCACTCAACGCGGCTTCAGGCGGCGCTCCTTGACCAGCAGGCTGCCGTCCTCGCGGGTTTCGATGAAGCCCTGCTCCTCGAAATCCTTCATGACGCGGCTGACCATCTCGCGCGAGGCGCCGACCATCTTGGCGATGTCCTGGCGGGAAATCTTGTCGCGGATCAGCCGGATGTTGTCTGCGTTAGGGGGCGCACACTCCAGCAGCACGTTTGCGACCCGGCCATACACGTTCATCAGTGCCAGTGATTCGATCTTGCGGTCCGCGCTGCGCAGGCGCTGCACCAGGCCGCGCAACACCGCCTTCATCGTGGAGTTGTTCTCCAGCAGGCAGCGGTTGAAGTCCTCGCCGCCCAGCACCAGTGCGTCCGTCTGGACCTCCGCCTCGACCGTGGCGGAATGCGGCTCGTGGTCGATCAGACTCATCTCGCCCAGGTAGTCGCCCGGGTGCAACGTGGCCAGGATGACCTCGCGGTCGCGGCGGTCCGTCACGACCACCCGGGCCCGGCCCGCCAGCAGGATGAACAGCGACTCGCACTTCTTGCCCTGCTCGACGATGTATTCACCCCGCTTGAAACGGCGCTTGCCAACCGCACCTGCCAGGGATTCCGCTTGCGCTGGCGTGAGCATGGCAAACAGCGGCACCCGGCGAATCAGGTCAAGATTGGTCAACATCGACATCCGGCGATCCTTTGTGACTAGCTTTCCATTCTTACAATCGGCCCCTGAAGCCCGGCACGCCAGGCCCAAGCAACCCGACGCCCACCGCCTGCCCGTGGCAGCCACCCCAATCGCCTATTCTTACATTGACACTCGACCATGACAACCACCAAACACGCCCGGGTCCTGATTCTGGGGTCCGGTCCGGCCGGCTATACCGCGGCGGTGTATGCCGCACGCGCCAACCTGCAACCGATGCTGATCACCGGCATCGCGCAAGGCGGGCAGCTCATGACGACCACCGACGTGGACAACTGGCCGGCCG
Source organism: Rhodoferax sp. (assembly GCA_016790475.1). Classification (GTDB taxonomy): domain Bacteria; phylum Pseudomonadota; class Gammaproteobacteria; order Burkholderiales; family Burkholderiaceae_C; genus CAISIP01. The sequence goes on along the minus strand of JAEUOX010000359.1, from coordinate 11,953 downwards.
ACCCGCTGGGCGTACAGGGGCCGGAGCTCATGCAGCGCTTTTTACAGCATGCCGAGCGCTTCAAGACCGAAATCGTCTTCGACCATATCCACAAGCTTGATCTGGGTCAGCGTCCGTTCACGCTGCAAGGCGACAGCGGCACTTACACCTGCGACGCGCTGATCGTCGCCACCGGCGCCTCGGCCAAGTACCTGGGACTCCCTTCCGAGACGGCTTTCATGGGCCGCGGCGTCTCCGGCTGCGCGACCTGTGACGGTTTCTTCTACCGGGATCAGGTCTGCTGCGTCGTGGGCGGCGGAAATACCGCCGTGGAAGAAGCGTTGTACCTGTCCAACATCGCCAGCAAGGTCTACCTGGTGCATCGGCGCGACAAGTTCAAGGCCGAGGCGATCCTGGTGGACAAGCTGATGGAAAAGGTCAGCGCGGGCAAGATCGAGCTGAAGACTTTCCGCACGCTGGACGAGGTGCTCGGCGATGCCAGCGGCGTCACAGGCATCCGGATCCGCAGCACGGTGGACGGCAGCACCGAAGACCTCGCACTGGCCGGCTGCTTCATCGCCATCGGGCACGCGCCGAACACCGAGATCTTCCAGGGCCAGCTCGAAATGGCCGGGGGCTACATCGTGACGCAATCCGGGCTCCAGGGCTTTGCGACGATGACCAGCGTGCCCGGCGTGTTCGCCGCGGGCGACGTACAGGACCATGTCTACCGGCAGGCGATCACCAGTGCCGGCACCGGCTGCATGGCCGCGCTGGACGCGCAGCGCTTCCTGGAACAACAAAGCTGATCGCCACGGCCCCCTAGCGGGCCGTGGCTATAATGCCGGGCTTTACCAAATTCGCCCCGTCGCGGGCGTTGTTCGGTGAGATCCTGATACCGCCATGGTCGGCGGGGCTGCAGATGCACCCCATCGGTCCTCTTGGCGAGGTGCGGCGAAAGCCGTTAACGAATACGTGGCACGCCACCGTGCCGCGCATCAACACTGGAGTGTCCCATGGCACGCGTATGTGAAGTGACGGGCAAAGGCCCGATGGTGGGGAACAATGTTTCCCACGCCAACAACAAGACCAAGCGTCGTTTTCTGCCGAATCTGCAGTACCGCCGCTTCTGGGTCGAAGCCGAGAATCGCTGGGTTCGTCTGCGTGTTTCCAGCGCCGCCCTGCGGCTGATCGACAAGAACGGCATCGAGTCCGTGCTGGCCGACATGCGCGCTCGCGGCCAGGCCTGATCCCCCCTCACTGACTGAAGGACACACCATGGCTTCCAAAGGCGCCCGCGAAAAGATCAAGCTGGAATCGACGGCCGGAACCGGCCATTTCTACACCACCAGCAAGAACAAGAAAACCATGCCCGAGAAGATGCTGATCAAGAAGTTTGATCCGGTGGCTCGCAAGCATGTGGACTACAAGGAAATCAAGCTGAAGTAAACAGCTTGGTCCCCCAGCGAAAAGGCCCGGATGTTCCGGGCCTTTTTTCATGGGCGGTGCGCGCAGGCCGTCAGGCGTGCGCGGCGCGCAGGCGCATCGAGAAGTCGCGCAGCGCGGCGATGCCGCTGTCCTCGGCGCGGCGGCACCAGGCTTGCAGGTCGGCAGCCAGCTGCTCGCGCGACTGCGAACGGTTGAGCCAGAGCTGACGAAGCTCCTCGCGCATCGTGACCATCTTGTCGAGCACCGGGTGCGCGGCACGGGCCTGGGCCAGCTGGGGCATGGCTTCCGCCGGTACCTTGTCGGCATCGCGCGGCAGCCAGCGCTTGGCGGCCAGCAGCACCGCGACGTCGCCGCGGCGCGCCTTGATGGTCTCGATCTCGACCTTGCAGGCGCGGCGCAGGTCATTGGCGTAGCTGGCCATGACCTCGTAGCGGTTGGCGATCAGCGCCTCCAGCGTCTTCTCGTCGGCAACCGGGCGGATGTCGCCCAGCTGCAGCTTCGGTGGCGTCTTCTTGACGCGGGCCAGGCCGAGCTTCTCGAGCACATTGATGTAGATCCAGCCGATGTCGAACTCGTAGGGCTTGACCGAGAACTTGGCCGAGGTCGGGTAGGTGTGGTGGTTGTTGTGCAGTTCCTCGCCACCGATCAGCACGCCCCAGGGAATGATGTTGGTGCTGGCGTCCGGCGCCTCGAAATTGCGATAGCCCCAATAGTGGCCGATGCCGTTGATGACACCCGCTGCCGTGACCGGAATCCAGACCATCTGCACCGCCCAGACGGCCAGACCGGCCGCGCCGAACAAGGCGAGATCGAGCACCATCATCAGGCCGACGCCTTGCCAGCTGAAGCGCGAGTACAGGTTGCGCTCCAGCCAGTCATTCGGGCAGCCCTGGCTGTACTTGTTCAGGGTGTCCTGGTTCTTGGATTCGGCGCGGTAGAGCTCGGCGCCCTGCCAGAACACCTTCTTGATGCCATGGGCGACCGGGCTGTGCGGGTCGTCGATGGTTTCGCACTTGGCGTGGTGCTTGCGGTGGATCGACACCCACTCCCGGGTGACCTGGCCGGTACCAATCCACAGCCAGAAGCGGAAGAAGTGCGACGGGATCGCATGGAGATCCATCGCGCGGTGCGCCTGGTGGCGGTGCAGATAGATCGTGACGCTGGCGATCGTGATGTGGGTCGTGGCCAGGGTATACAGAACCACCTGCCACCAGGTCAGATCCCAGAAGCCATGGGAGAGCCACTCCACCACCGCGTTCAGGAAAGCCCAGTCAGGTAACAACAACATATTGCTCGTTTCTCGAAGAGGGATAGGAACGTGCCGCACCCCGAGGCGCGGCTCGACACAGGCGGCATGTTAAGGCTTGTCAAGGGATTTGACCACCCGAAAAGCCAAAAGACACCAAAATACCGCCAAAAAACTAGATCCGGCGCCAAATTGCGGCGAAAAACCCGTCCGTACCATGGGTATGTGGCCACAGGCGCAGATAGCGCCGGCCGTCCGGTCCGCCGTGGCAGAGCGTCTGCGCGCCCTCCACCTTCAGACCGGCCAGGATCTCCTGCGCATCAACCGGCGCGAAGCCGGTGTTCGCAGCCGTGAAGGCCTCGGCGATCTGCTCGTTCTCCTGCTGCAGGATGCTGCAGGTCGCATAGACCAGCCGACCACCCGGCTTGAGCAGCCGGGCCGCACTTTGCAGGATGGCCGCCTGCGTCTTGGCCAGTGCGGCGACCGCGGCCAGGTCCTGGCGCCATTTGAGATCCGGGTTGCGCCGCAGCGTCCCCAGGCCGGAGCACGGCGCATCCACCAGCACCCGGTCCGCCTTGCCGGCCAGGCGCTTGATGCGATCGTCGCGCTCGTGGGCGATGGCGACCGGATGGACATTGGACAGGCCGCTGCGCGCCAGCCGGGGCTTGAGGGCATCCAGCCGGTGGGCGGAGGTGTCAAAGGCATACAGCCGCCCGGTGCTGCGCATGCAGGCCCCCAGCGCCAGTGTCTTGCCACCGGCGCCGGCGCAGAAGTCGACCACCATCTCGCCGCGGTGGGCATCCAGCAGCAGGGCCAGCAGCTGCGAGCCTTCGTCCTGGATCTCGAACTCGCCGTTCAGATAGGCCGGCATCGTGCGCAAGGCCGGCTTGCCGTCGAGCCGCAGCCCCCAGGGCGAATACGGCGTCGGGGTGCTGCGCAGGCCGGCAGCGGTCAGCGCCTGCTGGACATCCGCCCGGCGGGCCTTGAAGGCATTAACCCGCAGATCCAGCGTGCCCGGCTGCCCCAGGCTGTCCGCCAGCGGCCAGAACTGGTCGCCCACCTGCTCCTTCAGTGCGGCGGCCAGCCAGTCCGGCAGGTTGTGGCGGTGGCGCTCCAGCAGGTCGGCCGGCCGGATCGCGTCGCATTGCTGGAGCCAGCCCTTCTCCTGGTCGCTGAGGGCGGCCGCCAGGAAGTCGCGCGGGCCGGGAAACCCCAGGATCGCCAGTCGGCGCTCGCGCGGCCCGCTGCCGGACGGGGCCAGGTGGTCCCACAACAGCTTGCGCCGCAGCACGTTGTAGGCGGTTTCGCTGAGTGTGGCCCGCTCGCGCGGGCCCAGCGCCTTGTTGTCGCGGAAGAAGCGCGACACCACCGCGTCGGCGGGGTGTTCAAAGCGCAGGACCAGCGCGACCAGGTCGGCACAGGCCGCGAGCAGGGCTTTCGGATGCATCGGCGGATTCTCCCATGGGGCCCGCCGCGAAGCGGCAGGCCTCAGCGGCGCAGCAGGTCGGCGATCGCGCGGCTGTAGATGCGGTGTTCCTGCGTGAGCACCCGGGCTGCCAGTTGCTCCGGCGTGTCGCCCGGCAGCACCGGGACCACCGCCTGCGCCAGGATCGGCCCATCGTCCAATTCCTCGGTCACCAGATGCACCGTCGCGCCGGCAAAGCGGCAGCCGGCGGCCAGCGCCCGCGCATGCGTGTGCAGGCCGGCGAATGCCGGCAGCAGCGAGGGATGGATGTTGACCAGCCGACCGGCATAGTGCCGGACGAAATCCGGTGTCAGCACCCGCATGAACCCGGCAAGCACCACCAGCGCCGGGTGGCCTTGCGGATCCTGGGCGTCGATGCGTTCGGCCAGCGCGGCATCGAACGCGGCCCGGTCGGTGTAGGCCTTGTGGTCCACCACATGGGTCGCGATGCCCTGCTCGCGGGCGAAGGCCAACCCGCCGGCGTCCGCGCGGTTGCTGATGACGGCGGCGATCCGGACTCCCGGCGCGCGCTCCCAATGCTCGCGCTGTGCGGTGCGCACGATGGCGGCCATGTTCGAGCCGCCGCCGGAGATCAGGATCACGATGTTCTTCATGTACAGGAATTATCCGTGCGCCCCCATGGGACCCCAGGGCCCGGGATTTGTCGCACTCTGGACAGAGAAAAGCGAACGGTCGTGCTAAAACCGGCGGATCCTGTAGGAGTAGAACCATGGATCTGGCATTCACGCCACAAGAGCAGCAGTTCCGGGCCGACATCCGCGCCTGGGTCGCCGAGAACCTGCCGCGCGACGTCTCCCACAAGGTGCACAACGCGCTGCACCTGACCCGGGAGGATATGCAGGGCTGGGCCCGCATCCTCGGGCGCAAGGGCTGGCTGGGCCATGCCTGGCCAAAGGAGTTTGGCGGTCCGGGCTGGAACTCGGTGCAGCGCCACCTGTTCGAGGAGGAATGTGCCCGCGCCGGTGCGCCGCGCGTGGCCCCATTCGGGCCGGTCATGGTGGCGCCGGTGATCATGGCCTTCGGCAACCCGGAGCAGCAGAAGCGCTTCCTGCCCGGCATCGCCAGCGGCGACGTCTGGTGGAGCCAGGGCTACAGCGAGCCCGGGTCCGGCTCGGACCTGGCCTCGCTGAAGACCCGGGCCGAGCGCCACGGCGACCGCTACATCGTGAACGGCCAGAAGACCTGGACCACGCTGGGCCAGTACGGCGACTGGATCTTCTGCCTGGTACGCACCAGCAACGAGGGCAAGCCCCAGACCGGCATCAGCTTCCTGCTGATCGACATGCGCTCCAAGGGCGTCACGGTGCGCCCGATCACGCTGCTGGACGGCAGCGTGGAGGTCAACGAGGTGTTCTTCGACAACGTCGAGGTGCCGGCGGAAAACCTGATCGGCGAGGAGAACAAGGGCTGGACCTACGCCAAGCACCTGCTGAGCCATGAGCGCACGAACATCGCCGACGTCAACCGCACCAAGCGCGAGCTCGAACGCCTCAAGCGGATTGCCAAGGCCGAGGGTGTCTACGACGACATCCGCTTCCGCGACGAGATCGCCCGGCTGGAGGTCGACGTGGTCGCACTGGAGATGCTGGTGCTGCGCGTGCTGGCGGCCGAGACCTCCGGCAAGCAGTCGCTGGACATCGCCGGCCTGCTGAAGATCCGCGGCAGCGAGATCCAGCAGCGGTACGCCGAGCTGATGATGCTGGCCGCCGGGCCCTATGCCATCCCGTGGATCCGCGAGGCCATGGAGGCCGGCTGGCAGGGTGATGCGGTCGGCGCGCTGCACTGCGCGCCGCTGGCAGGTACCTACCTGAACATGCGCAAGACCACGATCTACGGCGGCTCGAACGAAGTGCAGCGCAACATCGTCTCGCAGGTCGTGCTGGGATAAGGAGAACACCATGGATTTCGATTTTTCCGACGAACAGGAACAGCTGCGCGACGCGGTCCGCAAATGGGTCGACAAGGGCTACGGCTTCGAGCGCCGCCGGGCCATCAGCCGGGACGGCGGTTTCTCGGCCCAGGCCTTCGGTGAACTGGCTGCGTTGGGCCTGTGCGGCCTCTATGTGTCCGAGGACCACGGCGGCATGGGCATGGGCGCGATCGAGGCGATGATCGCGATGGAGGAGCTCGGTCGCGGGCTGGTGCTCGAGCCGGTTGCCCAGGCGCTGATCACCGGCGCGATGCTGCAGGCGTACGCGCCGGCGGACGTCGCGGCGGCGTGGCTGCCGGGCATCGCCGACGGCAGCCTCCGGGTGGCACTGGCCTACCAGGAACGCGCCGCCCGGTATGACCTGACCCGCTGCGCCACGCAGGCCCGCGCGCAGGGCGCAGGCTGGGTGCTATCCGGCGCCAAGAGCATCGTGCCCTACGGCGACACCGCCGACGCACTATTGGTGCCGGCCCGCCTGGACGACGGCATCGGGCTGTTCCTGGTCCGCAAGGGCGCCACCGGCATGTCGACGCGGGGTTATCCCACGCTGGACGGTGGCCGGGCGGCCGAACTGACCCTCGATGGTGCCGAGGCCACGCTGCTGAGCCGGGACGGCCAGCAGGCGCTGGAACACGGTGTCGACATCGGCATTGCCTGCCTGTGTGCGGAGGCCGTCGGCGTGATGGACCGCACGCTGGCGATCACCGCGGAATACATGAACACCCGCAAGCAGTTCGGCGTGCCGATCAGCAGCTTCCAGGCGCTGCGGCACCGCGCCGCAGACATGAAGATGCAGCTCGAGCTGGCCCGCTCGATGAGCTACTACGCGTCGCTCAAGCTGCACCTGCCGGCGGCCGAGCGCCGGGCGGCCATCGCCCGCGCCAAGGTCCAGCTGGGGCAGTCGATGCGCTTCATCGGCCAGCAGGCGATCCAGCTGCATGGCGGCATCGGTGTCACCGACGAATACGTCGTGGGGCATTACGTCAAGCGGCTGACCCAGATGGAGATGAGCTTCGGCGACACGTTGCACCACCTGGGCACGGTCTCCGCGACGCTGCAGGACACGGCCGGCGTGTTCGCCTGACGCGCCTTCGTCCGTCCCCCCTCGGGGGGACAACCTGATGCGCCCGGCGACCCGCCCGCCCTAGACTGGCCGGGTGCGGTCGGTGCATGGGGTACCGGCCGGCGCGCCACGGGAGGGCCCATGGCCTCACCACCGCTGCTGCCGGCGCGCGCGCCGGAGCCGCAGTTGCACTCCGACGACTTCGCCCGCTGGGTCACGGAACGCTCCTTCACGATGCTGGAGCCGATGTGCCGGGTCGGCCTGGCGCTGGTGCTGGCCATGCTGCTGGTCGTCGATCCCTGGCTGTGGCACCGGGGTGTGTGGGGTGACTTTGCCCAGCATGGCTGGCTGGTGGCCTGGCACGCGGGCGCGTCCGCCCATTTCCTGGTGTTCGCGCTGCTGGCACGCCGCATGCAGCAGCACCGGCAGCGCGCCCGTTTGCTGGCGGCCTTCTTCGTGGCCAGCGCCGGGCTGTTCTGCGCGTTCGGGCTGATCTCCTGGCTGCTCAGCGGCGACCTCTCCACCTACGCGATCTTCCTGCTGACGATGGTCTGCGTGTTCGCGTTTCCGGGGCGGCTGCGCATGGGCGTCACGCTGGCCAGCGCGCTGCTGCTTTACGCAATGATCTGGAGCGCTGACCCGACCGACACCTTCCAGACCAGCGGCGCCGGCCTGAACCTGCTGGCGCTGCATGTGGTGGCCCTGTTGATCGACCGCTACCTGATGCGGCTCAACCTGGCGCTGTACCGGGAGAAGTGCCTGGTCGAGCACGAACGTGCGCGCGCCGACCAGGTGCTGCACAACGCGCTGCCGGCGGCGATTGCCAACGAGCTCAAGCACCACAATCAGGTCCAGGCCGCACAGTACCCCCGCATGGCGGTGCTGTTCGTGGACATCGCCGGGTTCACGCATTTCTCCGCCGGGCGGGCGCCGGACAGCGTCGTGCAGGTGCTCAACGACATCTTCACCGGCTTTGACGAGTTGGTTGACCGCTACCGGGCCGAGAAGATCAAGACCATCGGCGACGCCTACATGGCGGTCGGCACCGGGCCGCTGACGGACCTGGCCCAGCTGGCGCTGGCGATGATCGGGCACATGCAGGCCTACAGCGCGCGCCATGGCTACCCGCTGACCGTGCGCTGCGGCCTGCATGTCGGCCCCACGGTCGCCGGGGTCATCGGCCGCAAGCGCTTCCTGTACGACGTCTGGGGCGATGCGGTGAACACCGCCAGCAGGATGGAGGCGCTGGGGCAACCCGGGCGGGTGCATGTCAGCGAGGCGGTCTACCGCGAACTGGCCGGCCGGTTCCGCTTCGAGCCCCGCGGAGAGCTGGAGATCAAGGGCAAGGGACCGCTGCGCACCTACTTCCTGGACGGCCCCTGACCGTGCCGACGCACGGTGCAGCGGCTCAGGCCATCAGCCGTGAGGACTTCGGCAGGTGCGTCATCAGGAACTCCATCTGGTCGGCCAGGATGCGCCGGTTGCGCAGGATGAAGTCCTCCCAGAGGCTGGGCACATAGGGCGCGTAGAGCAATGGCATCTGCGCCTGTTCCGGCGTGCGGTTGCTCTTGCGGTGGTTGCAGGGCCGGCAGGCGGTGACGACGTTCATCCAGCTGTCGACACCGTTCTGGGCAAAAGGGATGATGTGCTCGCGGGTCAGGTCTTCCTCATGGAAGTGCTGGCCGCAGTAGGCGCAGATGTTGCGGTCGCGCGCGAACAGCTTGCTGTTCGTCAGGCCGGGCTTGAGGCTGAAGGGGTTGATGTTGGGCACGCCCTTGGTGCCGATGATGCTGTTGACGCGGATGACCGATTGCTCGCCGGTGCGCGCGTTGTGCCCGCCGCGGAACACCGCGACGTCGCCACCGGATTCCCAGCGCACCTCGCCGGCGGCATAGTGGATCACGGCCTGCTCCAGCGAGATCCAGGACTGCGGCAGACCCTGGGCGGACAGCTTCAAGACCTTCAAGACACGCCTCCCGAAACAAAGAATTGATCCGTTGACATGCGACGCATCCAGCTGCGTCGGCAAGGGCCCTGCGAGCCCCTGCACCGATGCGCCACAATATACCTGTTTTTCACCCCAGTCAGTGCCTGACGGCCTTTGTCCGGCTCTCCTCTGCTATCAAAAGCATAACAACGCATGCGAGTCTTTCGCGGTCTCCACCACGGCGGCATGGCGCCGGCCTGCGCGCTCACGATCGGCAACTTCGACGGCGTGCACCGCGGCCACCAGGCCATGCTGGCGCTGCTGCGGGGTGAGGCCGCCCAGCGCGGTGTCGAGAGCTGCGTGCTGACCTTCGAGCCCCATCCACGGGACTTCTTTGCCGCCCGCAGCGGCCAGCAGCAGGCGGCGCCGGCCCGCATCGGCACGCTTCGCGACAAGCTCACCGACCTGGCCCAGTGCGGTGTGGACCAGACGGTGGTACTGCCCTTCGACAGTCGCCTGGCGGGCCAGTCACCGCAGGACTTCATCGACCAGGTGCTGCTGGCCGGGCTGGGGGCACGCTACGTGCTGGTCGGTGACGACTTCCGCTTCGGCGCCCGGCGCCAGGGCGACTACGCGATGCTCGATGCGGCAGGCGACGCGCAGGGGTTCGACGTCGCACGGATGAACAGCTACGAGGTCCACGGCCTGCGGGTCTCGAGCTCGGCCGTGCGGGATGCGCTCGCCGCGGGCAGGATGGACGTCGCCGCGCGCCTGCTCGGCCGGCCCTACCGGATCTCCGGCCATGTGGTGCATGGCCGCAAGCTCGGCCGGGACCTCGGCTTCCGGACATTGAACCTGCGCTTTGCGCACTGGAAGCCGGCGGCCGGCGGCATCTTCGTGGTGCTGGTGCATGGCCTGTCCGCGACGCCGCTGCCCGGTGTCGCGAACCTGGGCGTGCGCCCCTCGCTGGACCCGCGTGACGTCAACGGCGGCCGTGTCCTGCTGGAGACGCATTGCCTGCAGTGGCCGGCGGAGCTGGGGCCGGAAGGGGCCTACGGTAAAATCATCCGGGTGGAACTCCTGCACAAACTGCACGACGAGCGCAAGTACGACGGCCTCGAAGCCTTGCAGCAAGGCATCGCGAAGGACTGCGACGACGCGCGCACCTGGCTCGCGTCGATGCACGCCGAGACCCACCGGCAGACCACCCGCGATCGAATTTAGCGGCCTCGTCCGGCCCGATCGTCCCCGCCCCTCCGTTCCTCCGCGCCGGCTCCGATGCCGGCCAGTGCCCCACCGCCATGACCGACAAGACCGACTACCGCAGCACCCTCAACCTGCCCGAGACGCCGTTCCCGATGCGCGGCGACCTGCCCAAGCGCGAGCCCGGCTGGGCCCGCGAATGGGACGAGGCCGGCATCTACAAGAAGTTGCGCGTGGCCCGCGCCGGCGCGCCGAAGTTCATCCTGCACGACGGCCCGCCCTATGCCAACGGCCAGATCCACATGGGCCACGCGGTCAACAAGATCCTGAAGGACATGATTGTCAAGGAGCGCCAACTGGAGGGCTTCGACGCCCAGTACATCCCCGGATGGGACTGCCATGGCCTGCCGATCGAGAACGCGATCGAGAAGAAGCACGGGCGCAACCTGCCGCGCGACGAGATGCAGGCCCGCAGCCGCGCCTTCGCCACCGAGCAGATCGCGATCCAGATGGCGGACTTCAAGCGCCTGGGCGTGCTCGGCGCCTGGGAGCGCCCCTACCGCACGATGGACTTCGAGACCGAGGCCAACGAGATCCGCGCTTTCAAGCGCGTGATCGAGCGCGGCTTCGTCTACCGGGGCCTCAAGCCGGTCTACTGGTGCTTCGACTGCGGCTCCTCGCTGGCCGAGTTCGAGATCGAGTACGCCGACAAGCAGTCCCAGACGCTGGATGTCGGCTTCCTGTGTGCCGAACCGCAGAAGCTGGCGTCCGCCTTCGGGCTGGCGTCGATCGATCAGCCGGCCTTCGCGGTGATCTGGACCACGACCGCCTGGACGATCCCGGCCAACCAGGCCCTCAACCTGAACCCGGAACTGACCTATGCGTTGGTCGACACTCCCCGGGGCCTGCTGGTGCTGGCCGACAGCCTCGTGGAAACGTGCCTGCAGCGCTACCAGCTTTCCGGGTCGGTGTTGGCGCGTTGCGCCGGCAAGGCGCTGGGTGGCCTGAACTTCCACCACCCGCTGGCCCACGTGGACCCGGGCTACGACCGCCTGTCGCCGGTGTTCCTGGCCGACTACGCGACCGCCAGTGACGGCACCGGCCTGGTGCATTCGTCGCCGGCCTATGGCGTGGAGGACTTCAACAGCTGTGTCGCGCACGGCATCACGGTGGATCAGATCCTGAATCCGGTGCAGGGCCATGGCCGTTATGCACCGGAACTGCCGCTGTTCGGCGGGCAGAACATCTGGAAGGCCTGCCCGGAGATCATCGAGACGCTGCGCCAGGCCGACCGCCTTTTTGCGACCTCCAACCTGCAGCACAGCTACCCGCACTGCTGGCGCCACAAGACGCCGGTGATCTATCGGGCGGCGGCGCAATGGTTCGTGCGCATGGACGACGGCGAGGGCGTGTTCACCCGGGACAAGGCACCCCGTACGCTGCGCCAGCTGGCGCTGGAGGCCATCGACCGGACCGCGTTCTATCCGGAGAACGGCCGCGCCCGGCTGCACGACATGATCGCCGGCCGGCCCGACTGGTGCATCAGCCGCCAGCGCAGCTGGGGCGTGCCGCTGCCCTTCTTCCTGCACAAGGAAACGGGCGACCTGCACCCGCGCACGATGGAGCTCCTGGACCAGGCGGCCGACATCGTCGAGAAGGGCGGCATCGAG
>JAEUOX010000340.1 GCA_016790475.1 Rhodoferax sp. | reverse complement strand
TTTTGGCAGCGGCACGGTGGACCCGGACACCTTCGTGCTGACCCTGCCGCTCGCACATGGGCAGAATGCGCTCGCCTTGCTCGTGTTCATCGGCGGCCTGTCCGCAGCCACCGGCATGGTGATCGTGGAGGCGATCGCGCTGTCCACGATGGTGTGCAACGACCTCGTGATGCCGATGCTGTTGCGCAGCCGGCGGCTCGACCTCGCGCGCGAGCGCGACCTCACCGGGCTCCTGCTCGGCATCCGCCGCGGCGCGATCGTGGTGCTGCTGCTGCTCGGCTATCTCTACTTCCGCCTCGCCGGCGAGGCCTACGCGCTGGTCAGCATCGGCCTCATCAGCTTCGCCGCGGTGGCGCAGTTCGCCCCGGTGGTGATCGGCGGCATGTATTGGCGTGGCGGCACCCGCGAGGGCGCGCTCGCCGGCCTGCTCGCGGGCTTCGCGGTGTGGGTCTACACGCTGCTGCTGCCGTCGTTCGCCAAGTCGGGCTGGCTCGATCCGGGCTTCCTCGAGCACGGCGTGCTCGGCCTAGGCTGGCTCAGGCCCGAGCAGCTCTTCGGGCTCACCGGCCTGGACAACATCAGCCACGCGCTGTTCTGGAGCCTGCTCGCCAACATCGGCTGCTACGTCGCGGTGTCGATGCTGCGCGTGCCGACCGGACCGGAGGCCACCCAGGGCGCGCTCTTCGTCGATGTGTTCCGGCGTGGCGACGCGCCGCCGGCCAGCTTCTGGCGCACCGGCGCCGAGGCCGGCGAGCTGGTGCCGCTGGTGGCGCGCTTCCTCGGCCAGCGCCGCACCGAGGAGGCCTTCGGCGCCTACGCGCGCTCGCATGGCCTGCAGCGGGTCTCCGAGCTCAAGGCCGATCCCGAGCTGGTCCACTTCGCCGAGACCCTTCTCGCCGGCGCCATCGGCAGCGCCTCGGCGCGGGTGATGGTGTCGACCGTGGTGCAGGCGGAGCCGCTCGGGCTCGGCGAGGTCATGGACATCCTCGACGAGGCCTCGCAGGTCCGCGCCTACTCGCACAAGCTCGAGGAGAAGTCGCGCGCGCTCGAGGCCGCGACCGCCGAGCTGCGCGCCGCCAACGAGCGCCTGCAGGAGCTCGACCGCCTGAAGGACGACTTCATGTCCTCGGTGACGCACGAGCTGCGCACGCCGCTGACCTCGATCCGGGCGCTGGCCGAGCTGATGGCCGACGACCCGGACATGCCCGGCCCGCAGCGCCAGCAGTTCCTGGGCATCATCGTCAGCGAGACCGAGCGCCTGAGCCGCCTGGTGAACCAGGTGCTGGACATGGCCAAGATCGAATCCGGCCACGGCGAGTGGCACAGCAGCCCGGTCGACCTGGCAGCCCTGCTGGCACAGGCGGTGCAGACCACCGGCGAGATGGTCCGCGAGCGCGGCGGCCGCATCACGCTGGCCGTGCCGGAGCAGCCCGTCGTGCTGCTGGCCGACCCGGACCGGCTGACGCAGGTCCTGCTCAACCTGCTCTCCAATGCCGCCAAGTTCCTTCCGCCGCAGGAGGGCCGGGTCGACGTGACGCTGCAGGCGCTGCCGGGCGTGGTGCGCGTCGCGGTGCAGGACAACGGGCCCGGTGTTCCGCCGACCCAGCGTAGCCTGATCTTCGAGAAGTTCCGCCAGGGCGGTGATGCCGCCCACCGGCCGCAGGGCACCGGCCTGGGCCTGCCGATCAGCCGCCAGATCGTCGTGCATTTCGGCGGCCGGCTGTGGCTGGAGTCGCCCCCGGACGGCGGCGCGCGCTTCGTGTTCGAACTGCCGCTGCCGCAGACCGCTTGACCTCTTTCCCTGGAGACACCCGCACCATGCCCGCCACGATCCTGATCGCCGACGACGAGCCCAACATCCTGATCTCGCTGGAGTACCTGTTGCAGCGCGAAGGCTTCACGGTACGCGTCGCGCGCGACGGCCAGGAGGCGCTGGACGCGATCCGGGCCGACCCGCCGGACCTGGTGCTGCTGGACGTGATGATGCCGCGCAAGACCGGGCTGGAGGTCTGCCAGGAGGTGCGCGCCGAGGCCCGACTGCAGGGCGTGCGCATCCTGATGCTGACCGCGAAGGGGCGGGACACCGATGTTGCCAAGGGCCTGGCGCTGGGCGCCAACGCCTACGTCACCAAGCCCTTTTCGACACGCGACCTGGTGGCGCGGGTGCGGTCGCTGCTGGAGGAACGGCCGTGAACCTGCAGCGCAGGGCCCTGCTGGCGGCCGCGGCGCCGGCGCTTCTGCTGGGCGCCTGGGTCGCGCTGACCGCCGGCATGGTGTGGGCGACGCTGGCGCCTGCCGAGCGCGATCTGCTGTCCGAGGTGCTGGCGTCCCGACTGGCCCTGGTGCTGATGGCCTGGATGGTCGTCAGCGTGCTGCTGGCGATGCTGGCGCAGCGCCTGTTCCGCGACCATGTGGCGGCGGTCGCGCGGCTGGACGAGGCCACCCGGGTGCAGCTGGCCGAGCGGACCGACGCCGCACTGCCGGATGGCGGCGGCAGCGCCGTGCGCAGCCTGGCACAGGCGATCGCAGCGCTGGTCGCACAGCGCACGGCGTTGCAGGACGACATGCAGCAGCAGGTGCTGTCGGCCAGCCGGCAGGTCGACCAGGAGCGCCGCCGCCTCGCGGCCCTGATGGCCGAGCTCACGCAGAGCGTCGTGGTCTGCAACCTGGACGGCCAGGTGCTGCTGTACAACCAGCGCGCGCGGCTGCAGTTCCGCACGCTGTCCGGCACACCGGGGCTGGCCGAAGGCGCCAGCGGCCTGATCGGCCTGGGCCGCTCGATCTACACCGTGTTCGAGCGCCCGCTGGTGGACCACGCGCTGGAGACGATCCGCCAGCGGCTGGCACGGGGCGTGGCGCAGCCGTCGGCGCAGTTCGTCACCACGACCCGCGGCGGACAGCTGCTGCGCGTGCAGATGGCCGCGGTACTGGACCAGCCCGGGCCGGTGCTGGGCGGCTTCGTGCTGATGCTGGACAACGTCACGCGCGAATTCGAGCAGGAGGCCCTGCGCGACCAGTTGCTGCACGCGATGACCGAGGGCAGCCGCGGCGCGCTGGCCAATCTGCAGGCGGCCGTCGACATGCTGGGCTACCCGGACCTGGAGCCGGCGATGCATGCGCGCTTCCTGGGCGTGGTGCGCGAGGAAACTGCCGCACTGACCGAGCGGGTGCAGCACTTTGCGCAGACCGCCGCGACCGGCCTGAAGACGCGCTGGCCGATGGAGGACATGCGCGGTGCGGACCTGCTGGCCGCGATCGCCCGGCGCATCGAATCCGCGGCCCGTCTGCAGGTGGACGCCGCGCCGGTGGACGACGCGCTGTGGCTGCGCGTGGACAGCTTCTCGCTGATGCAGGCCCTGGCCTACCTGGCCGCGCGGCTGGCCGACGAATTCGGCATCACGCAGACCGGGCTGCGGCTGTCGGGTGCCGGTCCGCGTGCGCATCTGGATCTGGTCTGGCGCGGACAGGTCATGAGCACCGAGACGGTGATGAGCTGGGAGCTCGACCCGATGCGCATCGGCAACGATGCCACGCCGCTGAGCGTGCGCGACATCGTGGACCGCCATGGCGGCGCATTCTGGTTCGAGCGCGAGCGCACCCGGCACGAGGCCTTCTTCCGCTTCCTGCTACCGCTGGCCAGCGGACAGGACACGACGGATGGCGATGCGGCACCGGCACTCTCCGCAGGGGCAGAGCGGCCGGAGTACTACGACTTCGACCTGTTCCAGACCGGCGCGGCCGGCAGCGACCTGGAGTCGCGCCCGCTCGCCGGCCTGGCCTACACCGTGTTCGACACCGAGACCACCGGGCTGGAGCCCTCGGCCGGCGACGAGATCATCCAGATCGGCGCAACCCGCATCGTCAACGGCCGCCTGCTGCCGCAAGAGGGCTTCGAGCAGCTGGTGGACCCGCAGCGCCCGATCTCGCCGGCGTCGATTCCGATCCACGGCATCCAGCCGGCCATGGTCGCCGGCCAGCCGACGATCGACCAGGTGCTGCCGGCCTTCCACGCCTTCGCACAGGACACGGTGCTGGTGGCGCACAACGCGGCCTTCGACATGCGCTTCCTGCAACTCAAGGAGGAGCGCACCGGCCTGCGCTTCGACCAGCCGGTGCTCGACACGCTGCTGCTGTCCACCGTCGTGCATCCGCACCAGGAATCCCATGCGCTGGAGGCGATCGCGCAGCGCCTGGGCATCGCGGTGCAAGGCCGCCATACCGCGCTGGGCGACGCGACGGTGACGGCGCAGGTGTTCCTGAAGCTGCTGCCGCTGCTGGCCGACAAGGGGATCCACACGCTGGGGCAGGCCCGCGCGGCGTCGCGCGAGAGCTACCTGGCGCGCGTAGGGTACTGAGGCGGCCGGCGCGCTCTTACAGGAACTCCTGCCGCAGATCCACCGAGGACCGCTGCCCCAGGTAGCGGTAGTTCTGCGCCAGCCACTCGGCCGCCGCCGCGCGGCCGCGGTCGCGCAGGTCCGTCAGGAAGGCCCAGTCGCTGCGCATCTTGCTGTTGACCGGCAGGTCGCACAGCACCTTGTCGGCGCGCAGCGAGTGCATCAGCACATAGCGCAGCTTGTGCTGGTGTTCCGGGCGGATCCAGCCGGCATCCATCAGCTTCTGCACGAAGGCCACGGCACGCAGTTCCTTGACCAGCGAGGAATTGAAGCTGATCTCGTTGACGCGGTCCAGGATCGCCTCGGCGGTGCGGGGCGGCGGGCCGTCCCGGGCGATCGGGTTGATGTGCACGATCAGCACGTCGCGCGAACGGGTCTCGTAGAACAGCGGGTACAGCACCGGGTTGCCCATGAAGCCGCCGTCCCAGTAGAACTCGCCGTCCACCTCGACCGCCGGAAACAGCTGCGGCAGGCAGGCCGAGGCCAGCACCATGTCGACCGTGATCGCCTCGTCGATGCCGAACACTTTCGCCTTGCCGGAGCGCACATGCGTGGCCGCCAGGAACAGCCCGATCGGCGACTCCCGGCGCAGCCGCTCGAAGTCGACCCGCTGCAGCAGCACCTCGCGCAGCGGGTTGATCTGCCGCGGGTTGAACTGGTAGGGCGAGAACGCGTGCGTCACCGCGCTGAACCACTGCCCGGCCAGGCTGGCCCAGGGGCCGTCGCCCGCCATCGGGTCCGGCAGACCGAACCAGCGCCAGGGGTTCAGGCGCTGCCCGGCGTCGGACACGGCGCGCCAGAAGTCCTGCAGGGCCTGCCGCGCGGCATCGCGGCCGTCCAGCAGACCGTGCGCCAGCACGACCGCGTTCATCGAGCCGGCGCTGGTGCCGGAGATGCCGTCGACGCCGATGCGGCCATCCTCGAGCAGCTGGTCCAGCACGCCCCAGGTGAATGCGCCGTGGGCGCCGCCGCCCTGCAGCGCGAGGTTGATCGTGCGCTGCGGGTCGGCAGCCGCGGAGCGGGGACGGCGGGAGGCCATGGCGGCGTGCTACTTGCAGGGCGCCAGGGCCAGGGTGCCCAACGCCGGCTTGAGCTCGTCCAGCCGTGCCCGCAGCGCATCGTCGACGACCGGCAGCCGCAGACGCTTGCCACGCGCATCCGGGCGCGCCGGATCAGTGGCGTCTTCCAGCGTCCAGCTGCCCTCGGGCAGCACCTTCTGGGCCAGCTGGCGCAGCGCTGCGGCCTGGGCATCGTCGAACAGCCCGGCCTGCAGGCACTCCAGGGGGCGCACTTCGTCGCCGGATAGCACCCGCAGCTGCTGCGGCTGGATCTGCTGGGCGACGCGCTGCGGCTCCGCCTGTTGGGCCGGCGCAAATCCGTAGCTGCGCAGCATGCCGTGGGACCAGGCGTAGTAACCCGCATTCAGCAGCACCAGGCCCAGGACGATCAGGCGCAGCATCGTGCTCAGGCGCCGCGGCCCGCGGCCGGTGCCACCGGCCGCACGCTGACTTCGGAACTGGTGATCGTGCGCATGCCGGCCGGAGTATGCACCAGCAGGCCGCCGCCGGCGTCGATGCCGTGGGCCGTGCCCTGCGTGCCGTCGCTCAGCAGCACGGCGCGCCCCTGCAGCAGGTCGCGCGCGCGGTAGGCCTCCAGGAAGGGCACCAGGCCCCCGGCCTCGAACTGCCGCAACGCCGCCAGCAGCGCCGGCAGCACGCGCAGCAGCACCTGCGGCGCGCTGTCATCGGGGCAGACGGCCCGCAGGCCGGTGGGGGGCACCGACAGGCCGGCCAGCAGGTCGGCCGGCGGCGGCTCCAGATTGATGCCGATGCCGATCACCGCCAGGCGCTGCCCGCCGACCTGCGCGGTCTCGATCAGGATGCCGGCCAGCTTGCGCTCGTGCAGCCAGAGGTCGTTCGGCCACTTGATCTGCAGCGCCGGGTGCAAGGCGCCCGCCACCGCCACCCCGACCGCCAGCGACAGGCCGGACCAGTCCTGCGGAGCCAGCACCACCCCCAGCGAGAAGGTCAGGGCCGGCAGGCGGCCCGGCCCGGCGCTGCCGGTGACCCAGCTGCGGCCCAGGCGCCCGCGGCCGGCCGTCTGCGTCTCGGCAACCAGCAGGGTCGCCGGGGGCACGGCGCCGGCACGGGCCCGGCGCATCAGCTCGGTGTTGGTGGAGTCGATCTGCGCGACCGCCTCGACGCGCAGGCCCGGGAACAGGGGCTGCGCCTGGGCCTGCAGGGCCTCCAGCGGCCAGTCGCCCGGTGCGGGCCCGGTCATTGTCAGCGCGGCCGGCGGTGGGCCGCCATCAGCGGTGACGCCGCTTGGGCGCCAGCAGGGTGCCGCGGCAGCTCTTGGCGCCGCACCAGCAGGGGTACTCGGCCTTGAGCTTGGGCGTGTAGCGCTCGTCGATGATCAGGCCGTAGTCGTAGTTGAGTTCCTCGCCGGCGCGGATGTTGCGCAGCGCCTTGATGAACACCCGGCCGTCCTGTTCGTCGGCCTCGCAGTTCGGATCGCAGGAGTGGTTGATCCAGCGCGAGGAGTTGCCGCCGTACAGCGCGTCGATGACACGGTTCTCGTCGATATGGAAATAGAAGGTGTGGTTCGGATCGGCCGGATCGTGCGGATGGCGACGCTGCGCCTCCTTCCAGCTGATGATGGCGCCCACATATTCAATGATGGTCTCGCCCTCCGGGATGTCGCACAGTGCAAACACCCCCTTGCCGTGGACACCGGAGCGGCGGGTCTGGATGCGGCGCGCATCGGAGGTCGGGGGTTTTCTGGACACGGTAGAAAAATTTGGTAACGTGAACTCATGGGTGCGCGCGTGGGTGCGCGCCCGGGTGTGTGCGCCTGTGCGCACGCGAGACGCGGAATTGTAGTCAGATGAAAAAAGCAGATTCAAGCAAGACCCTGGTGATCGCCGAGAAGCCGTCGGTCGCGCAGGACATCGTGCGTGCGCTCACGCCGGTGGCGGGCAAGTTCGACAAGATGGAAGAGCATTTCGAGAACGAGAAGTACGTTGTCACCAGTGCGGTCGGTCACCTGGTCGAGATCCAGGCCCCTGAGGAGTTCGACGTCAAGCGCGGCAAGTGGAGCTTTGCGCACCTGCCGGTGATCCCGCCCCATTTCGAACTCAAGCCGCTCGACAAGACCAAGACCCGGCTCAACGCGATCGTGCGGCTGGCCAAGCGCAAGGATGTCGGCGCCTTCATCAACGCCTGCGACGCCGGGCGTGAGGGCGAGCTGATCTTCCGGCTGATCCAGCAATACAGCAAGGTCAAGCATCCGGTGCAGCGCCTGTGGCTGCAGTCGATGACGCCCCAGGCGATCCGCGAGGGCTTCGAGACGCTGCGCACCGATCGGCAGATGCTGCCGCTGGCCGACGCCGCCCGCTGCCGCTCTGAGGCGGACTGGCTGGTCGGCATCAACGGCACGCGGGCGATGACGGCTTTCAACTCGCGCGACGGCGGCTTCTTCCTGACCACCGTGGGCCGGGTGCAGACGCCCACGCTGTCGGTCGTTGTCGAGCGCGAGGAGAAGATCCGCAAGTTCGTCAGCCGCAACTACTGGGAGATCCATGCCAGCTTCGCGGCCGCCGCCGGCGAGTACCCGGGCAAGTGGTTCGACCCGACCTGGAAGAAGGCGGCGGCCAACCAGGCCGCCGGCAACACCGAGGAGCCGGATGCGGAGCTGCGCGCCGACCGCCTCTGGACGCTGGCCGACGCTCAGAAGATCGCCGACGCGGTGCGCGGCAAGACCGCCACCGTCACCGAGGAAAGCAAGCCCACGACGCAGGCCAGCCCGCTGCTGTTCGACCTGACCTCGTTGCAGCGCGAGGCCAACGGCAAGTTCGGCTTCAGCGCGAAGACCACGCTGGCCATCGCGCAAAGCCTGTACGAGCGCCACAAGGCGCTGACCTACCCGCGGACCGATTCGCGCGCGCTGCCCGAGGACTACCTGCCGGTCGTCAAGAAGACCTTCGAGATGCTGGCCGACAGCGGCATGAAGCATCTGGCCCCCTTCGCGGCGACGGCACTGAAGGGCAACTACATCAAGCCCAGCAAGCGTATCTTCGACAACGCCAAGGTAAGCGACCACTTCGCGATCATTCCTACATTGCAGCCGGCCCAGGGCCTGAGCGAGGCGGAGCAGAAGGTCTATGACCTGGTTGTGCGGCGCTTCATGGCGGTGTTCTACCCGAGTGCCGAATACCAGGTCACGACCCGCATCTCGGTCGCGGCCGGCCACAGCTTCAAGACCGAGGGCAAGGTGCTTGTGAAGCCGGGCTGGCTGGCCATCTACGGCAAGGAGGCGCAGGACGAAACGCGTGACGGCGACGAGAAGAACCCGGCGATGCTGGTGCCGGTGAAGCCGGGCGAGAAGGTCGGCGTCGCCGCGGTCGAGACCCGCGGGCTGCAGACCCGCCCGCCCGCGCGCTACACCGAGGCCACGCTGCTCGGCGCGATGGAGGGCGCCGGCAAGCTGATCGAGGACGAGGACCTGCGCGCCGCAATGCACGAGAAGGGGCTGGGCACACCGGCCACCCGCTCCAGCATCATCGAAGGCCTGATCAACGAGAAGTACATGCTGCGCGAGGGCCGCGAGCTGATCCCCACGGCCAAGGCCTTCCAGCTGATGACGCTGCTGCGCGGCCTGGGCGTCGAGGAGCTCTCCCGCGCGGAGCTGACCGGCGAATGGGAATACAAGCTCGCGCAGATGGAGCACGGCAAGCTGAGCCGCGACAGCTTCATGGCCGAGATCGCCGCGATGACCGAGCGCATGGTCAAGAAAGCCAAGGAGTACGACCGCGACACGATCCCGGGCGACTACGCGACGCTGCAGACGCCCTGCCCGAACTGCGGCGGCGTCATCAAGGAGAACTACCGGCGCTACGCCTGCACCGGCAAGTCCGGCACGGAGGACGGCTGCGGCTTCTCGTTCGGCAAGACGCCGGCCGGGCGCACCTTCGAGGTGGCCGAGGTCGAGCAGTTCCTGCGCGACCGCAAGATCGGGCCGCTGGACGGCTTCCGCTCCAAGGCGGGCTGGCCCTTCACGGCCGAGATGGTCATCAAGTACGACGAGGACGCGAAGAACTACAAGCTGGAGTTCGACTTCGGCGACGACAAGGCGGCCGAGGAATCCGGCGAGCTGATCGACTTTGGCGGCCAGGAATCGCTCGGTGCGTGCCCGAAGTGCGGCGGCGCGGTGTACGAGCACGGCAAGAACTATGTCTGCGCCCGGTCGGTGCCGACGCTGGAGCAGGTCACCCCGAGCTGCGACTTCAAGTCCGGCCAGGTGATCCTGCAGCAGCCGGTCACGCGGGAGCAGTTCGGCAAGCTGCTGGCCACCGGCAAGACCGACATGCTGGACAAGTTCGTGTCGATGCGCACCCGGCGCAACTTCAAGGCCATGCTGGCCTGGGACGCCGAGGCCGGCAAGGTCGGCTTCGAGTTCGCGCCGTCCAAGTTCCCGCCGCGCAAGACGGCCGCGGGCAAGACCGCGGCCCCCGCCCGCCCGGCGGCGCCGGCAGCCAAGAAGGCGGCGCCGGCTGCCGCCGCAGCCAAGGTGGCGGCGAAGAAGCCGACCGCCAAGAAGGCCCCGGCCAGGAAAGTGACCGCTGCGAAGGCGGCGGCGCCATCCCGGGCGGCCAAGGCGCCCAAGGCCGGCACGCTTACGCCGAGCCCGGCGCTGGCCGCCATCGTCGGGGACGGCCTGACCGCCCGCACCGAGGTCGTCAAGAAGCTCTGGGACTACATCAAGGCGCAGGGCCTGCAGGACGCGCGCGACAAGCGCACGATCAACGCCGATGCCAAGCTGCAGAAGGTCTTCGGCAAGCCGCAGGTCACGATGTTCGAGCTGGCCGGGCTGATCGGGCCGCACCTGCAATAGGGCTGCCTGGCGCGGACGGGGCCGGCAATCCCCATGCCGCACCGGCCCATTGCGGCCGCGCTAAGCTGTGCTCCTCGCTTGCAGGAGGACTGCCCGATGATGCTGCGTCGATCCCTCGCCCGGTCCGTGCTGGCCCTGTGTGCCGGCCTGGCCGCGCTCCCGATGGCCCTGGCCGCCCCGGCGGTGGGCCAGCCCGCCCCCGACTTCACGCTGACCGACACCGCCGGCAAGACGGTGCGCCTGAGCGAATTCAAGGGCCGGCATGTCGTGCTGGAGTGGGTCAACCCCGGCTGCCCGTATGTGCGCAAGCACTACCAGAGCGCCAACATGCAGGGCACGCAGAAGGAGGTCACCGGCAAGGGCGTCGTGTGGCTGGCGATCAACTCCACCGAGGCGCAGAGCTACGACTATCTGGCCCCGGACAAGCTCGCCGGCTGGATGACCCGGCAGAAGGCTGCGCCGACCCGCACACTGATGGACCCGGAAGGTACGGTCGGGCGGGCCTACGGCGCCCGCACCACGCCGCACCTGTACATCGTTGACCCGCAGGGCCGGCTGGCCTATGCTGGCGGCATCGACAGCATCCCGTCGTCCAGCGCCGACGACATCCCGAAGGCGGTCAACTATGTGAAGCAGGGCGTCAGCCAGGCACTCGCAGGGCAGCCGCTGAACCCGGCCACGACACGGCCCTACGGCTGCTCGATCAAGTACAAGACAGGTGCCTGAGCGCCAGGGCGCTCAGGGCTGGCGGGCCTGCAGCGCCTCCTCGTAGATCGCCGTCCGCAGCGCCCCATCCTGCATCACCACGCCCCGGTACATGCCCGCGCAGTTGAACGGCAGGCTGTAGCCGCCGTCCTTGTCCACCGCGATCACGCCGCCGCTCCCGTCGTTGGGGGCCAGCACGTCCATGACCACCGCGCGGGCGGCCTGCTCCAGGGTCTGGCCGGCGAGCCGCATGCGGGCCGAGATTTCCTGCGCGGCGGCAAAGCGGATGAACACTTCGCCATGGCCGGTGCCCGAGACGGCGCAGCTGGCGTCGTCCGCCCAGGTGCCGGCGCCAATGACCGGCGTATCGCCGACACGACCCGGTGCCTTCGCCGTCATGCCGCCGGTGGACGTGGCTGCCGCCAGATGGCCATGCACATCCCGCGCGACAGCGCCGACGGTGCCATGCTTGCGGGATTCATCCTGGTCCTGCGTGCCGGTGCGGCGCATGGCCAGCGTGCTCTGCAAGGCGTCCCAGCGCGCCTGGGTGAAGAAGTACTCGGGAGCCTCCATCACCAGCCCCTGCGCGCGGCAGAAGTCCATCGCGGCGCTGCCGATCAGCAGCACGTGTTCCGTCTTCTCCATCACGGCGCGCGCGGCCAACACCGGGTTGCGCGGGCCGCAGATGCCAGCCACCGCGCCGGCGGCATGGTCCTGCCCGTTCATGACGGCCGCATCCATCTCCTGCTTGCCGGCACTGGTGTAGACCGCGCCGCGCCCGGCGTTGAAGAGCGGCTCGTCCTCCAGCGCCATGACGGCGGCGGTGACGGCGTCCAGCGCCGGGCCACCGGCAGCGAGCACGGCATGGCCGGCGGCCAGCGCGCGGCGCAGGCCGGCATGGTAGGCCGCCTCGCGCTCGGGCGTCATCGTGGAGCGCAGGATGGTGCCAGCGCCGCCGTGGATGGCCAGCGTGAAGCGGCCGGGGGAGGAAGTGCTCATGGTGGGAAAACGATGAAGAAGGTCAGGCCGGGCATTGCGCCTGCAGGTAGCGGGCGATGTCGGCATGGGTGGCGATCCACACATCGGCGCGCTGCCGGACATGCGCCAGCAGCTGCTCCAGGATCCAGATGCGCGAACGGTAGCCGATCACATGCGGATGCATCGTCAGCAGGAACAGGCCACCTTCGTCGTGGGCGCGGTCGAACTCCCGCACGAAGATGTCGAACACGTCGGCCGGCGGCGTGTAGGGCCGCAGGCCGGAATGCCGGTTCATGTTGAAGTAGACGGCGTCGTCCCGGATCCACTCCACCGGCAGCTCGACGATGCCGGTGGCCTCGCCGTTCTCCAGCAGCTCGTAGGCGTCGTCGTCGGCCATCAGCGAGGAGTCGTACAGCAGACCGAGCTCGCGCTGGATGCGCAGCGTGGACGGGCTGAAGTCCCAGGAGGGCGTGCGCATGCCGACCGGCCGCACGCCGGTGATCTGCTCCAGCGTGTCGGCTGCGCGGAACATCAGATCCCGCTCGGTCGCATAGGGCAGCAGGCTGTTGAGCTCGTGGATCCAGCCGTGGATGCCGATCTCGTGGCCCTGGGCCACCACCTGCCGCTGCTCGTCGGGGTACAGCAGGGCCGACACCGCCGGCACGAAGAAGGTGGCCGGCGCCTGGTGCTGCGCCAGCGCGCGCAGGATCCGCGGCACGCCCTGGCGGTTGCCGTACTGGCCCTGCGACATGCGACCGATCGACTTGCCGCCGTCGCGCAGTTCGTTGGTCTCGTGGTCGGAGTCGAAGGACAGCGCGACCGCACAGCGCGCACCGTTCTTCCAGCGCGCGGGTTTCATCGGGCGACCGGCACGCACCTGCGCGACGCGGGCGCGCCATTCGGCCTCGCTCCAGGCCCAGGGCGGTGGCGGGTTCTGATCCGGGTCGGAAGGCTGCATGGCGGTCTCCAGTTGCAATGACACGAGACGGGCCTAGGAACGCCCGCCGTCGACCGAGAGTATCTGCCCGGAAATCCAGCTGGCCGCGGCGGACACCAGAAACACCACCGC
This sequence comes from Rhodoferax sp., assembly GCA_016790475.1. Taxonomy (GTDB): domain Bacteria; phylum Pseudomonadota; class Gammaproteobacteria; order Burkholderiales; family Burkholderiaceae_C; genus CAISIP01. The sequence goes on along the minus strand of JAEUOX010000340.1, from coordinate 32,997 downwards.
ATCGGCGATGTCCTCCGGGCGCCCCAGGCGCCGGGTGTGGATGCTCTCGATCAGGCGCTGCTGGCCCTCGGGGCCGTAACTCTCCCACTGCCGCTGCGTGGCCGGGTTCGACAGCACGAAGCCCGGCGCCACGCTGTTGACGGTGATGCCGCTGGGGCCGAGCTCCAGCCCGAGCTGCCGCGTCAGGCCGACCAGCGCATGCTTGGACGCGGTATAGGCCTGGATGCCGGTCAGGCTGGGCCGCAGGCCGGCCCCCGAAGCAATGTTGACGATGCGGCCGTAACCACCGCGCTGCATGTGCGTCGCCACCGCCTGCGAACACCAGAACGCGCCATGCACATTGGCCTCGAACAGCACCTGCCAGTCGGCCTCGCGGATCTCCTGCAGGGGCCGGCCCACCTGACCGCGCACGCCGCCGGCGCAGTTGACCAGGATGTCGACGCCGCCCAGTGCGTCGGCCACCCGCTGCACGGCCGCCTGCACCGCCGACCGGTCGGCCAGGTCGACCGCGTGTGTCAGCACCGCACCCGCCGCCACGGCCTGCGGCAGGCCGCCTGCGTCGATGTCGAACGCAGCCACCTGCACGCCTTCGGCCGCCAGCGCCTGCACGATCGCGCGGCCGATACCTTGCGCGGCGCCGGTGACGATGGCCCGTCGGCCTGCGAGTTCGAGCTTCATGCCGGCAGCAACGCGTCCAGCGTTTCCCAGGACTGTGCGCGCCGCCCATCCTCGATGTCGTGGATCAGCGCCACCAGCTTCTGCAGCAGCGGCGTGTCCACACCGGCTTCACGGCCCAGCGGCGCGATGATCGCGATCTGCGCGTCGACCTCGGTCTTGCGCTTGCGCACCGCCAGGTCGCGCCAGATGCCGGAGTGCGTCTTCGCGGTGTGCCGGTTGAACTCCTCCATCGCGGCCACCGAGCGCCGTGCGGCGGCTTCGTCCGCCTCGGGCATGAAGGCCGCCGGGTCGAAACCATTGAAGCCGAGCGGCTCCACGCCGCGTGCCCGCGCCACCGCCATCACCTCGCGCCCAAGCCCGCGAAACACCGGGAAGTGCCGCTTCGAGCCCAGGTTGTCGGACATGGATTCGTTGGTCAGCGCGGTCGCGAACAGGATCGCGCCGTAGCCCAGCTTGCCCCACAGGTAGCCCCAGATGTTGGGCGTGACGACCGCGTTCGGGTCGAAGATCTGCAGCAGGCGCAGGTAGTCCTGCACGCGGGGTGTCAGGCTGCCGTCGAGCTCGCCGACCGCCACCGCCGCGCGGTTGCCGAACAGGATGCGGCCGGGGCCCAGCCAGTCGGCGCCGAAATTGACAAAGCAGCCCACCGTGCGCTCGCGCCCGATGACCTGCGCGATCTCCAGTTCGTTGAGACCGTTCTGCGCCGACAGCACCGAGCCGTCCGCGGCCAGATGAGGCTGCAGCGCGCGCACCGCATCAGCCGTGTGGTGCGCCTTGACGGCCAGCACGATGCGCCGGTAGGTGCCCGTCACGTCCTGCGGGCGCACCGCCCGCAGCCGCTGCGTGAAGGCCTCGACCGGCCCTTCGATCGCCAGGCCGTCGCGGTTGACCGCATCGACATGCTCCTGCACGATGTCGACCAGCAGCACGTCCTCGCCGGCGCGTGCCCAGTAGGCGCCCAGCGTGCCGCCGATCGCGCCGGCACCCCAGATCAGGATGGTGTTCTCGTGGGTCATCGCAGCGCCCGCGTCACCAGGTCGTGATCAGCGCGCGTGTCTCCTCGACCGCGACCGACCAGACCGCATCCATGTCGCTGTCGGGGCGCTCGTAGCGGCCGCCGAAGTTGCCGTCGCCGATCATCGTGCGCACCTCGGCCGGGCTCACGGTGCGCAGGCGTGACACGTCGACCATCGGCTTGGCCTCGGCCGGTTGGGCGACCCCGGGCAGGCGCGTCCAGCGGAAGTTCTCCATCCAGGAGGCATGGGACGCGTCGGCGTCGATGGCCTTGACCTGGGCCATCGTGCGCGGCGCGTTCCACCAGTTGTGCAGGCGCACGCGGCTGTCCGGATGCTGCTCGGCCCAGCGGTTCAACGCGATCAGGCCGGGGGCGTTGCCACCGTGGCCGTTGACGAGCAGGATGCGCCGGAAGCCCGTCGCGTGCAGGCTGTCGAGCAGGTCGGTCAGCAGGGCCTGGTAGGTTTCGGCCTTCAGCGACACCGTGCCGGGGTAGGCCAGGAAATACGGCGTGATGCCGTAGGCCAGCGCCGGAAAGACCGGTACGCCCAGCGGCTCGGCCGCATCGACCGCCACCCGTTCGCTCAGGATGCTGTCCACCGACAGGCTCAGGTAGGCGTGCTGTTCGGTGCTGCCCAGCGGAACCACCGCACGGTCGTCCGAGGCCAGGTACTGCTCCACCTGGAGCCAGTTCATGTCGCTGATTTTCACGGGGTGTCGTCCTTTGTCGTGGTGGGGGTCGCTGCGCCGGGCGAGCGCAGGCGCTCGATCGCGGGGATCAGCGTTTCCTGGATCGCGTGCGGGTCCGGCACGTAGCGGAATTCGATGGCCTGGCGGTCCGAGGGCAGATGGCGCAGCACCGCGCCGGCACCACTGGCATAGATCAGCACATCGACACCCTGCACGAAGCCCTCGATGTCGGGCGCCGTGGCCAGTCGCATGTCGGCACTGGAGACATGCGGCGTGAACCGCGCCACCCCCAGCTTCATCAGGGCCATGAACTCCGGGAACACCGAGACGATGCCGACCCGCGCCATCGGGTCGATGGCCGCCAGCAGCGCGCGCGTCTCCTCGGCCGGGATGAAGCTCAGGCCGACCACCGGCACGCCGGCCGGGACGCGGTTCTCGACCTCGCCGCGCCGATGCGCCAGCGCGACGCACAGGTCGTACGGGAAGGGCTCCGCCAGCGCGGCCTGGAAGGCATCCATCGTCGTCGCGGCAATGGTGTCGCCGGGCTGCAGGTGGCCGCGGATGCGCTCCACGTATTTCTCGGTGGTGTCCAGGAAGTTGCCGATCATCAGGATGCGCAGGCCCTGCACCGGCGGGCGGCTGCGTGACGCGCGGGCATTGACCAGCGAGGCGACCAGCGAGGGCGCCAGCCCCAGCGCCTGCGCCTCGGCCAGCAGGCGGTCGATGCGCCGCTGCAGCTTGCGCATCGCCGACGAGCGCAGACCGTCGCTGCGGTGGCCGTCGCCGACATAGGTGCCGGCCCCGGGGCGGGTCTCGATCAGGCCGGACAGGCGCAGTTCGCGGTAGACGCTGGAGACCGTCATCGGGGCGATGCCGGCGTGCTCCGCCAGCTCGCGGACCGAGGGCAGCCGCTGGCCGGCGGGCAGCTCACCCAGTGCGATGCCGAATTCGATCAGGCCGCGCAGCTGGGTGCCCAGCGGCACCGGCAGCGAGCGGTCCAGCGAGCCGGCCAGCTGCGCCAGGATGTGCGCACTGTCGGCGGCCGGGGGGGCCGTGTCGGCGGCGTCGGTGGCCTCTGCGGGTGGCCCCGCTGGCGGGAGCGACCGGGGCACTGCGGCGGACCGAGGATCGAGCGTATCTGTCATAATCAACTAGCACAGTATAACGGAATGTCTCCTTTTTACGGGCTACTAGGCCCACTATTACTCACGTGTTATATTGTGTTGGTACGGTATCTCGCCTACATGGTAACAACAAGGAGAGTTGGATGAAACTGGTAATGCACCATGGCGCCCGGCTGGCTGCGGCGCTCTTTCTCGGCTCGGCGCTGGCCGCCGGCACTGTTTCCGCACAGACCCTCACGATCGGCGTGCGGGCCGGCCCCGACTCGATGGATCCGCACTGGTCCACCCTGGGCGGCCAGGCCGAGGCGCTGCGCCATGTGTTCGACACGGTCGTCATGGCCGACGCCAAGCTCGGCCTCAAGCCGGGTCTGGCCGTGTCCTGGAAGCCGGTCGACGAGACCACCTGGGAATTCAAGATCCGCCAGGGCGTCAAGTTCCATGACGGCTCCGAGCTGACCGCCGAGGATGTGAAGTTCTCGATCGACCGCATCCCGGTCGTGACCGGCCCGATGAGCATGACGATCTACACCAAGCAGGTCAAGGAGACCAAGGTCGTCGACAAGTACACGCTGCACGTGATCACCAAGGCCGTGGCCCCGACGCTGCCCAACGATTTCATCCGCCTGTTCGTCGTGCCGAAGTCGATTGGCATGGAGGCCCGCAACGAGCAGTTCAACTCCGGCAAGGCGGCGATCGGCACCGGCCCATACAAGTTCGTTTCCTGGACGCCGAAGGGCGACATGGTCATGGAGCGCTTTGACGGCTACTGGGGCGAGAAGCAGCCCTGGCAGAAGGTCGTGCGCAAGGAGATCCCGAGTGACCCGGCGCGCATCGCGGCGCTGAAGTCCGGCCAGGTCGACCTGGTGAACTATGTACCCGCGACCGACTACGCCGCGATGCAGCGGGACAAGTCGGTGGACACCTTCATCGCCGACACCGTCTACATCCTGAACATCACGCCCAACGTCAAGGAAACCCTGCCCAAGCCGGCCAAGGTGGACGGCAAGGAGATCGCGGCCAACCCGCTGCGCGACCCGAAGGTGCGGGAAGCCATGGATCTCGCGATCGACCGCAAGACCCTGGTGCGCGTCGTGCTCGAAGGTCTGGGCAAGCCGGCCAACCAGCTGATGCCGTCCAACTTCTTCGGTGGCAGCACCAAGCTGCCGGAGCGGCCGTATGACGTCAACAAGGCCAAGAAGCTGCTGGCGGACGCCGGTTATCCGAAGGGCTTCGAACTGGACTTCTTCTGCACCAACAACCGGCTGCCGGGGGACTCGGCGGTGTGCGAGGCGCTGTCGCAGATGTGGGCCCGCGCCGGCCTGAAGATCAACGCCAACGCCCTCAACGGCACGGTGTTCTTCCCGGCCCAGCAGAAGGGCGAGTACAGCCTGTGGATGAGCGGCTGGGGCACGCTGACCGGCGAGGCCAGCTACACCTACGGCTCGCTGGTGCACACCGCCGACCCGGCGCGGGGCCTGGGTGCCTTCAACAAGCAGGGCTACTCGAACGCCGAAGTCGACAAGCTGCTGCAGGAAGGCGCCAAGACGATGGACGACCCGAAACGCCGCGCGCTGTTCGAGAAGGCCACCGAGCTGTCGATGAACGACCGCGCGCTGATCCCGACCGTGCAGCTGCAGACGATCTGGGCCGCCAAGAAGGGCATGCTGACCGTCCCCGCCCGCATGGACCAGGAAACCCTGGCCTACGAGATCAAGCCCAAGCGCTGATCGTTCCCCGCGCCCTGGCCGGCGGGATTTCCCGGCCGGCCAGGGCCCTCGTTCGAAGACAATTCCGCGGATTCCGGGACACGCATGATCGGCTTCTTCATCCAGCGACTGCTGCAGGCGATCGCCGTCATGGTGGCGATGTCGGTGATCGTGTTCGTCGGTGTGTACGCGATCGGCAACCCGATCGACGTGATGATCGATCCGGCCTCCGACCAGGCGCTGCGTGCAGCGCTCATCAAGCGCTACGGTTTCGACCGGCCGCTGTTCGAGCAGTACTTCATCTTCATGGGCAACCTGCTGCGCGGCGATCTGGGGGAGTCCTTCATCTACCGGCTGCCGGTGCTGGGCCTGATCTTTGACCGCCTGCCGGCCACGCTGGAGCTGGCCGTCTGCGCGATGCTGATCGCCACGCTGGTCGGCATCCCGCTCGGCATCTGGGCCGGCTACCGGCCGGACGCGGTGTCGTCCAAGCTGATCATGGGCCTGTCGGTGCTGGGCTTCAGCGTGCCCACCTTCTGGGTCGGCCTGCTGCTGATCATGACCTTCGCGGTGGAGCTCGGCTGGCTGCCCTCGGGCGGGCGCGGGCCGGTCAGCACGGTGCTGGGCATGCCGCTGTCGATCACCTCGCTGGAGGGCCTGAGCCACCTGCTCCTGCCGGCCTTCAACCTGGCGCTGTTCAAGCTCGGGCTGCTGATCCGGCTGGCGCGCGCCGGCACGGTCGAGGTCATGAGCGCCGACTACGTGCGCTTTGCGCGCGCCCAGGGCCTGTCGGAGTCCAAGGTGCTCGGGCTGCATGTGCTCAAGAACATCTCGATCCCGATCGTCACGGTGTTCGGGCTGGAGTTCGGCTCGACGCTGGCCTTCGCGGTGGTCACCGAAACCGTCTTCAACTGGCCCGGCATGGGCAAGCTCATCATTGATTCGATCACCGTGCTGGACCGTCCGGTCATGGTGGCCTACCTGATACTGGTGGTGTTCCTGTTCGTGCTGATCAACTTCGTCGTCGACATGGTCTACGGACAGCTGGATCCGCGCATCCGCGTGAAGGGGGCTGCATGACCACGGCCGCACCGGAGGCGCGCTGGGCCCGCCTGTCCGAGTTCTGGGCCGACTACCGGCAGAGCAAGGTCGCGCTGGTGGCGCTGGGCGTCATCCTGCTGGTCGTGCTGATGGCGCTGTTCGCGCCGCTGATCTCACCGCAGGACCCGTACAACCAGGCGACGCTGGACCTCGGCGCCGCCCGGCTGGAGCCCGGCGAGACCGGGCCGGCCGGTTATGTGCACCTGCTGGGCACCGACGCGGCCGGGCGCGACATCTTCTCGGCCATCCTGTACGGCCTGCGCACCAGCCTGCTGGTGGGCGTGATGGCCGGTACCTGCGCGCTGCTGCTGGGCAGCTTCGTCGGGCTGCTGGCGGCCTACCACGGCGGACGCATCGAGGCCCTGCTGATGCGCGTCATCGATCTGCAACTGTCGCTGCCGGCGATCCTGCTGGCACTGGTGCTGGTGGCGCTGCTCGGGCAGGGCCTGCCGCAGCTGGTGGCGGCGCTGGCGCTGGCGCAGTACGCCTACTTCGCCCGCACCGCGCATGGCGCAGCGAGTGCCGAACGCGGCAAGGACTACATCGAGGCCGCGCTCGCCACACCGCTGCCGGCGCTGCATGTGCTGTTCCGCCACCTGCTGCCGAACGCGCTGCCGCCACTGCTGGTGGTGGCCACCGTGCAGGTGGCCAACTCGATCGCGCTGGAGGCCACCCTCTCCTTCCTCGGCCTGGGCCTGCCGCTGACGCAGCCCTCGCTGGGCTCGCTGATCTCCAACGGCTTCCAGTTCCTGCTGTCGGGCCGCTACTGGATCTCGGTGTACCCCGGCATCGCGCTGATGCTGACCGTCGTCGCGATCAACCTGGTCGGTGACCAGGTGCGCTACGTGCTCAACCCGAGGCGCAGCCGATGAGCGCCACACGGCCTCCCGAAGGTGCTCGCGTGAGCGACCCGGTCCTGCAGGTCCGCAACCTGCGCACCGAGTTCGCAGTACGCGCCGGCACCGTGCGCGCGGTCGACGGCGTGAGCTTCGAAGTCGGCCGCGGGCGCATCCTGGGCCTGGTCGGGGAATCCGGTTCGGGCAAGAGCGTCACCGGCTACTCGATCCTGGGCCTGATCGAGCCGCCCGGGCGCATCGCCGGCGGCGAGGTGCTGCTCGACGGCGTCGACATCACGCAGCTGCGTGGCGACGCGCTGCGCCGGATCCGCGGCGCCCGCATCGCGATGGTGTTCCAGGATCCGATGATGACGCTGAACCCGGTGCTCAAGGTGTCGACGCAGATGGTCGCCGCGATCAAGGCCCACGACACGGTGTCCACCGAGGTCGCGCGCCAGCGGGCCTGCGACGCACTGGCCACCGTCGGCATCCCCAGCCCCGAGGAGCGGCTCGACGCCTACCCGCACCAGCTGTCGGGCGGCATGCGCCAGCGCGTCGCGATCGCGATCGCGCTGCTGCACAAGCCGGCCGTGATCATCGCCGACGAACCCACCACCGCGCTGGACGTGTCGATCCAGAGCCAGATCCTGGCCGAGGTGCGGCGCCTGGCCACCGACACCGGCACCGCCTTCATCTGGGTCACGCATGACCTGGCGGTGGTGTCCAGCCTGGCCGACGACATCTGCGTGATGTATGCCGGCCGCGTCGTCGAGACCGGCCCGGCCGAGGCGGTGATCGCCGCACCCCGCCACCCCTACACCGCCGGCCTGCTGGCCTCGGTACCGAGCGAACACGTACCCGGCAGCCGGCTGCCGCAGGTGCCAGGTGCGGCACCGGTGCTGAGCGCCCTGCCAACCGGCTGCAGCTTCGCACCGCGCTGCCCGCGCGCGGCGGCGGTCTGCAGCACCCCTGTGCCGGTCCAGCAATTCGAGGACGGACGCACCGCCCTATGCCACATTCCGATCACGCCCCCGGCACGCTAGCCCCCCTGCTGGACGTCCGGCAGGTCTCCAAGCGCTTCACGAAGCAGCCCAACCTGGGCGAGCGGATCGGTGCGATGCTCGGCGCCACCGCCGCGGCCCGCACCGTGCGTGCGGTCACGGATGTGAGCCTGCCGGTGCGGCGCGGCGAGGTCGTCGGGCTGGTCGGCGAATCCGGCTGCGGCAAGTCGACGCTGGGCCGCATCGTGGCCGGCATCTACACCCCCAGCGAGGGCACGGTGCTGTTCGACGGCGCGCCGGTGGCGCGCGCGCAGGGCCGGCGCACCGTCAAGCTGACCACCCGGGTGCAGATGGTGCACCAGGACCCGTTCTCCAGCCTGAACCCGCGCATGCGGGTCGGCGACACCGTCGGCGAGGGCCCGATCGCGCACGGCATCGTCAGCGCCGCCGAGGCCCCGGCCTACGTGGCGGACATGCTGCAGCGGGCCGGGCTGGACGGCAGCTTCCAGGCGCGCTTCCCGCACCAGTTCTCCGGCGGCCAGCGCCAGCGCATCGCGATTGCGCGCGCCCTCGCGATGAAGCCGGAGCTCCTCGTGCTGGACGAGCCGGTCGCGTCGCTCGACGTGTCAATCCAGGCCCAGGTGCTCAACCTGTTCATGGACCTGCGCCGCGACCTGAACCTGACGGCGATCTTCATCAGCCATGACCTCGGCGTGGTGCGGCATGTGTCGGACCGGGTCGCCATCATGTACCTCGGGCGCCTGGTCGAGCTGGCCCCGACGGCCGAGCTGTATGCGGCGCCCAGCCACCCGTACACCCGCGCGCTGTTCGAGAGCGTGCCGCGGGTCGGTGTCGGCCGGCAGGCCTTCAAGCCGATCGCCGGCGAGATTCCGTCCGCGCTGCAGCCGCCCTCCGGCTGCCACTTCCATCCCCGCTGCCCGCATGCCGGCGCACGCTGCCGCACCGAGGTGCCGGTGCTCGCGCCGGTCGGGCCCGGGCGCATCGCCGCCTGCCATCTGCACACCGGCGGCGTCGCCTGACGCATCGCCCCCACCATCACCATGAACGCTTCCTCGACCCCCTACGCCGCGCTCGACGAGCGCATCGGCGCGATCAACGACGTGCTCAACGCCGCCTCGGTGCTGGTGTGGGACTCCCGCACGATGATGCCTGCAGGTGGCGCCGCCAGCCGCGGACAGCAGATCGCGACACTGACCCGCGTGGCGCTGGACATGCTGCTGCACGCCGACACCGCGCGTGCGCTCGACACCGCCGAGGCCGCTGCGCAGCAGACCGCGCCCGAGGACCCGCGCCGAGCAATGGTGGCGCAGGTCCGCGAAGCGCTGGAGCTGCATCGCCGCGTGCCGGCCGCGCTGACGCAGCAGCGCGCCGCCCTGCGCACCGAGGCGCAGGCCGCCTGGATCGAGGCCCGCGCCCGCAGCGATTTCGCGCTGTTCGCGCCGCACCTGAAGTCCACGATGGCCCTGTCGCGCGAGCATGCGGACTGCGTCGGCTGGAGCGGCCATCCGTACGACGCGATGGTGGCCGCCTACGAGCCCGGCGAGACGGCCGAGAGCCTGCGGCGGCTGTTTGCGGAGCTGCGTGCCGGCATCCTGCCGATCCTCGCGCAGGCGCGTGCCCGGCCCCCGGCCCGGCGCGACTTCCTGTTCCGCGACTTCCCGGAGGACGGCCAGCGTGCCTTCGGCCGGTGGCTGGCCGCACAGCTGGGTTATGACTTCCAGCGCGGCCGGCTGGACAGCACTGTGCACCCGTTCGAGGTGTCCTTCACGCGCGAGGACGTGCGGATCACGACGCGCTACAACCGCAACTTCCTGCCGGCCTCGCTGTTCGGCACCGCGCACGAGACTGGCCATGCGCTGTATGAGCAGGGCGTGTCGTCGGCCTACACGCGCACCGTGTTCGCGACCGACCTGATCGGCCTGTATGCCGTCGGCGGCACCAGCTTCGGCATGCACGAGTCCCAGTCGCGCCTGTGGGAGAACCACATCGTGCGCAGCCGCGACTTCTGGCGCCTGCACTTTGCGCGGCTGCAGGCGCAGTTTCCGGCGCAGCTGGCCGATGTGGACGCCGAGGGCTTCTACCGCGCCGTGACGCACACCGAGCCCGGCCTGATCCGCGTGGAGGCGGACGAGCTCACCTACGACCTGCACGTGATGCTGCGCGTCGAGCTGGAATGCGCGCTGATGGACGGCTCGCTGGGCGTGGCCGACCTGCCCGGCGTCTGGAACGAGACGATCCGCCGCGACCTAGGCGTCACGGTGCCCGACGACGCCCGAGGCGTGCTGCAGGACATCCACTGGTCCACCGGGTATGTCGGGTCCTTCCCGTCCTACACGATCGGCAACGTGACGGCCGCGCAGCTGATGGACAGCCTGCGCCGGCGTGATGCCGGGCTGGATGAGGTCATCGCCCGAGGCGACTATGCGGCGCTCGCCGGCCAGTTGCGGGACGCGGTCTGGCAGCACGGGCGGCGCTTCACGCGCGACGAGATGCTGGTGCGCAGCACCGGGCGCACGCTGGAGGCCGGGCCCTACATCGCCTATCTGCGCGACAAGTACGCCGCGGCCCCGCACTGAGGCGCCTGCGGCGCCACGCTCACAGCGTGTAGTCGCCGGACGCCTCCGGCTGGAACAGGATCGCCCGCACGCGGGCCGCGCCGGATTCGCCACCGGGCAGCTGCCAGCGCGCGATGGCACCGACACGCAACCCCAGCAGCGCACAGCCGACCGGCGACAGCACCGAGATGAAGCCGGCATGCGGCTCGGCGTGGTCGGGGTAGCACAGCGTCAGCGTGCGTCGCTGGCCGTCGTGGAGGTTTTCGATCTCGACCTGCGAGAACATCGTGACGATGTCGGCCGGGATGTCACGCGCATCCAGCACCTCGGCGGTGTCCAGCAGGTCCATCAGTGGTGGTGTCAGCCGGCGCCCGGGCAGGCGGCAGATGCGGGTGCGGTCGAGTTCGGTGAGCAGGCGCTCGGGGCTTGCGGCTTGGTTCATCGGGAGGCATTTCCATCGAATGCGCCGCGCCTGAAACCACAGGCGGGCGCCATCGCGCGGGGCGAGGCCCGACGGTCGATGGTTTGCGCTTAAGGGAGAAGGGCGGACCGCCGGGCTGGGAGAAGGCCGTGCGTCAGCCGCTGCACGGCAAGCACGCGCCCGCCGCGCGCATGCGCGGCGGTGATCAGGGCGAGGGGCCGGCGGTCGGGAACCATGCGGCACAGTCTATGCACGCCGCGGCACCGGGTCAACCCATGCCCCCATTCGGCGTGCCGGATTGGCGGGCTGGCGCGAGCGGATCGGCAAAGCGCACCCGGTAGAAGGTGCGCCGCTCCTCGTCGATGAAGCGCAGGTAGGGGCCGTCCCAGGTGTAGCGGGCGCTGAATACATCGACCAGCATGCGCACATGGACCAGCGTCACGTCCACGTCTCCGTTGTCCAGCGTCAGGTCATAGACGAAATCGCTGACGCGCACCTTGGCCAGCCCGCGCACCAGCGAGACCTCGGCCGGGCCGCAGTTCAGCGGACCCTGGGGCGTGGCGGTACAGAGTTCGCCCTGGTAGAGGCCGTCCTGCGGCGGCGACTTCTGCAGCGTCGAGCAACCGGTCAGGCCCAGGACACCCGCAGTGAGAACGGCAGCCGCAACAGACAGCTTCATCGGCGCGATTGTGCCGCAGCCGGTCTCGCGCGCGACAGGTCAATCCAGCCGCAGGGACTTCCAGCCGCGCTCGGCGGCGATCGCCGCGAGCCGGGCATCGGCATGCACCGCCACCGGCGTGTCGACCGCCTCCAGCAGCGGCAGGTCGTTGATCGAATCGCTGTACCCGGTGCTGTCGAAACCGGCCAGCGCCAGGCCACGCTCCGCCAGCCAGGCATGCAGCCGGGTGACCTTGCCCTCGCGCATGTTCAGCACGCCGGTCGTGGCACCGGTGAAGACGCCGTCGCGCAGCGCCGGCTCGGTCGCGATCACCTCGCCGATGCCGAGATGGATCGCCGTCAACTCGGTCAGGAAGTGGTTGGTGGCGGTGGTCAGCACAACCTGGTCGCCCTGCTGCTGGTGGCTGCGGACCAGGGCCAGCGCGGCCGGCGGGATACGCGGCTGCACCACCTGGCGCAGGAACTGCTGGCGCAGGGGCTCCCACTGGGCCGGCGTGCGGCCGGCCAGCGTCGAGACATAGAAGTTGGCGAACTCCGCCGGGTCGACGCTGCCGGCCTTGTAGCGCGCCTCGATGTCGCGGTTGCGGCTCTCGAAGGCCGCGCGGTCCAGCACCCCCTGGTCCATCAGGAACTCACACCACAGCACGTCGCTGTCGCCGAGCAGCAGCGTGTGGTCCAGGTCGAACAGCGCGAGGCGCGGGCAGGCGGATGGGGTGGGGGAATGAAGCGGTGCTTGCATGGGCTGACACTTTTTGGGGACACCCGAAGTCTGCCTGATGTGAAGCTGGATAGGCTGAAATACCGTAATACAGCCGGAGAAAGCCGTGGCCGTTTCCGTTCGCATGGATCCCTTGCTGGAGCGCCAGCTGGAGCAGGCTGCCCGGCGCCAGGGCCTGACCCAATCGCAATTCATCGTGAACGCGGTCGAGCGGGCGCTGGACCGCAAGAATCCGTACGAGCGCCTGATGGCGCTCAAGGCGCAAGAGCAACGGCCCGAATACCAAGCCCTCGCCCGGGAGTTTGCCGACGCAGAGCAGCCCTACGAGCCCGACAAAGCCCGCAACGCCATCCTGCGCAAACTCCGGGCCAAGCATGGCGGCAGACACCGGCGTGGCCAGCATCATGACGACCGACGGGCGCGACTTCTCCCGCTACCGGCTGCCCGACGGGCGGGCCTTTGACATCCTGTGACGCGGGCCGCTCAAACCTTGCGCAGGTGCCACGCCTTCGGCCGCGTAAACGTCTGGATGCCGTAGGTCGACATCGTCAGCCCGATGCCGGAATCCCCCACACCGCTCCAGGGCAGGCGCGGGCTCAGGCGGTCGCAGCAATTCCAATAGACGGTGCCGGCATGCACCTGCGCGAGCACACTGCGCGCGCGGGCCTCGTCGGGCGTGTAGGCGCCGGCCGTCAGGCCGTAGCGGGTGTCGTTCATCAGGCGCACCGCCTCGGCGTCGCTGGCGACCTTCTGGATGCCGACGATCGGGCCGAAGCTCTCCTCGCGCATGACTTCCATGCTGTGGTTGGCGTCGGCGATCACCGTCGGCGCGAAGCTGTTGCCGGGCCCGGGCAGGCGGGTGCCGCCGCACAGCACGCGCGCGCCCTTGGCGCGGGCATCGGCCACCTGGGCCTCCAGCACCGCGACCTGCGGCTTGCGCGTGATCGCGCCGATGTAGGTGTCGTCGGCCGTCGGGTCGCCGACCTTGAAGCCCTGCACCGTGTCGACGAAGGCGGCCAGGAACTGGTCGTAGATCTTCTCGTGCACATAGATGCGCTCGACCGAGCAGCAGCCCTGGCCGGTGTTGTACATCGCGCCGTCGGCCAGCGACTCGGCGGCCAGCTTCGGGTCGGCGTCATCGCAGACGTAGGTCGGGTCCTTGCCGCCGAGCTCCAGCTGCAGCTTGACCAGCCGCTGCCCCATGGCCTGCGCGATCTTGGCGCCGGTGGCGTGCGAGCCGGTGAAGAACAGGCCGTCGATGTCCTGCGCCTGCAGCGCGGCGCCGACCTCGCCGGCACCGACCACCAGCACGAAGATGTCCTGCGGCACGCCGGCCTCGTGCATCAGCCGGGCGATGGCCTGGCCGGTCATCACCGCGTATTCAGAAGGCTTGTACAGCACGGCATTGCCGGTCAGCAGCGCCGGGATGAACACGTTGCCGCCGACGAACCAGGGGTAGTTCCAGGCCGAGATGTTGACCACCACGCCCAGCGGCACATGCTGGATCTGCTCGGTCATCGCGGCGTCCTGGAACACCGTCTCGGTGCTGGTGGACGGTGCCACCTGCTCCAGGAAGAAGTCGATGCGGGGCAGCAGGCCGTTGATCTCGTTGCGGGAGAGCTTGATCGGCTTGCCGGTCTCGGCGGTCGTGATCGCCGCCAGGCTGTCGATCTGGGCCACCAGTGCGGCGCGGAAGCGCTGGATGCAGGCCACACGCTCGGCCATCGGGCGGGCGGCCCAGGCGGGCTGGGCCGCGCGGGCGGCGGCGGCCTTGGCCGCGACCGAGGCGGCGTCGTCGGCCTCGACATGCGTGATGACGGTGCCGGTGGCAGGGTTGTGGATGGCGAGTTGGGTCATGGTCAGGCGGGGGTTCGTGCGGCGCGTGCCGCGTTCAGGAAGTCTTGCAGGATCGGTGCATCGTCCAGCGTGCCGTGTTCGGGCTTGTGGAATTCCGGGTGCCACTGCACGCCGGCCACCCAGGCGCCGCCGGTGTGGCGGATCGCCTCGATCATGCCGTCGTCGGGGCAACGCGCCTCGACGACGAAGTTCGCGGCCAGGTCCTTCACGCCCTGGTGGTGCACGCTGTTGATCGTGCGGCTGGGCTGGCCGGCCAGCAGCGTGGCGAGCCGGGTGCCGGGCTCCAGCGCCAGTTGGTGGAAGTTGCGGTCGTAGGCCACCGCGTCGCGGTGCACCAGCGCCTCGGGGCGCTGCGTCGGGATGTCCTGGTACAGCGTGCCGCCGAAGGCGACGTTGATCAGCTGCAGGCCGCGGCAGATGCCGAACACCGGCTTGCCGGCCTTCGCGAAGGCCTGCACCAGCGCGATCTCGTAGGCATCGCGGTTGCGGTCGCCGTTCCAGCGCTCCTGCATCGGCGTCTCGCCATAGCTGCCGGGCCAGACGTCGGCGCCGCCATGCAGCACCAGGCCGTCGAGCCACTGCGCGTAGTCGTCGAAGCCGACGTCGCCGCGCGCCGTCTCGCCGGTGGGCGACGGGATCATGACCGGCAACGCGCCTCCGGACATGATCCAGTGCGGCACCGACTGCTCGACATACTGCAGCGTCTTCAGCGCGAACGCGGCGCGCGCCGGGTCCGGATAGAAGAAGCAGGCGCTGACGCCGATCTTCAGGCGCTCAGGGGTCGCGGCCGCCATTTACATCGCCGCCTTGAACAGCGCCTCGAAGTCGGCCGCGGTGCAGGGCCGCGGGTTGGTCTGGTGGCACATGTCGGCGGTGGCGATCTGCACCAGGCGCGGCAGGTGCTCCGGCTTGACGCCGTGCGCGGCCAGCCGGCCGGTGATGCCGACGCTGGCCTTGAGCTGGCGCAGCCAGGGCACGAAGGCCTGGCCGCCGCCGGCCACGCCGCAGACATGGGCCAGTTCGTCGAACTTCTTCGGCGCGGCGCTGTAGTTCCAGTCCAGCACGGTGTCGATCATCAGCGCGTTGGCCAGGCCGTGGTGCAGGTCGCACACCGCGCCCAGCGCATGGGCGCAGGAGTGCACGGCGCCCAGGTCCTTCTGGAACGCGATCGCGCCCATCATCGAGGCCATCATCATGTCGGAGCGGGCCTGCAGGTTCTGCGGCTCGCGCACCGCCGTCTGCAGCGCGGCGGCGGCGATGCGCGTGCCCTCCAGCGCGATGCCGTCGCACAGCGGGTGGTAGGCCGGCGACAGGTAGGACTCCACGTTGTGCGTCAGCGCGTCCATGCCGGTTGCGGCGGTGATGGCGGCGGGCAGGCCGAAGGTCAGCTCCGGGTCGGCAAACACGGTCTTCGCCAGGATCTTCGGGCTGAACACGACGCGCTTGAGGTGGGTGTCGTTCTCGCTGACGACGCTGGAGCGGCCGACCTCCGAGCCGGTGCCGGACGTGGTGGGCAGCGCGACAAAGTACGGCAGCGCGTTGACGATCGGGCGCACCTGCGGGTGGTCCCACACGTATTCCAGGATGTCGCCCTCGTGCGTGGCGGCCACGCCGACGATCTTGGCCACGTCCAGCGCGGCACCGCCGCCGAAGCCGATCACGCAGTCGGCCAGGTGCGCCTTGAACGCGGCCGCGCCGTCCATGACCTGGCTGCAGGTCGGATTGCCGAACACGCCGGCAAACACCGCCACGTCCAGGCCGGCCAGATGGCTGCGGAACTCGGCCAGCACCGGCAGCGCGCCGAGCGCCCGGTCGGTGACGATCAGCGGGCGCTTGCAGCCGGCGGCCAGCAGATGCGGGCCCACCAGCTTGCGCGCGCCGGCGCCGAACTGGATGGGGGTGGGGAAGGCGAAGGAGTGGATGCTCATGGGGTTCGGTCCGGTCAGCGTCAGATGATTTCGAAGTAGCGTTTCATTTCCCAGTCCGTCACGGCGTCGAGCCACTGACGCCATTCCCAGTCCCGGGTGGCGGCAAAGTGGTCGACGAAACCGTCGCCGAGCCAGTCCCGGGCGATTGTCGACTGCTGGAAGATCCGGGTGGTCTCGATCAGCGTGCGGGGTGCGCGCGGGATGTGCTCGCCGCCGACATTCGTGCCGGTGATCGGTGGCGCGGTGAGCTTGAGGCCCTTCTCGACGCCATGCAGGCCGGCCGCGATGACGGCCGCCATCGCCAGGTAGGGGTTGACGTCGGCGCCGGGGCAGCGGGTCTCCAGCCGGGTGGCCTTGGGGCTGCCGGCAATGACCCGGAAGCTCGCGGTGCGGTTGTCCAGGCCCCAGGTCGGCTTGACCGGCGCCCAGAAGCCGTCGACCAGCCGCTTGTAGCTGTTGATCGTCGGCCAGATCATCGGCGCGAACTCCATCATGCAGGCCACCTGGCCGGCGAGGTAGCTCTCGAAGAGCTTGCTCATCTTGCGCGGGCTCTTCGCGTCATAGAACAGGTTGGTCTTGCCGTCCGACAGGCTCTGGTGGATGTGCCCGCTGCAGCCCGGCAGGCTCTGGTTGGGCTTGGCCATGAAGCTGGGCATGATGCCGAAGCGCTGGCCGATCTCCTTGGTGCCGGTCTTGAACAGCGCCGCGCGGTCCGCCTGCTCCAGCGCCTCGGAGAAGCCGATCGCCGCCTCGTAGACGCCCGGTCCGGTCTCGGTGTGCAGGCCCTCGATCGGCACGCCGAAGGCCAGCATGTCGTCCATCAGCGCGTTGAAGAAATCGCGGTGCTCGTTCATGCGCAGCAGCGAATAGCCGAACATGCCCGGCGTGAGCTGCTGCGCGCCGACGCCATTCTTGGCGGCCCAGCTGTGCGGCGTTTCGAGGAAGTTGAACCACTCGAACTCCATGCCGGTCATCACCTGCAGGCCCATCTTCTCGGCCCGCTTCAGCACCCGCTTGAGGGCCTGGCGCGGGCACTGCGCGTGCGGCGTGCCGTCGGCGTTGACGAAGTCGCCCAGGAAGAAGGGCACGTTGTTGTCCCAGGGCACGCGGCGCGCGGTGTCCAGGTCCAGCCGGGCCAGCGCATCCGGGAAGCCGTGCTGCCAGCCGGTCGCGGTGGTGTTGTCGTAGGTGACATCCATCATGTCCCAGCCCAGCACCACGTCGCAGAAGCCGAAGCCGCCCTTGGGATAGGGCTCGGCCGCCCCGAGGAACTTGTCGCGGTGCAGGTACTTGCCGCGCAGGATGCCGTCAATGTCGCTGACAGCCACCTTGACCTTGGGGGCGTCGGACTTCTCGATGGCAGCAACGGCGGGGTGGGGCCGGGCGGCGGTGCGGGGGCGGCTGACCATGGGTGGGGACCTCGTCTGGTTGGGGGGTGGCCGCCTGCAACGGGTGTAGCGCGGGGCCGTCGCGCATTTTGACGCATGTGACGGAACGCCCGGGGAGCCGTCCATTGGGTGCCATCCTGCAATCTGCCGACCGCCATGCAGGATGGCTCTGCTGAGCCCGTTGCTGCCATCGCAGGAAGCTTCGGCAGCCCGGGCTCGACCCGGCGTCCGGATGACAGGCTTATGGAAGCCCCTCCAGATGCGCCTGCCCCGCACGAGCCAGCTTTTCATCGAAGGTGGCCAGCGGTGCCCTCATCTCGGCAGCGAGCCACAGGTAGGCAGCGTCATAGGTGGAGAGCTGGTACTGCATGGCAAGTGCAAGGACGGGCGCTGGTTCGACCGGATGGAGCTCCACGCCCATCTGGCCAAACAGCCGCAAGCCATCGGCGGCAATGTCGGCGCGGCCGGCCTTCTGCTTCTTGGCGGCGACGCTGAGCAACTCAAAAGGCAACAGTGCCGGTGCATGCAATGCTTTGCCCGCAATGCGCCCAGCCGCCTGCGCCTGCCAGGCTTCGTGGAACACCAGACCTGCCAGCGTGCTGCAGTCCACCACCAACGGTGTCCGTACCTGGTAGCGCGCGGGCGGCTCGGCGATGAACAGCTGGCGGCTCAACGGGCGTCCCGATCGGCACGGATGATGTCTACCGCCAGCGGGGCGTCGGTGACAGGCTCAGGGTATTTGGCCCGCAGTTCAGCGACGACCTGCTCGACTGTTTTCCAGCCCTGTTGGACGACGGGATAGGCGCGCGCGTCCCAACCGACCACTCTGGCGGACGGATGGGCCGACGACTCCGCGGAAGGCACGGCCTGGGAGTCGCCCAGAACGGCCTGCTCAAGCAGAGCCATGAGTTCACCCTGGAGCGATCGATGGTTGCGCGCCGCCCGTTGGCGCAATGCTTCAGCCCATGCTTCCGGCACGTCCTTGATGGAAATGTTGGCCATAATGGATCCTTGATGACTATTGCAACCATTTTGGATCTCATATGGTCGCATGTCAATCGGGGCGCTTGACCTGACAACGAGTGGCGCCCCGCCCGCAGCGGGAACCCTCAGACCGCATACCCCCCATCCACCACCAGCCGCTGCCCGGTGATGCAGCTCGCATCGCGCGAGGCCAGAAATGCGACCGCCCGGGCCACTTCCTGCAGGGTCCCGAAGCGCCGCAGCGCGGTGTTGTGCCGGATCGCCGCCAGGTAGTTCGTGTCCAGTTGCTGCGCCAGCCGGTCGAACAGCCCGCCGTCCAGCACACCGGGCGCCACGGTGTTGGCGCGGATGCCGAAGCGTCCCTCCTCCCGTGCGACGCCGCGCAGCAGGGCCGCGGCGATGGCGTGCAGCGCACCGGTCAGGTCCGCATGCACGGTGCGCAGCCACTCGTCCGGGTCGATCGCGGCCACATAGGTCATCGAGATGTCCGAGCCGGTGGCCAGAACGACCGTGTGCACCCGGCCATGGGCCTGCCGTGCTGCCTGACGCACCGCCGCCACCGAGGCCCGCTCGGTCATCTCGACCGGGTGGATGTCAACGGCGACCGACGCGGTACGCAGGCTGTCGGCCAGCGCCTGCGCCCGGTCCCGCCGGGCTCGGTAGGTCAGCAGCAGCGGAACGCCGCGCCGGGCCAGTTCCTCGCAGATGGCGGCGCCGATGCCACCACTTCCGCCGAACACGACGGCACAGCCCGGTGGAAAGTCCGCCTCCTGCGGCGGTTGCGGGCCGGGTGTTGCTGCCGGCAATGCACGGGCGACCATCTCACTCCGGCGTGATGCCGATGTCCTTGATGATCCGCCCGAACTGCTCGTAGTCGTTGCGCACCACCCGCGCAAGCTGCTCCGGCGTGGACACCGGCGTCGGGTCCCGCTGCTCGGTCGCCACGCCGACCATCCGCGCCTTGCCCGCCTGGATCGCCGGCAGCACGGTGCCGTAGCCACCAAAAGTGACCTGAATCTCGCCCCCCATCAGGCCGGCGGTGATCTGCGTGCCAGCCTTGTAAGGCACATGCACCATCTGCACGCCCGCCTGCGCATTGAAGCGCTCGGCCAGCAGGTGGTGGATCGATCCCGGCCCGACCGAGCCGTCGTTGAGACGTCCGGGCTGGACCTTGGCATGGGCGATGAACTCGGGCAGCGTACGCGCCGGCACCGCGTCCTGCAGCACCATGAACGCGGGGCTGAAGTCGATCTGCACCACTGGCGCCAGCCCCCTGATCGGCTCCGGGCCGACCCGCTTGTGGACATGCGGGTTGACTCCCCAGACGGCCGTCACCGCCATCAGCAGCGTGGAGCCGTCGGGTGCGGCGCCGGAGCGGTTCTCGATGGCGAAGGCCGCGCCGCCCCGTAGCGCCGTCAACCGCTGCGTGACGATGCGCGTCGCGGCATCCGGGCTGGTGCCTGGTCCGGCGGCCACCAGGCAGTTGCCGGCACAGCAGATGCTGGCTTTCGAGGCCCGGATCGCGCGGATGGCGGCCTGATGCGCCCCGGGGCCGCTGCCAGGCGGGCTCACCCCCTCTTGCGCAAGCCCAGCACGACCACCGCCCCCACGACCAGCAGCGCCCCGGCCACCTGCACCGGCGCGATGGACTGCCCCAGCACCAGCCAGGCCAGCACCAGCGCAAACACCGGCTCGACGTTCAGGATCGCCGAGTTGCCCACGACGCCCAGGCGCGGCAGCACGGTGAACATCAGCGTGAAGCCGGTGCCATAGAGGCTGGTCAGCGCCGCCAGGCCCCACCAGCCCTGGGCCGCCTGCGGCAGGTGCAGGCCACCCTGCACACCGACCGCAAGCAGCGCTGCCAGGCAGGACATCCCCATCGTCGTCACGGTGCGCACCCGGCCGTCGACATCCGCCGCCTCGTGCTGGGTCCAGACCAGGGCCAGGCCGAAGCTGGCGGCCGCCGCGAGCGCAAAGGCCACGCCGGCACCGATGCGCCCCCACTGGCCGGCGGCACCCAACCCGGAAGCGGCGCCCGACACGTCCAGCGCGAGCGTGAGGCCCAGCAGGATGACCGGCATCGCCCGCAGCAGCGCCGGCGCGGGCCGGTCCCTGTAGAGCAGCCAGGCCCAGGCGGCCGTGAAGATCGGGAAGGTGTTGAAGGCCAGCAGCGCCAATGCGACCGGCAGCCGCGCGACCGCGGAATACAGGCACAGGCTCTGCAAGCCGATCAGCAGGCCGATGGCAGGCAGCATGCGCCGGTGGCGCGGCGCGAACCGCACCGGCACACCCTGCAGCCGCACCAGCAGGGCCACGACCAGCGCCGTGACACCGCTGCGGAACAGCACCGCGGTGGCCACGTCGGTGCCATGGTTGAACGCGATGCGGGCGGCCACATGGTTGGCCCCCATGATCAGCGCGATCAGCAGCAGCGTGACGAAAGCCGTCGCGCTCAGCGCGCGGGCGGGCGTCAAGGCAGGCGCATCCGGTGCAGGGGTGGCGCGCAGGGCTTCAATACCCCAGCCGCTTTTCCACGACGTTGCGCAGCGGCTCCCCGCGCAGGAAGCGCTCCAGGTTGCCGGTGAAGAACACCATCGCGTCGTCGATCCAGGTCCGGGTGTGGTCGGCGCAATGCGGCGACAGCAGCAGGTTGTCCAGCCCGTACATCGGGTGGCCCGGGGGCAGCGGCTCCTCGGCGAACACATCCAGCGCGGCACCGCGGATGCGCTTGTGACGCAGCGCGTCGATCAGCGCCGGCTCGTCGATGATCGCGCCGCGGCCGACATTGATCATGACCGCGTCCGGCTTCATCGCGGCGATGGCCTGCGCGCTGACCAGGCCGCGGGTGTCCGGCGTCAGCGGCGCAGCGACGACGACGTAGTCGGAGCGGGCCATCAGATCGAGCAGCCGTTCGTTGCCCATCACCTCGTCCACCAGCGGGTCGCCCCGCGACTGCTCCGGTCGGCGGCGCAGCGCCAGCACCCGCATGTCCAGCGCCTTGGCCAGGCGGGCGGCGGCACGCCCGATGTCGCCGTAGCCGACGATGCCCATGGTCTTGCCCTCGGCCATGTCCACGTCGAACGGCGCCCAGCGCCCGGCGGCCTGGTTGCGCTGCATGCGGTGCAGATCTTTCGCGAAGAACAGCACGCCCAGTGCGACGAACTCGCCCAGCGAGCGGCTGTAGACGCCGCTGCTGTTGGTCAGCGGCACCGGGCTGTCGACCAGGGCCGGGAACAGCAGGCTGTCCAGCCCGGCCGAGCGGGAGTGCACCCAGCGCAGACGCGGGGCCTGCGCGAACACCTGCTGCACCAGGTCCCGGCTGGCGGTCCACAGCAGCAGCGCATCGGCCGCCGGTGCGGCATCCGCAACGGACGCCAGCGTCGGGCCGATGACGATGCGCACGCGGTCCCGGTAGGGCTCCAGCATGCGCAGCTGGGGTTCGGTGCCGTCGGCCAGCACCAGCAGGGTCGGGAGCGAGGAGGTCATGCCAGGGTTCTCAGCAGGTGTGCAAGGCCCGAGTGTGCCTCAGCCGCCGGCGAAGGGCACGATCCGCCCGGTGACCAGCACATGCTGCCCCTGCAGCACCGGCGCACCCCAGGCCTGCGCGATGACGATGCCGTCCACGCCGGCACGCACCGGCCAGGGCTCCAGGTCGATGCGCTCAAAGTCGTGCAGCAACGCCACGGTGTCGCCCCGGCGTACCCGGGCACCGCACTCCAGCAGCGGCTCGTAGTGGCCGGCGAACGGTGCCACCGTGAAGCAGTCGCGCTCGATCATCTCGGCGCGCACCTGCGTCCCGTCCGCATGGTGCGCAAAGGGCACGACGCTGCCGCGCAGCTGCCCGTGGTGGATCGCGGCCGCGCGCACACCCTGGCAGCCGTAGCGCACGCCGGCCGGGCTGACGGCGCCTCCCCAGCCCAGCTCGCAGCCGACCGTGATCTTGCCCAGCCGCTCGGCCTCGCTGGACAGCAGGCCCGGCGACTCGTTCTGGTAGGTGATGACCAGCGGCGTGCCGAACCAGCGCGCAGTGTCCTCGATGCGGCGCATCTGCTGCGGGTCGTCCACCGCATGGAAGCTCGTCAGCGGCAGGAAGCGCGCGACCTGACCGCCGGCATGCAGGTCCAGCACCACATGCACCTGCGGCCACAGGCTGGCGCGCACGAAGGCCGCGATGCGATGCGTGATGCCCTTGATGCCCGGCGCCGAGCCGGCACCGTCGACGAAGGCCCGGTTCAGGTTGACATGGTCGTCCAGCGCGGAATCGCGCGCTGCCGCGCGGAAGGCCGCGACGTTGAGCACCGGCACCAGGATGATGCGGCCCAGCACGTCGGCCGGATCCAGCGTGCGCATCATCCGGCGCAGGATCATCGGCCCTTCGTACTCGTTGCCGTGGTTGGAGCCGAACGCAACCAGGCCCTCGCCGTCGCGCGCCTGCGGGCCGACGAACACCGTCAACGGGATCAGGTGGTCGCCCCAGATCGAGTCGTGCTCCAGCGCCACCCAGTAGTCGCGCCGGCCCGGGCTGTGCAGGTCGAGTTCGTGCGGTCGGCAGATCTGTCGTTCCGTCATCCGGGGCCTCCGTTCGTGCGCCGCCGCGCGTCAGTTGACGCGGTGCGCGGCAATGAAATCCTCGTCCACCCGCACGCCCATGTCCACGCTGTCGGGAATGGCGATGCAGCCGTCCGCCTCCAGCGTGAAGCGGGCCGGTGCGATGCCACGCGTGAGCGCGCTCTGGGACACATTGAACTCGACGAAGCGCGCGCGCGGCAGCGTGGCGATCAGCTGCAGCGAGTAGCCGGTGAGCAGATGCGTCAGCCAGGAATGCGGCACCAGGTCGATGCCCGCGTCGTGGGCCATCTGCGCCACCCGGCGCGCCACCGTCAGGCCGCCGCAGCGCGACAGGTCGGGCTGGATCACGTCCACACAGCCGTCGCCGATGAAGCGCTCGAACTCCCAGTGCGTGGCCACCTGCTCGCCGGCGGCCACCGGCACCGGGCTGTGCGCGCGCACCGTCGCGTACTCGGCGAAGTGCTCCGGGTGGATGAAGTCCTCGACCCAGCCCACGTCGTAGTCGGCCAGCCATTCGCAGAGCGCGATGTTCTCGCGCAGGCTGCGCATCGGGCCGGGCCGTGTCCAGCCGGCCGGGTACCAGCCGGGGTCGACCAGCAGGTGCCGCTCCGGGCCCAGCGCCTCGCGCGCGGCGGCCACCAGCTCGCGGTCGCGGCCCGGGTCCTGCCCGAACACGCCCCAGCCGAACTTCACGGCCCGGAAACCGCGCTCCACATAGGCGCGGGCCGCGTCGGCCATGCCCTCGGGTGTCTCGCGGAACAGCGTGGAGGCGTAGGCCAGCACCCGGTCGTGCCGGCGCCCGCCCAGCAGCGTCGCGATCGGCACGCCGGTGGCCTGCGCGCGGATCGACCACAACGCGTTGTCAAGCGCCGACAGGCACTGCATCGCGATGCCGCGCCGGCCGTAGTAGGCACTGCCGATGTAGAGCTTGTCCCACAGGCGCTCGGTGTCCAGCGGGTTCTCGCCCACCAGCAATTCTCCCAGCGTCTTGAAGCCCAGGATCGCCATGCCCTGGCCGGCGATGATGGCCACCGCGGCCGGGCCGAGCGTCTCGACGTCGGCCCAGCCGGTCAGGCCTTCGTTCGTCGAGACCTTGATGATCAGCTGCCAGTCGCCGTTGTCGGTGGCCTCGGTGCCGCTCGCCGAGGCATGGTAGGTCTGGCTGCCCTGCAGCAGGATGGGATCGACGGCGGTGATGCGCACGGCGGGCCTCCCGCCGTCAGACGCCGGCGCCCGCGGCTTCGTCGGCGCGCTTGAAGTACCGCGTGCCCAGATCGAGCTGCATCTCGTACAAGGTTTCCAGCCGCGCAGCAGAAGCGGGGTAGGGCAGGCGCACGGGCACGGCGGTCATGCGCGGCTCCAGGGTTTCCTCGCCGGCCACCAGCAGGGACGTCCAGGCCTCCCAGCTGGCGGGCCGGTGCACGAGCGGCCAGGCATCACCCGCGCGGTACTGGTGCAGCAGGAAGCGCCGCGGCTGGCCGGAGATGTTGGCCGAGGAACCATGCAGCAGCCGCGCATGGTGGACCGTGATCGAGCCGGCCCGTCCGGTACACATCACGGCCTTGGAAAAATCGATGCCACTGGTGGAGGGGTCGATCCCACCGACAAACACGCCGTTGGTGTTGTGGTCGTAGATGGGCCCGGTATGGCTGCCCGGGATCACGAGCATGGAGCCGTTGTCCGGCGTGAAGTCGTCGATCATGATGCCGACCGCCGCCAGGTCGTCGTTGGTGTGCGGGTAGAAGGCCCAGTCCTGGTGCCACTCCACCGGCGAGCCGAAGCCGGCCGCCTTCAGGTTGAGCTTGGACTGGTCAAAGCGCACATTCGGGCCCCACAGCCTGCACAGCACCGCGACGATGCCGGGGTGCCGCACCATGCGGGCATACGCCGGATCCTGCAGGTGCGGCGACTTGATGCGCCGCAGCCGGGGCTGGCTCGCGCTGTGGCCCGGCTCCAGGTCGAACACGTCGGTGTGGGCGCTGGCCTGGCGCGAGCGCTCCACCTGGGCTTCGGTGGCGCGGCGCAGGTCGTCCACCTCCCGGGCCGACAACACATCCGGAATCACCAGATACCCGTCGCGCTGGTAGCGCGCTACATCCTCGTCGCTGATCATGGCATCTCCTCAGGGGGGCGGTGGATCGGACGCGGGCGCAAAGCGCTCCGCGAAATGGCAGGCCACCAGGCGCTGCGGGCCCAGCGGCCGCAGCGGCGGCACCTGGCTGCGGCAGGCGTCACCGGCATGCGCGCAGCGGGTGTGGAAGGCACAGCCCGGCGGCGGCGCCAGTGCGCTGGGCAGGTCGCCGGCCAGGCGCGTGCGCGGCTGGCGCAGCCGCGGATGCGCGACCGGGATCGACGCGATCAGCGCGCGGGTGTAGGGGTGGACCGGCGCCCGGTACAGGCTGCGCTTGTCGGCGATCTCGACGATCTTGCCCAGGTACATCACCGCGACGCGGTCGCTGATGTGCTTGACGACCGACAGGTCGTGCGAGATGAACAGGTAGCTGAGCCTCAGGTCGCGCTGCAGGTCCTGCAGCAGGTTGATGATCTGGGCCTGCACCGAGACGTCGAGTGCGGACACCGCCTCGTCGCAGACGATGAAGCGCGGGTTCGGCGCGATCGCCCGCGCGATGCCCAGCCGCTGGCGCTGGCCGCCGGAGAACTCATGCGGGTAGGAGCCGGCCTGCGCGGCCGACAGGCCGACCATCTCCAGGAGCTCGGCCGCGCGCCGGCGCAGCTCCGGCCCGCGCTGCGCACCCTGGATCACCAGCGGCTCGACGACGATGTCCTCGGCCCGCATGCGCGGGTTCAGCGAGGCCTGCGGGTCCTGGAACACGATCTGCAGCGCGCGGCGCGCACTGCGCAGCGCCGCCGGGTCCAGCGCCGCCAGGTCGACGCCGTCGATGCGCACGCTGCCCGCCGTCGGCTCGACCAGCCGCACCAGCAGCTTGGCGACCGTCGACTTGCCGCAGCCGGACTCGCCGACCAGGCCCAGCGTCTCGCCCTCGGCAACCTGGAAGGACACGCCGTCCACCGCGCGCACGCGCCCGACCTCGCGCGGGATCAGCAGGCCCTCGCGCACCGGGTAGTGCTTGGTCAGGCCCTCAACGACGACCAGCGGTGCCACGGCACTCATCGAGCAAGCTCCGGCGCCGACGCCTGCCAGTGCAGGCACGCCGCCTGCTGCCCCTCGCCGGCATCCGCCAGCGGCGGGCGCCCCTGCTCGCAGGCAGCGGTGCGCAGGCCGCAGCGCGGCGCGAAGCGGCAGCCCGGCAGCACCTCGGTGAGCTGCGGCAGCACGCCGGGAATCGTCGGCAGCCGCGGCTCGTCGCGCTCCAGGCTCGGCGTGGAGCCGAGCAGGCCGCGGGTGTAGGGATGGCGCGGCGTCGTGAACACCGCATCCACCCCGCCCTGCTCCGCCACCCGGCCGGCATACATGACCAGCACCCGGTCGGCGAACTCCGCGATGACACCCATGTTGTGCGTGATGATCACGACCGCCATGCCGGTGTCGCGCTGGATGTCGCGCAGCAGGTCGAGCAGCTGCGCCTGGATCGTCACATCCAGCGCCGTGGTGGGCTCGTCGGCCAGCAGCAGGCGGGGTGCGCAGGCCAGCGCGATCGCGATCATCACGCGCTGGCGCATGCCGCCGGAGAGCTGGTGCGGGTAGTCGTCCAGCCGCCGCTGCGCCATCGCGATGCCGACCCGGTCCAGCAGGCCGATCGCACGTTGGCGCGCCTGCGCCTTGCTGACGGGCTCATGCGCCCGGATGGTCTCGATGATCTGGTCGCCGATCCGGAACACCGGGTTCAGCGAGGTCATCGGCTCCTGGAAGATCATGCCGATCGACGGGCCGCGCAAGGCGCGCAGGTCCTTCTTCGACAGGCCGACGAGCTCGCGCCCGTCGAAGCGGATCGAGCCGGCCGCGATGCGGCCCGGCGGGTCCGGCAGCAGGCCCAGGATCGACAGCGCGGTGACGCTCTTGCCGGAGCCGCTCTCACCGACGATGCCCAGCACCTCGCCGGGCCCGACATCGAAGCTGACGTCATCCACGGCGCGGAACACGCCGGATTCGGTCCGGAAGGTGGTGACCAGCCCGCGCACGGACAACAAGGGTTCGCCCATCAGCCCTGCTCGATCTTGAGGCGGGGATCGAGCACGTCGCGCAGCCCGTCGCCCAGCAGGTTGACACCCAGCACCGTCACCGCAATGGCCGCGCCCGGCATGAAGGTCAGCCACCAGGCTTCGCGGATGTAGCCGCGGCCCTCGGCGATCAGGATGCCCCAGCTCGGCTGCGTCGGCGGGGCGCCGAGCCCCAGGAAGCTCAGCACCGCCTCCGACAGCACCGCATAGGCGAACACGAAGCTGAGCTGCACGATCAGCGGCGCCATGCTGTTGGGCAGGATGTGGCGCCACAGGATGTGCGCATGCGTGGCACCGGACACCCGCGCCGAATGCACATAGTCGAGCTCGCGCACGACCAGCACCGACGCGCGCAGGATGCGCGCCGTGCGCGGGATGTAGACGACCGCCAGCGCCACCACCACGGTGAACGTCGACGGCCCCAGCGCGGCAGCGATGCCGATGGCCAGCAGCACCGACGGGAAGGCCATCAGCGCGTCGGCAAAGCGCATCAGCGGCCCGTCCAGCCGCGAGAAATAGCCGGCCACCGCGCCCAGCAGCACGCCGAACACCGCGTTGAGCACGACGACCCACAGGCCGATCATCAGGCTGAGCTGCGCGCCATGGATCACCCGGCTCAGCATCGAGCGGCCCAGGTTGTCGGTGCCCAGCAGGTGGTCCATCGACGGCGGCTGGAAGCGGAAACGCACCGCGAGCTTGTTCGGGTCGCCGCTGCCCAGCCAGGGGCCGAGCAGCGCCAGCAGCACCATCGCGCCGAACAGCAGCGCACCGATCACGAAGGCGCGGTGCCGCAGCAGCCGGCCCAGCGTGCCCAGCCACAGCGAACGACGCACCGCCCTGCCTGCCTGTGCCATCTCAGTGCCCCCCGCCGACGCGCACGCGCGGGTCGAACCAGGCATAGGCCACATCGACCAGGATGTTCAGCAGCATCAGCGCCGTGGCGACGAACAGCAGGCCGCCCTGGATCATCGGGTAGTCCCGACGCAGGATCGCGTTGCCCAGCAGCGCGCCCATGCCGGGCACCGAGAACACCGTCTCGACGATGATCGAGCCCGACAGCAGCACCGAGAAGATCAGGCCCACGACCGTCACGACCGGGATCGCGACGTTGGCCATCGCATGGCGGGCGATCACCGCCCACTCCGACAGCCCCTTGGCGCGCGCGGTGCGGATGTAGTCCTGCCGCAGCACCTCCAGCATGGCCGAGCGCGTGATGCGCGCCAGCAGGCCGATCTGCAGCATCGCCAGCGACAGCGCCGGCAGCGTCGCGCTGCGCAGCCAGCCGAGCGGATCGGCCGAAAGCTCGACATAACCGCCGGTGGGCAGCCAGCCCAGATGCACCGAGAACACCAGGATCAGCACCAGACCGAGCCAGAAATTGGGCAGCGACACGCCGATCAGCGCCACCGTCATCACCGTCTGGTCGACCCAGGTCTTGTGCCGCAGCGCCGCCAGCACGCCGATCGCCAGGCCGGCCAGCACCGTCAGCAGCATCGAGTACAGCGCGATCGTGACGGTGGCCGGGATGCGCTCCAGGATCGCCTGCTTGACCGGCTGGCCCAGCATCAGCGAGCGGCCCAGGTCCCCCTGGGCCAGGTTGCCGTAGAAGCTCAGGATCTGGACATGGAAGGGGCGGTCCAGCCCGAGGTTCTTGCGGATGGTGTCGATTTCGGCGGCCGTCGCGTTGGTGCCGCCCATCACGACGGCCGGGTCCCCCGGCACCAGCTTGATCAGCCCGAACGACAGCAGGCTGACCAGCAGCAGCAGCGGAATGCACTGCAGCAGGCGCTTGAGGCAATACGCCATCATGCCCGTGCATCTCCGTGCGGCGGCCGGCCCTGCTGCATCACGCTCAGTTCGTCAGCCAGACGTTGGAGAGGCGCGGCGTGTAGTAGGCCTTGTAGCCCTCCACGTTGGCCCGCACCGCCTGCGTCTTCGGCGCCACGCCGAACGGGATCGCCATGACCTGGTCGATCGCGATGCGCTGGGCCTTCGCGAACGCGGCCTGGCGCGCCTGCAGCGTCGGTGCGGTGTTGATCTCGTTGAAGGCCGCCATGTAGCCGGGGTCGACCTTGTTGTCCTTCGGCTTGTAGACCGGGTTGGGCTCGGCCATCTGGCGCAGCGTCTGCGGGCCGCCCAGCGCGATCACGGTGATCCAGCCGGTGTAGAACACGTTCCAGCCGGTGGTCTCCTTCTGGCTGCGCTGCAGCGCGGCCGGCCAGTCCAGCACCACCAGTTCGGCATTCATGCCGGCCGCCTTGAGCTGCTCGGCCATGACCAGCGCGGTGTTGTACATGACCGGAAAGTCGCGGTTGGTCAGCAGCTCGATCTTCTCGCCCTTGTAGCCGCCCTCCTGCAGCAGCTGGCGGGCCCGGGCGCGGTTCTTCTGGTTCAGCAACTCCTTGCCAGCCTCGGTGTAGTACTGCTGGCCCGGGAACTGGAAGCCCGGGTTGAGCTTGTATTGCCCCTCGTGGGCGGCCTCCATGATCTCTTCGAAGTCCATGGCAGCAAGCATCGCCTGGCGCACCTTGGGGTTGTCGGTCGGCGGGTTCGAGAAGTTCGGGTAGGCCACGTTCATCCAGAAGGTCTCCAGACGCGCCAGCTTGATCGCCTTGTTGTCGCGCAGCCGCTTCTGCGACGCGGCCGGCACATCCTCGACAGCATGGATCTCGCCGACCTCAAGCGCCGCGGTCCGGGCCGCCGGCTCGGTCATCATCCGGAACGTGACGGTGTCGACGCAGGCCCGCTTGTTGCCGCCGTAGCCGGTGATCGTGTTGTGCCGGGTGTCGGGCTTGTAGCCATCGAAGCGGCGCAGCTTCACGAAGCTGTCGGCGCGGAATTCCTCCAGCTTGAACGGGCCGGTGCCGACGACCGGCAGCTGCTGGGCCGGTGCCTGCGCGTTCTCGGACGGCACGATGACGATCGGCACCGTGAACGAGGACAGCGCCTCGATGAACAGCGGGCGTGCCTCCTTCAGCGTGATCACGAAGGTGTTGGCGTCCGGCGTCGTCCACTTGTCGACCGGGTCCAGGATCGAGCGGTCCACGCCGACGCGCTTGTAGCGGTCGAAGGAGGCCATGACATCGGCCGAGGTCATCGTCTTGCCGTTGTGGAACTGGATGCCCTGGCGCAGCTTGAAGGTGTAGGTCTTGCCATCCGGGCTCACCGTCATCGACTCGGCCAGCTCCAGCACCGGGTTCATCGCCTCGTCGCGGGTGACCAGCGACTCGTAGATGTTCAGCGCCACGTTGCGCGTGGCACCGGCGTTCGAGGTGTGCTGGTCCAGCCCCGGCACCTTGGACTCCAGCGCATAGATCAGGTCGCCGCCGGTGCGCGGGCACCGGAACGCCTGGGCCTGGGCATGCCCCGCAGCAGCGGCAAGAACAACGGCCGTGCTCGCCAGGGCGAGGCTCTTCATCGGGATCCGCATCGTCGTCATCAGCTCTACTCCTTGGTTAAATGCCGCGCGCTGGCGGCGTTTCGGTGCCTCTTCGACCCGCCCGGGCCCGCGGCCGGCGCAGCGCGCGCTGTCGCCTGCGACGAGACCGTGGGCGCAAACACGACCGGCAGCACGCGCCGCCGCGCCGGGAAACTGCCGCTCTCCAGGCGCCGGAGCAGCGCCCGGGCGCTTTCCTCTCCGAGCTGGAACGCCGGCGAGAAGACGGTCGTCAGCTCCGGGCTGGCATACCGCCAGAAGTCGAAGCCGTTGAAGCCGGTCACGCGCACATCGGCCGGCACGGCGCAGCCCTGCGCCTGCAGGTACTTCATCGCAGCGATCGCCATGCGGTCGTTGCCGCCGATGACGACGTCCGGCAGGCCATGCCGGGCCACATGCTGCGCGAACGCGGCCTGGGTGTCGTCGAAACCCTCGTCGCCGCAATGCACGACATGGAAGGCCGGCGGCTTCGGCATCGTGGCGAGCACCGCGCGCACGCCGGCCTCGCGCCGCTCCATCGCGGCCCAGGGCACTGCGGGCAGCAGCATCACCGCCTGGCGGCAGGCCTGCCCGAACAGATGGCGCGCGATCTCGGCACCGCCGCCCTGGTCGTCCTGCAGCAGCGCGCAGGCGTCGGAGATGCTGTCGGGCAGCTCGTCCTGGATCAGCACCAGCGGCTGGCCCAGCGCCGCCACCTGCTGGATCATCGCCAGGCGCTGTGCCGGGGCGCCGGAGGTCAGCAGGCAGATGCCGTCACTCTCGATGCGGCGCAGCAGCGGCAGCGTGGCCAGATCGGCCGGCGAGGCGCCCTGCAGCATGATCGAATAGCCGGCCACCTGCAGCACGTCATTGAGCCCGGCCAGCATCGCCGCCGTGAACGGATCGGACAGGTAGTGCGCAGACGGGTCCACGATGATCACGCCGACCGTCATGCGGCGCTGCGTGCGCAGCTGCCGGGCGCTGGCATGCGGCCGGTAGCCGAGCCGCTCGCAGGCCGCCAGCACGCGGGCGATCATCTCGGCACCGACCTGGCCCTTGCGGCCGTTGATCACGTTGGAGACCGTCATCGGCGTCGTGCGGGCGGCCAGCGCGACGTCGCGCAGCGTCACCGCGGCGCCGGCGCGGCCGGCGGGCGGGGGCGGGGCGGACGGGCGCCGGACCATCAGTGCGACTCCCGGGGCACGGCGTCGCCGGAGCCCCCGACCAGAAAGTCCATGTCCACGCCCTGGTCGGCCTGCAGCACATGGTCCACGTACAGCTTCTCCCAGCCGCGCTGGTAGGGCGACGCGAAGGCCGGCAATGCCGCCCGGCGGCGCGCCAGCTCGGCCTCGGGCACATCCAGGTGCAGGCGACGCGCGGCCACGTCGAGCTCGATCCAGTCACCGGTCTGCACCAGCGCCAGCGGGCCGCCGGCGGCCGCTTCGGGCGCCACATGCAGCACCACCGTGCCGAACGCGGTGCCGCTCATGCGGGCATCGGAGATGCGCACCATGTCGGTCACGCCCTGCTGCAGCAGCTTGGCCGGGATCGGCAGGTTGCCGATCTCGGCCATGCCGGGGTAGCCGCGTGGGCCGCAGTGCTTCAGCACCAGGATGCTGTCGGCGTCGACTGCCAGGTCCGGGTCGTGGATGCGCTTCTTCAGGTCGTCCGCGCCCTCGAAGGTGACCGCACGGCCGCGGTGCTGCATCAGCGCCGGTGTCGCGGCCGAGGGCTTGATCACGGCGCCGTTCGGGGCCAGGTTGCCGCGCAGCACGGCAATGCCGCCCTGCGGCTTGAACGGTGCGGCGGCCTCGAAGATCACCTTGCGGTCGAACACCCGCGCGTCGGCGATCGACTGGCCCATCGTCTGCCCGGAGACGGTCGGCTGGTCCAGCGCAAGCCAGGGCGTCAGCTCGCGCAGCACTGCGGGCACGCCGCCGGCGTAGTAGAAGTCCTCCATCAGGTACTGGCCGGAGGGCATCAGGTTCACCAGGCAGGGCACCTCGCGGCCGTAGCGGTCCCAGTCATCCAGCGTGAAGTCCACACCCAGCCGGCCAGCCAGCGCCAGCAGGTGCACGACCGCGTTGGTCGAGCCGCCAAGCGCGGCGTTCAGGCGCACCGCATTCGCGAAGGCCGGCTTGGTCAGCACCTGTGACATGCGCAGGTTCTCGCG